>CAZWXG010000007.1:0-29806 GCA_964637825.1 uncultured Acidobacteriota bacterium
TTCCCCATCAGCTGCCGGCGGTGGGTTTCGACCGTCTTGACGCTCAGGTTGAGGCGCAGGGCGATCTCCCGGGCGTTGTGCCCCTCCGAGATCAGCTGGAGCACCTCCCGCTCCCGCGAAGTGAGCGCCTGGACGGTGGAGGCGGACGGCCGGGCGCGCGGGCCTCGGGAAGCGAGTTCGTCGACCACGATCCCGGCGATGGCCGGGCTCAGGTAGACCTGGCGGGAGAGCACGATGGGAATGGCCCGCACCAGCTCCTCGAAGGCGCAGTGCTTGAGGATGTAGCCCGAGGCCCCCGCGGAGAGCATGCCGGTGACGTAGCGCCGGTCGGCGTGCATGGAAAGGGCGATGATCCGGATGTCCGGCTCCGCCTCCAGGATCTGGCGCACGGCATCCAGGCCGTTGAGGCCGGGCATCGCCACGTCCATGATCACGATGTCGGGCTTGAGCCGGAGGGCGAGCTTCACCCCCTCGCGACCGTCGGCCGCCTGCGCGACGATGTCGATCTCCGGCTGCGCCTCGAGCAGCGACTTCAGTCCGTCGCACACGATCTTGTGGTCGTCGACGATCACGATCCGAACCGCCATGCCTCACCCCCGCTGTCAGGTTGTTTCCGGCTTCCCCACGGGGACGGAAAGGGTCACCGTGGTCCCCTTCCCCCGCCGGGAGGTGACCGCGACCTCCCCCCCCATCGAGCCCAGCCGCTCGCGGATGCTGAACAGGCCGAATCCCTCCGGCTCCGCCTTCCCCCGCCCGGCGGGGTCCATCCCGACCCCCGTATCCGCCACCGACACCCCGATCATACCCCCTTTTTTTCGCAGGCGCACCCGCGCGCTTTTCGACCCGGAGTGCTTGGCGACGTTCACCAGGAGCTCGCGCACGGCGGAGAAGAGGGTGGTGCGCCACTGGAGGCTGAGCGGGACCCCGTGCCCGTCCCCGTCGATCTCGACGACCACGCCGTACTGCTGCCCTATCCATTCCGCCAGCCAGTCCAGGGCCGCCTCGAACCCGAGCTCGTAGAGGATGGGGGGGCTGAGGTCGTAGGTCAGGGAACGGGTCTCGGCGATCGATTCCGCCACCAGGGCCCGGACGGCGGCGAGGTCGCGCGTAAGCTTCGGGTCCGCCGACGCATCCAGAAGAGCCCCGATTTTGATGTTGGCGAGCGCCAGCACCTGTCCGATCCGGTCGTGCAGCGCCTGGGCGATCCGGCGCCGCTCCCGCTCCTCGCTCTCGGCGAGTTCCGTCGCCAGCGACCGGAGCTTCTCCTGGTAGTCGACCAGCCGCCGTTCCGACCACTTGCGCTCGATCACCTCCCCCAGCCGCTGGGCGATGACGTTGATCAGGTTCCGTTCCTCTTCGAGGAAGGGGCCCTCGTCCCGCTCGGGGCGCTTCTCGGCGTAGCTCACGGCGACGGCGCCGACCACGGCGCCCTGAACGATGATGGGGCACTGCTGGATCCAGGGGCCGGGGACGAACCTGCGGGTCCGGTATTCCTTCCCCTCGAGCGTCACCCGCCCCCCGGCGACGGCCGGGTACTGCCACGCCCCGGGAATCACCTGGACCATGCGCCGGATCACCCCGTCGAGCGTCAGCCCCTTCCTTTCGGAGATCTTGCTGATGGAGTAGAGGCAGTCCAGTTCCTTCAGGCGTTCGGCCAGGATCCGGCGCTGGTCTTTCGGGATGTTGCGGCGGTGCGGCATCCTCCCCCCGTATCCATCCATTGGATGACCGGCTTCGATCCGTTGGATGAGTCCTTTTTCATCTGCGGGGAGAACCGATTCCAGCGTATGCCCGATTGCCGCGCCCCCGCCCATCGGCGAATATGTTTCATGATACCAGATCTCCGGCCCCTATCCGCCCGCGCGGGCGCAGGGAGGCCGGCCGAGGGAACGCCGATGGGTGCCGCGATGACAGACTTCAGGATGCCGGTTCGGGCGCGTCATCGGTCGGGAGTCCGGATTTCCCCCCGAAAATTCTGCGATCCGCCGGTCCCGGCCGCCTGCTGATCGGGCCGCCGCCGGGACCCCGGGATTGTACCTCCGCTCGCATCACAGTCCGCCAAAACAAACGACAGGCAACCCCGACCGGACCTCCGGCCCGGGCATTCAGGGAATCAAAGGAGATGTTCCATGGCAAAACGGCGTATTCATATCACCGATTACGATATGCAGCGTCTTCGCAAGCTGCTCGAGGGGACCCAGTACTGGAACCAGAAGGACAAGGAGTACCTCTCCCACCTCGAGGAGGAGATGGACCAGGCGGTCGTGGTCCCGTCCGAGAAGGTCCCGCCCGACGTGGTCACCATGAACACGCAGATGCGGGTGACGGACCTGGACACCGAAAAGAAGATGTCGATCCAGCTGGTGTTCCCGAGCGAAGCGGATTTCGAGAAGGGGAAGATCTCCATCCTGGCCCCCATCGGCACCGCCCTGATCGGGTACCGCGCGGGGGACACGGTGACGTGGGAGGTTCCCAACGGCACGCGCCACCTGAAGATCGAGGAGATCGTCTACCAGCCCGAGGCGGCGGGGGACTACCACCTGTAGCCCCATCCGGGCCGGGCCGCGGCGCTCAGTCTTCGGGGACCTTGATTTCGAGGGCCGCGTACGCCTCCCGCATGGAGGCCCGGGTCTCGGCGATGACCCACAGGACGTCCCCCGCCTCCAGGACCGTGGTCCCGTTGGGGGAGATGAAGGTCCCGTTCCTCCGGATCAGGGAAATGAGCGCCGCCTTGGGAAATCCCAGGTCCACGATCCGCTTCCCCACCGCGGCGCTCGCCTTCGACAGCTCGATTTCCACGAACTCCGACTTGATGCTGTCGGTGAGCTCGAAATCGGCGTGCGTCATCCGCTTGACCCGGACGGGGAGCAGGAGCCGGAGCCGGCGCGCCACCCAGGGGATGGTCGTTCCCTGGATCACCACCGACGTCAGCGAGACGAAGAAGACGATGTTGAAGATCATCTGGGCTTTTTCCACCCCGGCCAGCAGCGGGTAGGTCGCGAAGACGATGGGGACGGCCCCCCGCAGGCCGACCCAGGCGATGAACATCTTCCCCCGCCGCTTTCCCCGGAAGGGTAGGAGGCTGAGCCACACGGAGAGCGGTCGCCCCACCAGGATCAAAAAGAGGGACATGCCCAGTCCGATCCCCATGACGGGGATCAGCTGGCTCGGGAAGACCAGCAGGCCGAGGGTGATGAAGAGGGTGATCTGCATGAACCAGGCGACGCCGTCGAACCACCGGAGGATCTGCCGCTTGTGGATCAGCTCCTGGTTCCCCAGGATGACGGCGGCCAGGTAGACGGCCATGAAGCCGTTGCCGCCGGCGAAGGAGGTGGCGCCGAAGCTGAACAGCATGATGGCGATCATCAGGACCGGGTACATCCCCTCGTAATCGAGCCGGATCCGGTTGAACACCTTCGCCCCCAGGTACCCGATGACCAGCCCGAGGACGATCCCGACCACGAGCTGTCGGAAGAAGAGGAGAGTCACGGCGCCCGGGGAGGCTTCCGGGTTGGAGACCAGCTGGGTGAAGGTGATCGTCAGCACGTAGGCCATCGGGTCGTTGCTGCCGCTTTCGAGTTCCAGCGTGGGGCGGAGCCTCCCCTTGAGCGAGAGGCTCTTGGAGCGCAGGATGGAGAAGACCGCGGCCGAATCGGTGGAGGAGACGATGGAACCGAGGAGCAGGCCCTCGTACAGGGTGAAGTCGGTGATGGCGTGGATGAAGAGCCCCACGAAGACGGCGGTCAGGAGCACCCCGAGGGTGGAGAGGCTGACGCCGTGCCACACGATCGGCCGGATGGTTTTCCAGTCGGTCTCGAACCCCCCCGAGAAGAGGATGAAGTTGAGCGCGATGACGCCGATCGCCTGGGCGACGAGGGGGTTGTTGAAGTAGATGCGGCCCACCCCTTCCGAACCGGCCAGCATGCCGATCCCCAGGAAGAAGATCAGGACCGGGACGCCGACCCGGTAGGACGTCTTCCCCGCGATCAGGGAGATGAAGATCAGGATGGAAGCGATCAGGATCGCGTTTTCGAATGTCAGAGCCATGCAAACACCCTCGGTTCCGGCGGGCCTGCGGCGTCGTCACCGGCCCGGAGCTGTTTTACCATCGTTCCCCGAGGATTTGGGAACGTTTGCCCCGGTACTCCTCTTCGGTGATCAGTCCGTCGCGCCGCAGGCTTTCCAGCCGCCTCAGCCGCGATTCGAAGTCTTCCGGGTCGCCCTCGACAACGATCTCCCCCAGGGAACCGGGCGCCGCCCCGCGGCCCGCCTTCAGCACGCGGGCGAAGGAGACGATGAGCACGAGGCAGACGACGACCCAGATCAGGAAGAAGGCCCCGACGAGCAGCGACATCCCCGGCTCCGAGGAACCCTGCTCGCCGAGCACGACCCCGGCGAACACGAGGCCGAAGAGCATGAAGAGGGCGGCGACCACGATCCCGGCCTTGGCCTGCCGGGCCACGATCCCCCCGGGCTTGAGTTGTATCTTCTCGGACACGTGTCCTCCCCGCCCGTGCGCCGTTCCCGCTTTTCTGCTGTCCCGCACGGACCCGGATGCATTAAAATGGCCGCGCCCGGAAAACGCGTCTCTCCGGACGACATCGTCAACAGAACATATCAGAGAAGGGCATGTCAATGACCGCAAAAAAAACAGCGGCGCCTCCGATCAGGAAAAGCGCTCCGGCCGAACCATCCTACAACCCCTTCGTGACCGCCCAGCAGCAGTTCGACCGGATCGCCGGCATGCTGGGACTGGACGGACCGACCCGGGACCTGCTCCGCAACCCCATCCGCGAATATCATTTCAGCATCCCGGTCCGGATGGACAAGGGGGGCATCCGGATCTTCCGCGGCTTCCGGGTACAGCACAACGATGCGCGCGGCCCGTGCAAGGGGGGGATCCGGTTTCACCCGATGGAAACGATCGACACCATCCGGGCCCTGGCCATGTGGATGACCTGGAAGTGCTCGGTGGTGGACATCCCGCTGGGCGGGGCCAAGGGGGGGATCGTGTGCGACCCGCACAACCTCAGCACCAGCGAAATCGAGCAGCTCTGCCGGGGCTGGGTGCGGCAGATCGCCAGGGACATCGGGCCGAATCTCGACGTGCCCGCCCCCGACGTGATGACCAACCCGCAGGACATGCTGTGGATGCTGGATGAATACGAAAAGATCGCCGGGGGACGCTATCCCGGGTTCATCACCGGCAAACCGGTCAGCATCGGCGGGTCGCTCGGGCGCACGCAGGCCACGGGCTACATGGTGGTCCTGACGGTGCGGGAGGCGCTCAAGGAGCTCAACCTGAAACCGGAAAACACCACCGCCAGCATCCAGGGGTTCGGCAACGTGGCCCAGTACGCCGTGGAGCTGTACCACAAGATCGGCGGGATGGTCGTTTCCGTGTCGAGCTGGGATCCCACCGACAACAAGACCTTCTGCTGCCGGAAGAAATCGGGGATCCGGTTCGACGAGCTCAAATCGATCAGCGATCCCTTCGGCACCATCAACCGGTCCAAGGCGCAGGACCTGGGGTACGAAATCCTGCCGGGCGAAGCGTGGCTGGAACAGGACGTGGACATCCTGATCCCGGCCGCGGTGGAGAACCAGCTGACGGCCGACACGGTCCCGAAGATCCACAACCGGGTGAAGCTGGTCGCCGAGGGCGCCAACGGGCCGACGACGCCCGAGGGGGACACGCTGCTCGAGAAGCGCCGCATCTTCATGATCCCCGATATCCTCTGCAACGCCGGCGGCGTCACCTGCAGCTACTTCGAGCAGGTCCAGGGGAACATGAACTACTACTGGGAAGAGAAGGAAGTGTTCGACAAGCTCGACTCCAAGATGACGAACGCCTTCCACGCGGTGGTGGACGTCGCCCGGAAGCAGGGGATCCCGACGCGGGACGCCGCCTACGTCCTGGCCGTCAACCGCGTGGCGCGCGCGTGCAAGGACCGGGGCTGGTGCTGATCCTCCCCCCCCGCCCGGCGCACGCCGGGCGGGGGGAACAGCGCTGAGCGCCGCGGTGATCCCGGGAGGGGGCCATGGAAAGCCAATCCCTGAACAAGCTCCTGGTCGACCTCAAGGAGCGGGCGAAGGAACTCAACTGCCTCTACGAGATCGAGGAGGTCCTGAGCAAGCCGGGGCTCCCCCTGGAAGACACCTTCCGGAACATCGTCCGCACCCTCCCGTCGGGGTGGCAGTTTCCCGACATCTGCCAGGCCCGGATCGTCTACGACGACATCGACGCCCGGTCGGACGGGTACCTTCCCACCCCCTGGATGCAGCATGCCGACCTCCTGGTCCAGGACCAGGTCGTGGGCCGCATCAGCGTCTGCTACACCGAGGAGCGCCCCCCCGCGGACGAGGGTCCCTTCCTCAAGGAAGAACGAAAGCTCGTCAACACGATCGCGGACCGGTTGAGGCACCGGATCCTGCACACCAAGCTCAAATCGGTCTTCGAGACCAGCAAACTGAAGGAAGGGCCCTCCTCCGAGTGGGCCGTGATCCTGGACCTGCTGCGCCGGACGGACCCCAAGCTGCTCACCCGCATCTCCCGGAAGATGCTGAACCACCTCTCCTGGTCCGGCTTCGAGAAGGCCCACCGCATCCTGGAGCGGATCAGCCCGTCCCTGAAGGGAGAGGACGAGGAGGAGGAACCGGACGACAACCGCCCGCTCAGGATGGGGGCGGTCGAGGACCTCCAGTCGGCGAGCGAGGAGATCTTCCGCCTGGCGGGGAAGCACCTGGGGGAAAGCGAGATTCTCGCCTTCATCCATAAATGGATCCAGGAGGACCGGTCCGGGTTCCTGATCAAGGCGCTGGAAAACCCCAATTCCTCCCTGCACGAGATCTCCGGCGCCATCGAACGCTACCGTCACCTCATCCCCCAGGGGGTGGAACTCTCCTCCCCGCGCGAACGCACCTTCCGCGTCTCGCTGATCCAGCGGATCCTGAGCGACGACGCGGAGTTCGTGCAGGTGGCCAAGCAGTTCATCAGCGTCAACGATTTCCACGGCCTCTTCGAACGGACGATCTACCCGGCGGAAAGCCACGGACGGCTCGGGGGGAAAGGGGCGGGCCTCTTCGTCGCCTCCCAGATCCTGAAAAAAAAGGAGGGGGAGAGCCCCCTCCTCAAGGGGGTCCGGACCCCGAAGACGTGGCACATCACCTCCGACGGCCTCTACGATTTCATCAACCACAACGACCTGGAGGAGATCGCGGAGCACAAGTACAAGGACATCGGCCAGGTGCGCGGGGAGTACCCCGCCATCGTCCAGGTGTTCAAGAGCGCCTCCTTCCCCCCCGAAATCGTCAACGGGCTGTCGATCGCGCTCGACGACCTCAGCGAGGTCCCGCTGATCGTGCGCAGCTCCAGCCTGCTCGAGGACAGCCGGGGGACCTCGTTCGCCGGCAAATACAAGAGCCTCTTCATCGCCAACCGGGGGACCAAGCGCCAGCGCATGCTCGAACTGCTCGACGCGGTGGCGGAGGTGTACGCCTCCACCTTCGGCCCCGACCCGATCGGCTACCGCGCGCAGCGGGGGCTGACCGATTTCCACGAGGAGATGGGGATCATGATCCAGGAGGTGGTGGGGACCCGCGTCGGCCCCTGGTACCTCCCCTCCTTCTCGGGCGTGGCCTTCAGCCGCAACGAATACCAGTGGTCCCGCCGCCTGCGGCGCGAGGACGGGTTGCTGCGCATGGTGCCCGGGCTCGGCACCCGGGCGGTGGACCGGGTACAGGACGACTACCCGGTCCTCGTCTCGCCGGGCCAGCCGACGCTGCGGGTCAACGCCACCGTCGAGGAGAAGGTGCGCTATTCCCCGCGGCGCATCGACGTCATCAACCTGGAGTCGGGCCTGTTCGAAACGGTCGAGATCCGGGAACTCCTCCGCCGGCACGGGGGGGAGTACCCGATGGTCCACGAGCTCGTCTCGATCCTCGAGGACGGCCGGCTGGTGCAGCCCTGGAGCGGCGGGCTGGACGGGGAGGCCGACCGGTGGGTGGTGACCTTCGAGGGGCTGCTGGGGAGGACCCCCTTCATCGAGCAGGCGGCGGAGATCCTGCGCACGCTCGAATCGGAATTCGGGGCGCCCATCGACCTGGAGTTCGCGCATGACGGCACCGATCTCTACCTGGTGCAGTGCCGGCCGCAGAGCTACAGCCCGAGTGCGCAGCCCCCCCCGATCCCGCGGGACATCCCGCGGGACCGGATCCTGTTCACCGCCAACCGGCACGTCACCAACGCCGCCATCCCCAACCTCACCCACATCGTCTATGTCGACCCCCGCCGGTACGCCGAGTTGCCGGGCCGGGCCGAGATGCTCGCCGTCGGCCGGGCCGTGGCCGCGCTGAACCAGCTCCTGCCCAAACGCCGGTTCATCCTCATGGGGCCGGGGCGCTGGGGGAGCCGCGGCGACATCCGGCTGGGGGTGAGCGTCTCCTATTCGGACATCAACAACACCGCCATGCTCGTGGAAATCGCCCTGAAGCGGCAGGACTACGTCCCGGAACTCTCCTTCGGCACCCACTTCTTCCAGGACCTGGTGGAGGCGTCGATCCGCTACCTCCCGCTCTATCCCGGCGACTGGGGCACCCTGTTCAACGATGCCTTCTTCGAGGGCTCCCCGAACCGGCTGGCCGACCTCCTCCCCGAGTTCGCGCACCTGGCCGGAACGGTGCGCGTCATCGACGTGGCCGATACGGCCCCGGGGAAGCTCCTGCAGGTCCTGATGAACGGCGAACTGGGCGAGGCGATGGCCCTGCTCGCGGAGCCTCTCCCGGAAGCGGCGTCGGAAGCGTCGTTCGCCTTCGGCGGCGCCGGCGCAGGGTCGGCCCCGGGGCGAGCGGCGGAGCCGGGGGTCAACCTCCACTGGCGCTGGCGCCTGGAGAGCGTGGAGCGCATCGCCGAGCTCCTCGACCCGGTGCGGTTCGGCGTCCGGGCGCTCTACCTGTTCGGGAGCACCCAGAACGGCACCGCCGGCCCCGAGAGCGACATCGACCTGCTCGTCCACTTCGCCGGGACCAAGGCCCAGGAAAGAGACCTGCTCGCGTGGCTGGAGGGGTGGAGCCTCTGCCTCGCCCACCTGAACTACCTGAAAACGGGGCACCGGACGGACGGCCTGCTCAGCGTCCACCTCGTCACCGACCGCGACATCCGCAACCGGACCAGCTACGCGGTCAAGATCGGGGCCGCCGGCGACCCGGCCCTGTACATCCCCATCGGCGGAGGGGCGGGGGGCTGACCCTCCCCATGGTCAACGGCGCCCGCTTCCCCTATCATTAGGGTGAGGAGCGCGTATGGGCGGGTGTTTTTTCGTGTCGGATCTCCACGGTCGCGAGGACCGTTACCGGAAGCTGTTCGCGGCCATGGAGCGGGAAATCCCCGCGGCCGTATTCATGGGGGGCGATCTCTTCCCTTCGGGCCTCGGCTCCGCCGCGGGCGCGGGTGAGTACGAGAGCTTCGTCGAGGACTTTTTCGCCCCCGGGTTCCTGCGCCTCCACTCCAGCCTGGGGCCCGAATGCCCCCCCGTCTTCCTGATCCCGGGCAACGACGACGCCCGGACCGAGGAGGAGGCGCTCGGGCGGCACGAAGCCCGGGGGCTCTGGCGCCAGGTTCACGACGCCGCGGCCTCCTGGGGCGACTACGCCGTTTACGGCTACGCCTTCGTCCCGCCCACCCCCTTCATGCTCAAGGACTGGGAGCGCTACGACGTGTCCCGGTACCTCGACCCCCTCTGCGTGGCGCCCGAGGAGGGGTGGCTGACGGTGCCCGTGGCGGAGAGCGTGCTGAAACACCAGACGATCCGGGAGGACCTCGAGCGGCTCACCCGCGGGAGGGACCTCGCACGCGCCATCTTCCTCTTCCACGCCCCCCCTTACGACACGGGGCTGGACCGCGCCGCCCTGGACGGGAAGAGGTACAAGCATGTCCAACTGGACGTTCACGTGGGGAGCATCGCCATCCGGCGCTTCATCGAAGCGAGGCAGCCGCTGGTGACGCTGCACGGGCACATCCACGAATCGGCCCGCATCACCGGGACCTGGAAGGAGCGGATCGGGAGGACCGTCGCCCTCTCGGCCGCCCACGACGGGCCCGAACTGGCGCTGGTCCGCTTCGATCCCGCCCGCCCGGAAGCGGCGACCCGGGAGCTGGCGTAACCGCCCCATAGAATAAGCATCGTCATATCTATGCTTTATCCGGCCCCGGGCTCCGAAGCGAGCCGGGAGGCAAAGAGGGCTGGAAAGATACTAATGGATTTTATATCATTATAAGTTTGTGGAATGATTTGAAGATTGGTTGCAGTCGGGCGAAAGGCGGTTTTCGAAATCCCCCGGCCCCCGTCACCGGAGAGGTTTCCCCGGACGGCGGAGGGTTTCCGGATTCATAGCATCGATCACCACACGTCCTTATTAATAGGCCCTGGTTGTTTTCTCCCCATGGAGGAAAAGGACAGGGCGAACGTTTGCCACGAGAGAGAACCGGACATGACCAAGAAAATCGATATTACCGAGCTGATCCTCCGCGACGCCCACCAGAGCGTGATGGCCACGCGGATGTCCCTGGAAGACATGGTCCCCGCATGCGAAGACCTGGACAAGGCGGGGTACTGGTCCGTCGAATGCTGGGGGGGCGCCACGTTCGACTCCTGCATCCGATTTCTGAACGAAGACCCCTGGGAGCGGCTGCGCACCTTCCGCAAGCTGATGCCCAACACGCGGCTGCAGATGCTGCTGCGCGGGCAGAACCTGCTGGGGTACCGCCACTACGAAGACGGGGTGGTGGACCGCTTCGTCGAGAAGGCGGCCGAGACCGGGATCGACGTATTCCGCGTCTTCGACGCCCTGAACGACATCCGCAACCTCGAGCGCGCGGTCGCGGCCGTGCGCCGCACCGGCAAGCACGCGCAGGGGGCCATCAGCTACACGGTCAGCCCGCTGCACACCATCGGGGGCTTCGTGGACCTGGCCAAGAAGCTGCTGGACCGCGGCTGCGACTCCATCTGCATCAAGGACATGGCGGCGCTGCTGAAGCCCCGGGCGGCCTACGACCTCGTGAGGGGGATCAAGGACGCCTGCGGGGAGGAGACCCGCGTCCAGGTTCACGTGCACGCCACGACCGGGGTCACCCTGGTCAGCCTGATGAAGGCGATCGAGGCGGGCGCCGACTGCGTGGACGCCGCGCTGAGCCCGCTCAGCCTCGGCCCCGGCCACAACCCGACCGAAAGCGTCGTCGAGATGCTGCAGGGGACCGAATTCACCACCGACCTCGACAAGGGCCGCATCCTGAAGCTCAAGCAGTACTTCAACACGATCCGCCCCCGGTACCAGGAGTTCCTCTCCAACATCACCGGGGTGGAGACCGAGATCTTCGAGAGCCAGATCCCCGGCGGCATGATTTCCAACATGGAAAGCCAGCTGAAGCAGCAGAAGGCGGGGGACCGCATGGCCGAGGTGCTGGCGGAGGTCCCGAAGGTGCGCGCCGACGCCGGCTTCCCCCCCCTGGTCACCCCCTCGAGCCAGATCGTCGGCACCCAGGCGGTGTTCAACGTCCTGATGGGCAAGTACAAGGTGCTGACGGGCGAATTCGTCGACCTGATGCTGGGGTATTACGGCGAGACCATCGGCCCGCGCAACCCCGAGGTGATCGCCATCGCGGCCGGCAAGTCCAGCAAGGAACCGATCACCTGCCGCCCCGCCGACCTGCTCAAGCCGGAATGGCAGGACCTGCGCAAGGCGGCCCTGGAACTCCCCGGCTGCAACGGGTCGGACGAGGACGTACTGACTTTCGCCATGTTCCCGCAGGTGGCCCCCAAGTTTTTCGCCACCCGGGACGAGGGGCCGAAGAACCTGGGCAAGGACCCGGGCGCCCAGCCGGCCGCCGCGCCGGCCGCGGCCCCCGTCGTCGACAACGGCAAGGGGCCCGTACGCTCGCCCATCACCTACAACGTAAAGCTCAAAGGAATCACGCACCAGGTCACGGTCACACCGGCCTGAAGGGAGATCATTCGACATGTCCAATACGACCATGCAGGAAAGAATCGAGGAACTGCGTAAGCGGCGCAAGAAAGCCATGCTGGGGGGCGGCGCCGAACGGCTTGAAAAGCAGCACAAGGAAGGGAAACTGACGGCGCGCGAGCGGATCGAGACCCTGGTGGACCCGAACAGCTTCGAGGAAACGGGCCTGTTCGCCGAGCACCGCTCCGTCATGTTCGGGATGGCGGGGAAGGAGTTCGCCGCCGACGGCGTGGTGACCGGAGCCGCCTCCATCGACGGCCGGCTGGTGCACCTGGCCAGCCAGGACTTTTCCGTCGCCGGCGGTTCGGCCGGCGAGGTCCACTCCGTCAAGGTCGCCGAGATCATGGCGCAGTCCCTGAAGACCGGCTCCCCCTTCGTCTTCATCAACGATTCGGGCGGCGCCCGCGTGCAGGAAGGGATCGATTCCCTCTCCGGCTACGGCAAGGTCTTCTACACCAACGTCATGCTCTCGGGCGCCGTGCCCCAGATTTCGCTCATCTGCGGCCCCTGCGCCGGCGGCGCGGCCTACAGCCCCGCCCTGACCGACTTCATCATCCAGACCCGCCAGGCGCAGATGTTCATCACCGGCCCCTCGGTGATCAAGAGCGTCACCGGGGAAAACGTGACGTCGGAACAGCTCGGGGGGCCCGACGCCCACATGGCGAATTCGGGCGTCATCCACTTCATCGCCGAGGACGACAACCACGCCATCGCCCTGTGCCAGAAGCTCCTGGGCTTCCTGCCGGCCAACAACCTGGAGGACCCGCCGCAGGCGGAGGGCGACCCCAACGTCGACCCCAACCCGGAGCTGGACGACGTGATCCCCACCAACCCCAAGAAGGGGTACGACGTGCGCGACGTGATCACGCGCGTGGTCGATTTCGGCGACTTCCTGGAAGTGCAGGCGGGCTACGCCATGAACATCGTCGTCGGGTTCGCGCGCGTCGCCGGCAGCCCGATCGGCATCATCGCCAACCAGCCGGCGGTCCAGGCGGGCGTGCTCGACATCAACGCCTCGAACAAGGCCTCCCGCTTCATCCGCTTCTGCAACGCCTTCAACGTCCCGCTCCTCACCTTTGTCGACGTCCCCGGCTTTCTCCCGGGGGTGCAGCAGGAGCACAACGGGATCATCCGCCACGGCGCCAAGCTCCTGTTCGCCTATTCCGCCGCCACCGTGCCGAAAATCACCGTGATCCTGCGCAAGAGCTACGGCGGGGCCTACCTGGCGATGTGCGGCAAGGACCTGGGCGCGGACCGCGTCTATGCCTGGCCCACGGCCGAAATCGCCGTCATGGGGGCCGAAGGCGCGGCCGAGATCGTTTTCCGCAAGGAGATCGCCGACGCGGAAAACAAGGCGGCCAAGCGGAAGGAACTGATCGAAAAGTACCGCGAGGCCTTTTCGAACCCCTACGTGGCGGCGGGGCGCCGGCTGGTGGACGCCGTCATCGAACCCTCCATGACCCGGCAGCACATCGCCCAGGCGCTGGAATACCTCAACACCAAACGCTCCCTGCGGCCGGCCAAAAAGCACGGCCTGATTCCGCTGTAGGGCCGAGGACATACCCATGGCAAAGACGGTAAAGACAAAAGATTTGGGCGAGATGCTGGAACAGGTCCAGGCACAGCTCGCGGCGCTCGCCGAGCGGGTCGGGAGGCTGGAATCCCCGGCCGCCGCGGCCCCCCCGGCGGCGGCGACGCCGGTATCCCCGGCTCCGCCGCAACCGGAGATCAGCGATGAGGAGATGGCGGCCGTATCGGCCGCCCTGGCCGCCTACCTGGGGGTGCGCGTGCGCATCCGGCGCATCCGGCTGCTCAGCTCGCGGGCGTGGGCGCAACAGGGGCGCGTCAACATCCAGGCGTCCCACACATTATAATAATCGAGGAGGCGGCGTGAAACTGAACATAACGATTGATGGCAAAAACTACGAGGTGGACGTCGAGGCCGTGGAGCCCGAAGCACCCAATCCCGGGCGCGGGATCGGATTTGGGCTCGGGCCGATCCGCGTGCCCGCCGCTCCCGTCGTTGCCCCCGCGGCGGCGCCCGCGGCCCCGGCCGGCGGGAGCGTGAACGAGGACAAGGTCTGCCGCAGCCCGGTGTCCGGCATCGTGATCAAGCTGACGGCGCAGGTGGGACAGAGCATCCAGTCCGGCGACGTGCTGATGGTGCTCGAGGCCATGAAGATGGAAACGAATATTACAGCCCCTGGCCCCGGAAAGGTCGCGGCCATCCCCGTCAACGCGGGGGACAGCGTCCAGTCCGGCCAGGTGCTGGTGGAGTTTGAATGATGACGAACGCACAGATGGAACAGATCCCCGGCTTTCTCTTTTTCGACCACATCGCCGTCAGCGTCAGGCCCGGCGAGCTGGAAGCCCACGTCCAGGCCTACAAGACCATGGGATTCAAGGAACTGCACCGCGAGGAGATCCTGGGGACCGACCAGGTCCGCGAGGTGCTCCTGCGGGTGGGGGACGGCCCCAACCTCCTGCAGCTGATCGAACCCCTCAACGAGGGCTCCCCCGTCGCCAGGCAGATCGAGAAGAACGGCGGCCGCGGGGGCATCGTCCACATGGCCCTGCGCGTCGCGGACATCCAGAAGGCTTTCGACCATCTCCAGGCGAACGGCTTCAAGCTCGTCGACAAGGCCCCCCGCAAGGGGTCGCGCGGGACGATGGTCTTTTTCGTCCACCCCAAGGCCACCGAGAACGCCGCGTTCGGGTACCTGCTGGAAGTGGTACAGGAGGGCGCCCATGACGGACACTAACCGGGAAGGGCTCCGCCTGGCCGCGGAATTCCCCGCCACCCCGACCTCGGAGTGGGAAGCGGTGATCGCCGCCGACCTCAAGGGGGCCGATTACGATAAGCGGCTGGTGCACCGGACCGAGGAAGGGATCGCGCTGCGCCCCTACTACCGGAAGGAAGACCTCGCGGGGCTGGAGGCGCAGCTCGCCTCGAGCCGCGGGGAGCGGGGGTGGGAAATCGTCCAGGGGGGCGCGATCGAACCCGGCGCCATCCGCGCCGACCTCCTGCACGAGGCCGGGGCGCACGGCGTCCAGGAACTGGCCTACGCGCTGGCCGCCGGGGTGGAGCGGCTCGCCGGGCTTGCGGCCACGCAGCCGGTGGACGCGGCCGCCCGCGGCATCACCTTCGTCTTCGCCGTCGGGCCCGCCTATTTCATGGAAATCGCCAAGCTGCGCGCCGCGCGCCTGCTGTGGGCGCAGGCCGTGGCCGCTTTCGGGGCAAAGGACTGCTGCCCGATGCGGATCCACGCACGCACGCCGCAGCGCAACAAGAGCCTCTACGACCGGCATACCAACCTGCTGCGGGTGACCACGGAGGCGCTCTCCGCCGTCATCGGCGGCTGCGACCGGCTCACCATCGAGCCTTTCGGCTTCGACGCCCACCTGGCGGTCAACTTCCAGCGGATCCTCCAGGAGGAGGCGCACCTGGACGCGGTGGCCGACCCGGCCGGCGGGGCCTACTACATCGAATCCCTCACCGACTCGATGGCGCGCGAGGCCTGGAAGCTCTTCCAGCAGGTGGAAGCCGAGGGGGGCTACTCGAACTCCCTCGCCTCGGGGTCGATCGGCAAGGCGGTCTCCGCCGCGCGCGCCGCGCGCGCGCAGGCGCTCTCGAGCCGGCGCCGCAGCCTGGTCGGGGTGAACAACTACCCCAACCTCACGGAAAAGGAGGCGCCCGACGCCCTCCCCGCCGCCGAAACCGCGGCTCCCCTGCCCGCGGTCCGGGTCGCGGAGCCTTTCGAAGCGATCCGGCGGCGCACGGTCCTGCACGCCCGGGCGGCCGGAAGGTACCCGAAGGTGCTCCTGCTCACCCGCGGTGACGTCAAGATGAGGGGCGCGCGCTCCAACTTCTGCCTCAATTTCTTCGGCTGCGCCGGCTTCGACATCGCCGTCGGCGAAAGCTTCGAGGGGGCGGGGGCCGACCTGATCGTCCTCTGCAGTTCCGATGCGGAATACGTGGAACTGGCCCGGGAGGTCTGTCCGAAGGTCACGGTCCCGGTCCTGGTCGCCGGCAACCCCAAGGACCAGATCGAGGCGCTGCGGGCCGCCGGGATCGGGGGCTTCGTCCACGTGGGGAGCGACGCCGTCGCGACCCTGACGGAATGGCAGGACAAACTTGGAATGAGGAGCGGGCAATGAAACCGGATTTTACTAAAATAGACTACAAGCTGAGCCCGCGGCCGTCCGCGGCCCCGGAACCCCGGGACCGGGCCGCCGCCTGGATGACGACCGAGGGGATCGCGGTCAAACCCGTGTACACGGCCGCCGATCTCAAGGGGATGGAACACCTGGACTACGCCGCCGGCATCCCGCCGTTTCTGCGCGGGCCCTATTCGACCATGTACTGCATGCGCCCCTGGACCGTCCGGCAGTACGCGGGATTCTCGACGGCCGAGGAATCGAACGCCTTCTACCGGCGCAATCTCGCCGCCGGGCAGAAGGGGCTCTCGGTCGCCTTCGACCTGGCCACCCACCGCGGCTACGATTCCGACAACGAGCGCGTCCTGGGGGACGTCGGCAAGGCGGGGGTGGCGATCGACTCGGTCGAGGACATGAAGATCCTCTTCGACCAGATCCCGCTCGGCCAGATGTCGGTGTCGATGACCATGAACGGCGCCGTGCTTCCCGTCATGGCCTTCTACATCGTCGCCGCCGAGGAGCAGGGGGTGAAGACGCAGGAGCTGGCCGGGACCATCCAGAACGACATCCTCAAGGAGTTCATGGTCCGCAACACCTACATCTACCCGCCGCTCCCCTCCATGCGCATCATCGGCGACATCTTCCGCTACTGTTCCGCCAACATGCCGAAGTTCAACTGCATCTCCATCAGCGGCTATCACATCCAGGAAGCGGGCGGCACCGCCGACATCGAGCTCGGCTACACGCTGGCCGACGGGCTGGAGTACATCCGCACCGGGATCGCGGCGGGGCTGGACATCGACAAGTTCGCCCCCCGGCTGAGCTTCTTCTGGGGCATCGGCATGAACCACTTCATGGAGATCGCCAAGATGCGCGCGGCGCGCATCCTGTGGGCCAAGATCATCCGCGGCTTCCACCCCAAAAACCCGAAATCGATGGCGCTGCGGACCCACTCGCAGACCTCCGGCTGGAGCCTGGCGGCCCAGGACGTGTTCAACAACGTCTCGCGCACCTGCGTGGAGGCCCTGGCCGCGGCTCTCGGCCACACCCAGTCGCTGCACACCAACGCGCTGGACGAAGCCATCGCGCTGCCGACCGATTTCTCGGCCCGCATCGCGCGCAACACCCAGATCTACCTGCAGGAGGAGACGGACATCACGAAGGTGGTGGACCCGTGGGCCGGTAGCTACTACGTGGAGGCCCTGACGCAGGAGCTGATGCAGAAAGCCTGGCACCACATCCAGGAGATCGAGGAACTGGGCGGCATGGCCAAGGCGATCGAGACCGGCATCCCCAAGATGCGGATCGAGGAGGCGGCCGCGCGGCGGCAGGCGCTGATCGATTCCGGGCGCGAAACCATCGTCGGGGTCAACAAGTACCGGCCCGAGAAGGAGGAAGAGCTCGACGTCCTGGTGGTGGACAACAAGGCGGTGCGGGAATCGCAGCTGCGCCGGCTGGCCGACACCAGGGCGGGGCGCGACCAGGGGGCGGTGGACGCCGCCCTGACCGCGCTCACCCGCGCGGCGGAAAAGGGGGAGGGGAACCTGCTCGACCTCGCGGTCGAAGCCGCGCGCCGGCGGGCGACCCTGGGGGAGATCTCCTCGGCGCTCGAGAAGGTCTTCGGGCGCTACCAGGCGGTGAACCGGACCATCTCCGGCGTCTACTCCTCCGAGAGCCGCCAGGACCCGGAATTCCAGAAGGCGGCGGCGCTGGCCGAAGAGTTCGCCAAAGCCGAAGGCCGCCGGCCCCGCATCCTGATCGCCAAGATGGGGCAGGACGGCCATGACCGCGGCGCGAAGGTGATCGCCACGGCGTTCGCCGACCTCGGCTTCGACGTCGACGTCGGCCCCCTGTTCCAGACGCCGCGCGAGGCGGCGCGGATGGCGGTGGAAAACGACGTGCACGCCCTGGGGGCTTCCTCCCTGGCCGGGGGGCACGCCACCCTGGTCCCGGAGGTCATCGCCGAGCTCAAGAAGCTGGGCCGGGAGGACATCCTGGTCTTCGTCGGCGGCGTGATCCCGCCGCAGGCGTACGAGGAGCTCTACCAGGCGGGCGCTGCCGATATTTTCGGCCCCGGCACGGTGATCCCCCTCTGCGCCCAGAAGGTGCTGAAGGCGCTGATGCAGCACCCCGGCGCCTGATTTCGCAGGCCCCCGGTCGGGAAAGCCTCCCGGCCGGGGGCGGAGGTTTCGTCCCTTTGACCGCACCCCCGAATCAGAGCATTCGCACTCCCCCCCGCGCCGCGCGCCGGCGCCTGCCGCCCGAGCGCTACGTGGAGGGGGTCCTCGGCGGGGACCGCGCGATCCTCGCCCGGGCCATCACCGTCATCGAGAGCGATCTCCCTTCCGACGGCGAGCTCGCCGCCCTCATCCTCGACCGCATCCTCCCGCACGCCGGTCGGAGCCGCCGCGTCGGCATCACCGGGGTCCCCGGAGTCGGCAAGAGCACCTTCATCGACGCGCTCGGCATGCACCTCGTCCGGGACCGGGGGGAGAACGTGGCGGTGCTGAGCGTCGACCCCTCGAGCCCCATTTCGGGCGGCAGCATCCTGGGGGACAAGACCCGGATGGAACGGCTGGCGGTGGAAGCCGACGCCTTCATCCGCCCCTCCCCCTCCCGGGGCCACCTGGGAGGGGTGGCGCGGCGCACGCGGGAAACCATGCTCCTGTGCGAGGCCGCAGGATACCGGAACATCCTGGTGGAGACCGTCGGCGTCGGGCAGTCGGAAACCGCCGTCCGCTCCATGACCGATTTTTTCCTCCTCCTGATGCTGGCCGGGGCGGGGGACGAGCTCCAGGGGATGAAGCGGGGCATCATCGAGATGCTCGACGGCATGGCCATCACCAAGGCGGACGGGGACAACCAGCGCAAGGCCGACCGCGCCCGGATCGAGTACGCCGGCGCGCTCCACCTCTTCCCCGCGCCGGCCGACGGGTGGCTCCCCCCCGTCCTGACCTGCTCCTCGCTCCACGGCAAGGGGATCGACGAGGTCTGGCAGATGGTCCTGGACCACCGGCAGCTGATGGACCGGCGGGGACTGCTGGCCGAGCGGCGCAGCCGGCAGGCGCTCGAATGGATGAACGAACTCGTGATGCTGGGCCTGGAGGAGTCTTTCCGCGCCAATCCGAGGGTGGCGGCCCGTCTGCCCCACCTCATGGACGAAGTCCGGCGCGGGGGGGCCACACCGTTTGCCGCCAGCCGCGAGCTGCTCGAGCTTTTCCGGCAGCATCTGCAGCACTCACCCATCGATTGACTCCGAGGGCCGAATCGGGGTATAAAATCGTTTACTGTTAAATTCCTGAACACTGGGGCTATATCACGGAAGATAAACATTTTACGCATCTGATGTTAAATTCCTTAACAGTTGGCGACGGCCCCCAGCCTGCCGTTGTACTTGACCTAATCCCTTCATTTTCAGCACTATATCCAAGGCGGCCGGTGTGGCCCCAATCATGCATTAGATGCCATCGGACCTATACATAACATTTGCCGGCGATCCCGGGATCCCCGGCCATGAAAGGAAAAAACGATGAGCATACAACCCAGAGTTCTGATAGTGGACGATGAAGCCGCAGTGCGCCGCCAGGTCATGGTAGGGCTCGCCCAGCACGGATTTGAAGTCGATGAATGCGAGGAGGGACTGTCCGCCCTGTCGAAGATCAAGGCGGCCGAATCGCGGCAGAACCCCTTCGGATGCGTCGTGCTCGACCTGCGCCTCCCCGACATCGACGGGTTGAAGATCCTCTCCGTGCTCAAATCGATCTACGAGGAACTCCCGGTGGTCGTCATCACCGGTTACGGCAACGACGACACGATCAACGCCGTCCACAGCCACGGCGGCAGCACCTACCTCGACAAGCCCTTCGAAATGGACGAGTTGGTGGCCCGGATCAAGACCCTGGTCCCCGCCGGCGCGCCCCGGCCCGAACCGAAGGCGACGGAGGAGCCGGGCGAACTGGCGAGCGGGCTGGTCTTCGTCCGCGGCAAGAAGGAAGCGGACCTCCCCGAGATCTTCGCGAGGCTCAATTACGCGGAAGGGGTCTGCTACTGCGACCCGGTGATCGGCGACTGGGACATCGTGCTGCTGGTGCAGGCGCACGACCGCCAGGGGCTCCAGCAGCTGGTGGAGAAGCAGATGAAGTCGCTCGAGGGGGTGGAAACGTACGAGCTGCACTGTTCGCAGAAGCCCGCCATCCCCCGCGAACTCGAGGAGTTCATCCAGGATTACGAAAAGGTCCAGGCGATGAAGGAGGAGAGCGGGGAGACCGGCGGCGGGCGCAACCTGCGCAAGGCCGCGTCCTACGCCATCCTCGACGTCGACCCGGCCAGGCTCTCGAGCCTTTACATGAAGCTCTATTTCACCGACCACGTGGTTCACTGCGACGTGACCGACGGCGGCAAGCGGATCATCCTTCTGCTCGAGGGGGCTTCCACCCAGCAGATCCAGAGCGCGATCCGCAACGAAATCCGCCTGATTCCGGGGATCCTCAGGATCAAGCAGCTGAACACGTTGAATTTCTCATCCAAGTAAGCGTGGAGCAGGCAGACCATGATTGAGTCAGAGGACAGCGCCCGGGGGGTACCGGCCGCGTTTGAACGGATGCTGTGGAGGCACCGGGGTGAGCCGGGCATGCTCATCCCGCTGCTTCAGGCCGCCCAGGACAGCTACGGCTACGTCCCCGACTCCGCCATCGGGCAGATCTCGGACGTCACCGGGATCCCCACGGCGGAAATCTGCGGCGTCATCACCTTCTACAAGCAGTTCCGCACCAAGCCGCTGGGCAAACACATCATCCGCCTCTGCAAGGGGACCGCGTGCCACGTGGTCGGGGCGGAGACGATCGGCCAGGTGATCAGTGACGAGCTTGCCGTCGCCCCGGACGAGACGACGGGGGACGGGGTGTTCACCTACATGGTCGTGGCCTGCCTCGGCTGCTGCAGCCTGGCTCCCGCCCTGATGATCGACGACCAGACTCACGGGCGGCTGACGCCCCAGTCCGTCCGGAAGCTGATCCGCCAGTACCGCCGCGAAGCGGCCAAAGCGGCCGAGGCGGCCAAAGCGGCCGAGGCTTCCGGAGCGGACGGCGGAGCACGGTCGGCGACGGCCTAGCCCCTCTTCCCCCGCAACCATTCCACGAGACCGGGAAACGGGGGGAGGGGCCTATCGGCCCGGGTGCGCAACCCGGGGCAATCTTCGGAGGTTTTATGCGGGAAGTGTTAGTGGGGCTCGGGTCCTGCGGGCTGGCGGCCGGGGGCCTCAAGGTCTATCAGCGGTTTGCGGAGGTCCTGGACTCCGATGGCAGGGATGCGGTCCTGAAAAAGACCGGCTGCATCGGCATGTGCCACGCCGAGGTCCTCGTGGAGGTCAAGGACGGGGACGGCGGCAGCACCTTCTACCGCAACGTGACCCCGGACCGGGTCGAGCGCATCATCGAGGAACATGTCAGGAACGGCCGCGTGGTGACCGACTGGGTCCTCGACGCCGGCGCCGCCCAGTCGAAACAGCGGCGGATCGCCCTGCGCAACAGCGGCGTCATCGACCCCGACAACCTGGACGAATACCTGGCGCGCGCCGGGTACCAGGCGCTCGAAAAGGCCGTCACCCGGATGACGCCCGAGGAGGTGGTCCAGACGATCGCCGACAGCGGGCTGCGCGGCCGCGGGGGCGCCGGGTTCCCGACCGGCACCAAGTGGCGGCTCGCGGCCGGGTCCCGGGACGCGCACAAGTACGTGATCTGCAACGCCGACGAGGGGGACCCCGGCGCCTTCATGGACCGGAGCCTGCTCGAAAGCGACCCGCACTCGATCCTCGAGGGGATGGCGCTGGCCGCCTACGCCATCGGCGCCGACGCCGGCTACATCTACGTGAGGGCCGAATACCCGGAGGCCGTCAAGCGGCTCAAGCACGCCATCGCCCAGGCGACCGCCCGCGGGCTGCTCGGCAGCAACATCCTCGGGAAGGGGTTCGAGTTCCGCGTCCGGCTGAAGGAGGGGGCGGGCGCCTTCGTCTGCGGCGAGGAAACGGCCCTGATCGCCTCCATCGAGGGGAAGCGCGGCATGCCCAGGGTGAGGCCCCCCTTCCCCGTCGAAGCGGGGCTCTGGGGCCACCCCACCTGCATCAACAACGTCGAAACGCTGGCCAACGTGGCCTGGATCGTTCTCAACGGCGCCGCCGCCTTCAACTCCCTCGGGACGGAGGGATCGAAGGGGACCAAGGTCTTCGCCCTGGCCGGCAAGGTCAAACACGGCGGGCTGGTGGAAGTCCCGATGGGAATGACCATCAACGAAGTCATCTACGACATCGGCGGCGGCACGCTCACCGGCGGGCCGTTCAAGGCCGTCCAGATGGGGGGCCCCTCGGGGGGCTGCATCCCGGCCGCGCTGGGCGCGACCCCCATCGACTACGAACAGATCACCGCGACCGGGGCCATCATGGGGTCGGGGGGCATGGTCGTCATGGACGAGACCACCTGCATGGTGGACGTGGCCCGCTTCTTCCTCTCCTTCACCCAGAACGAGTCGTGCGGCAAATGCACCTTCTGCCGCGTGGGGACAAAGCGCATGCTCGAGATCCTCGAGCGGATCTGCGCCGGGAAGGGGAAGGACGAGGACATCGCCCTGCTGTCGGAACTCGGGGAGCAGATCAAATCGAGCTCGCTCTGCGGCCTGGGACAGAGCGCGCCCAACCCGGTGCTCACCACCCTGCGCTACTTCCTCGACGAATACCACGCCCATATCCGGGACCACAAATGCCCGGCCAAGTCGTGCCTCGCCCTGGTGGAGTTCGCCGTCATCCCGGAGAAATGCATCGGGTGCGGGCTCTGCATCGCGGCCTGCGCCGTGGGCGCCATCACGGGGGAGAAGAAGCGGCCGCACACGATCGAGGACGCCAAATGCATCCGTTGCGGCAAGTGCATCACGGTCTGCAACGTGGGGGCCATAGAAAAAAGATAGGGGCGGGGTCCGCACGACCATGCCCATAAAGGATACGGGTAGGAAGATGGCACTAGATATCGATAAAAAGACGCTTCGAGTGGAACTGACGATCAACGGCCGGAAGGTGTCGGGGGACTCGGGCCAGACCATCCTGGACGTGGTGCGCGCCCATCGGCTCGACGACATCCCCACCCTGTGCCACGATCCCAGGCTGGAACCGTACGGATCCTGCTTCCTGTGCGTCGTGGAGGTCAAGGGCTCGCCCCGGCTGCTCCCCTCGTGCGTGACCCGGATCCGCGACGGGATGGAGGTCACCACCCGGAGCCCCCGGATCGTCACTTCGCGCAAAACGGCCCTGGAACTCCTCCTCTCGGACCACTACGCCGACTGCGTCTGCCCCGGCCAGCGCGCCTGTCCCGCCGGGGTCGACATCCAGGGCTACCTGAGCCTCTCGGCTCTGGGGTACCACGAGGAGGCGCTCGACCTGATCCGCGAACGGAACCCGCTCCCGGTGGTCTGCGGCCGCGTCTGCGTCCGCAAGTGCGAGGTCGCCTGCCTGCGCAACCAGGTGGACGAGCCGGTCGGCATCAACTTCGTCAAGCGCTACGTCGCCGAGAGCCACGGCACCCCGCCCCGCAAACCCGCCGATGTCGCCGATTCCGGCAAGAGCGTGGCCGTCGTCGGGGGGGGGCCGGGGGGGCTGAGCTGCGCCAATTACCTGGCCCGGCGCGGGCACCGGGTGACGATCCTCGAATCCCTCCCCAAGCTGGGGGGAATGCTGCGCTACGGCATCCCCGAATACCGGCTGCCGCGCAAGGAGCTGGACGCCGAGATCCAGGGGATCCTCGATCTCGGCATCCGGGTGGAAACCGGCAAGGCCCTCGGCAGGGACTTCACCCTCGGGGGCCTGCGCGGCGCGGGGGGGTACGACGCGGTCTTTGTCGCCCTCGGCGCCCCGCTCGGCAAGAAGATGGGGCTCGAGAACGAGGACTCCGTCGTGGGGGTCAGTTCCGCCCTCGACTTCCTGCGCGACTGCGAACTGGAAGGGAAACCGGAGCTCAAGGGGAAGGTGGTGGTCGTCGGGGGGGGGAACAGCGCCATCGACGCCGCCCGGAGCGCCCTGCGCTGCGGCGCGGAGAGTGTGACGATCGTCTACCGCCGGACCCGCACCGAGATGCCGGCGCACCACGAGGAGGTCGACGCGGCGGAGGCCGAGGGGGCCAAGCTCGAACTGCTGGCGGCGCCCCTGGAACTGGTCGCGGAGGACGGCAGGCTGCGGGCGCTGCGCTGCCAGCGCATGGAACTCGGCGAGCCGGACGCGAGCGGGCGGCGCAAGCCGGTCCCGATCCCGGGGGCCGTGGTCGACATCGAATGCAGCTACATCTTCGCCGCCATCGGGCAGGACACCGACCTCTCGGCCCTGGAGGGGGATCCCGAGGAGGCGCGCCCCGCGGCCAACCGCTGGGCCACGCTGGAAGCGAACGCCGGCACCATGGAATCGAGCGTGAAGGGGGTGTTCACCGGCGGGGACGTGGTGCTGGGGCCCTCGACCGTCATCGACGCCATCGCCCACGGGCGCAGGGCGGCGCTCGCCATCGACCAGTACCTCACCTGCGGGGAGGCCGTCGCCCCCGAGCCCGACTTCAAGAGCCGCCGCGACTTCTTCGGCGCGATCCCGAAGGAAACCTTCGCGACCGTGGAGCTCGAACCGCGCTGCCGGATGCCCGAACGCGAGGCGGCGGAGCGCGTACGCGACTTTGCCCAGGTGGAAACGGGCCTGGACGAACCGCACACCAAACACGAGGCGGTGCGCTGCATGGAGTGCGGCTGCAAGTCGGTCTTCCACTGCGACCTCAAGCGCTACGCGGGGGAATACGGGGTGGACCTCGCGCGCCTCACCGGGGAGGTGCGCCGGCACAAGGTCGACCGGAGCCACCCCCTGATCTCGCTCGACCCCAACAAGTGCATCCTCTGCGGCCGCTGCATCCGGACCTGCTCCGACATCGTGGGGCTCGGCGTGCTGGGCTTCGTCGGCCGGGGGTTCGACACGACCGTCCGCCCGGCGCTCGGAAAGTCGATGGTCGAGAGCGACTGCATCGCCTGCGGCGCGTGCGTCGAAAGCTGCCCCACGGGCGCCCTCGAGGCCCGGTTCCAGTACAGCCGGCAGGGGCCGTGGAAAACGACCCGGGTCCCCTCGGTCTGCACCTTCTGCTCGGTCGGCTGCCGCCTCGACCTGAACGTGGCCGCCGACGGCCTCCTGTGGGCCACCGCCCCGAAGACGCTGGACGATGGCCGGGGCGAACTCTGCCGGAAGGGGCGCTTCGGCACCGGCCTGGTCCAGGGGCCCGACCGCCTGAAGCGGCCGCTGGTACGCAAGAACGGCAAGTTGGAGGAAACCGGCTGGGATGAGGCCCTCGAGGCGGCCGCCGCGACCCTGGGCAGGGGGGTGAAAACCGGCGGCGCCGAATCGGTCGCGCTCCTGGCGGCCCCCCGGATGACGATCGAGGAATCGCTCCTGGTCGCCCGCATCGCCGACGCCCTGGGGACGGGGCAGGTCGGCAGCTACGGCCGCTCCCGGCGCGGCGGCCCCCGCCACGACCTGGACGGGATCCTGGGCCGGACGGCGTCCACCTGCGCGATGGAAGACCTGGCCGGCGCCGATCTCATCCTCCTCGCCGGGGCAGACCCTGGCGCCACGCACCCCGTGCTCGGGATGGCCGTCAGGCGGGCGCTGCGCGCCGGGGCGGAGATGATCGCGGTCAACTCCGCCCCGATCGACCTCGTGCGCCCCGAGGACCTCTGGCTGGATGCGCGCCGCGGCACCGCCGGCATCCTCTACGGGGCGATGCTCGCCCGGGTCCTCGGCCGGCCGGAGGCCGGCGCCGGGGTTCCGGGGCTCGAGGCGCTCCGCAAATCGGTGGCGGCGCTGACCCCGGAGGGGGCGGCCGAGGTTTCCGGGGTGGAGGCGGCGAAGATCCAGGCCGCCGTGGACCGGATCGCGCACGCCCGGAAGATCGTCGCCGTCTACGACCTGGACGACACGCTCGAACGGTCGGTCGACGACCTCAAGGCGCTCGCCCAGCTCCTGGCCCTCACGGGCCATCTCGGGAGCCCGGGCGCGGGCCTGCTCCTGCTCCACTCGGACTGCAACAGCGTCGGGGCCCGGCTGGCGGGCATCGACCGCGCCCTCTCCCCCGACCGGATGCGGACGGCCCTGGTCCTGTTCGAGAACCCGTTCGGCGACTACCGCGCGCACCGGGAACTGGGCGGCCTCGGGTCGCTGGTGGTGATCGACCATTTCCTGACCGAAACCGCGCGGGCGGCCGAGGTGGTGCTCCCGGCGGCGACGCTGGCCGAAAGCGCGGGGACCGTCGTCAGCTTCGACGGACGGATCGGCAGGGTCGAGAGGGCGAGCCGCCCCGCGGGGGGGATGGCGAACGTGGACATCCTGGCCCGGCTGGCGGCCGCGCTCGGGGCCCCGGCCCCCGCGGCCGACCCGGCCGAACTGCGCCGGGGGCTCTCCTCCGCGCTGGGGCTCGACGCCGCGGAGCTGGAAAGCCTCCGTGAGCGGGGGGCCGCCTGGCCGGACGGTGCCGTCGGAATCCGGAGCCTGGAACCGATCCGGATCGATGCCACGGCGTCGACGGCCAACATCTTCCCCTACGCCACCCTGGACGCGGTCCTGGAGAAGAAGCTTGCGGAATTGGAGTAAGCGTTAGATAGTAGTCGGCAGCCGGCGGGTCCCCACCCGGAGACCCGCCGCCGGCTACTGGCGGACTCTCTATGGTGGATCGGCTTTTCCTCGAAAAGGAGCTCTTCGGCAGGCTCGGGTGGTTCATCAGGATGCGGTGGGGGTTCATCGCCGGGCTGCTCCTCGCCACCTTCCTCTGCCGGATGTTCGGCGTCGACCTCCCCTACGGCCGCATCCTCGCCGTCGGCGGGCTCATCTTCCTCTACAACCTCGGTTTTTTCCTGCGCCACCGCGCCATCGAACGCAAGGGAGTCCACTTCCCCTGGCGCGCGCAGCGCGCGGCCAACCTGCAGATCTGCGCCGACTATCTCTCCCTGACCGCCGTCGTCCATTACGGCGGCGGGGTGGACAACCCGTTCATCCTCCTCTACCTGCTGCACGTCATGATCGGCAGCCTGATGCTGCGGCGGCCGCAGGTCTGGGCGCAGGGGCTCTTCGCCTTCCTCCTTTTCCTGGCCGTGGTCCTGCTCGAATACCACGGCATCCTCCCCCACTACGCCGTCGGCCAGTTCGCCCCCCGGCACCAGAGCGCCTGGCACATCCTGGCTGTCAGCGGAGCCCTGCTCGTGACGCTCTGCAGCATCATCTACATGAGTTCGACCATCATCCAGGACCTGCGCGACCGCGAGGCCCGGATCACCCACTCCAGCGCGCTGCTCGGGAAGAAATCGTCCGACCTGGAGGCGGCCAACCGCGAGCTGCGGGAAAAGCAGCAGCAGCTGGTCCAGTCGGAAAAGCTGGTGTCGCTCGGGAGGCTTTCGGCCGGGATGGCGCACGAGATCAACAACCCGATCCAGTTCATCCAGGGGAACATGCGCATCCTGGGCGAGGCCATGGACAGCATGCTGCCCGTAGTCGACCGCCACGCCGAAGCCCACCCCGGCTTCAAGGTTGCGCGGCTCCCCTACCCCGTCTTCCGGCAGCACATCGCCACCCTGCTCAAGGACATGTCGGGCGGGACCGTGCGGATCGCCGACATCGTGCGCGACCTCAAGAAATTCGCGCGCTCGGAAGAACCGTCGGTCGCCGACCCGGTCGACCTCAACGATTCGATCGGGGCCAGCCTGCGCCTGGTGCACAACAAGATCAAGCGCCACAAGGTCATCTGCGAACTCGACCCCGACCTGCCGAAGATCCGGGGGAGCGCCAGCAAGATCGGGCAGGTGATCGTGGCCAACCTGATCAACGCGGCCGAGGCGCTCGGGGACCGGCAGGACGGCGTCATCGAGGTGCGCACCTCCTCGGGCGCGGACGGGCGGGTCTCGGTGTCGATCGCCGACAACGGCCCGGGGATGACCGAGGAGGTCCAGCAGCGGCTGTTCGACCCCTTCTTCACCACCAAGCAGAACTCCGGGGGGATGGGGCTGGGGCTTTCGGTGGCCTACGGGATCATCAAGGACCACCGGGGGTCGATCGAGGTGGATTCGAAACTGGGGGAGGGGACGACGCTCAGGCTCTCCTTCCCCGCCGCGGGGAGTGAAGGGGCATGAAGCGCATCCTGGTGATCGACGACGACACGGCCGTCCTCAACTATTTCATGATCCTCCTGACCCAGACGGAGCGCTACGAGGTCCGGACCCTCGCCGACAGCGCGCAGGCGTTCGACGTCATCGACGCGGGGAATTTCGACGCCGTCATGCTCGACATGGACATGCCCGTCGTGCACGGGCGCGAAGTGCTCCGTTACGTGAAGGAACACCACCCGCACATCGAGGTGATCGTGATCACGGGGGTGGAGGACGTGGAACTCGCCGTGGAGTCGATGAAGGCGGGAGCCTACGACTACCTCTGCAAGCCGATCGACGAGGACCGGTTGCTGCGGCTGCTGGACCACGCCCTGGAGCGCTCCGAGCTGCGCGACGAGGTCGACCGGCTGCGCGACGAGGTCTCCCTGGAGGGGCTGCGCCACAAGGAGGCGTTCCAGTCGGTCATCACCCGGAACCGGAGCTTCCTGCGCGTGCTGCAGCGCGTGGACCAGATCGCCGAAAGCGAGAACTACGTCCTGATCTGGGGCGAGAGCGGCACGGGGAAGGAGCTGGTGGCGCGCGCCATTCACCGGATCAGCCGCCGGCGCGACCGCCCCTTCGTCGCCGTCAACGCCGGGACGTTCGCCTCCGAACTCTTCTCGTCGGAATTCTTCGGGCACGAGCAGGGGGCGTTCACGGGCGCCACCCGCACCCGGGAGGGCTTCTTCGAGAAGGCGAACGGCGGCACCCTCCTGCTCGACGAGATCGGGGAACTGGAGCTGCCGGTGCAGTCCAAGCTGCTGCGGGTGCTGCAGGAGGGGGAATACTTCCGGCTCGGGTCGACCGAAAAGCGGGGGGCCGACGTCCGCATCATCGCGGCCACCAACAAGGACCTCGCCGACGAGATCGACAAGGGGCGCTTCCGGCGCGACCTCTACTACCGGCTCAACATCTGCTCCATCTTCCTCCCGCCGCTGCGGGACCGCGAGGGGGACATCGAACTGCTGGCGAACTGGTTCCTGGACAAGCACAACCGGGCGAACGCCAAGTCGATCTCCCTGATCGACACCGACGTCATCGAGCTTTTGGAGACGTACGATTTCCCGGGCAACGTGCGGGAGCTCGACAACATCATCGCCGAGGCGGTGGTGGTGGAATCGGGCCGGAGCCTCTCGCGCCGCTCCCTCCCCCGCTACCTCGTCAACGCCGTCGGCGCCTCCCGCGCTGGAGCCCCCCGGGCGGGCGGGAGCCGCGCCGCCGCCATCCCCCCGGAGGAGCGCAAGAGCCTCCACGAGCGGGAGGCCGAGCACATCCGCCGGATGCTGGAACTGACCGGGGGGAACCGCACCGCCGCCGCCGAGATCCTCGGCATCTCCCGGGTCTCGCTGATCTCGAGGATCAAGCGCTACGGGATCGACATCCCCCCCACCGGCGGGGGCGGCCCCGACTCGTAGCCCGGGCTCTTTATTCCCAATAT
>CAZWXG010000007.1:29906-39604 GCA_964637825.1 uncultured Acidobacteriota bacterium
TATTTACTATGGTTTGCTCTGGTCCGTCCCCGATTTGGTGGGGATGAGGCGGCTGCCGACCTTGTCGCTCCCCTCGTCGTAGACGACGATCTTGAGCATCGGGTTGGGGGTGGCGGCCGGGACGGTGGCGCTGAAAGCGATCCCCGTTTCCCTCACCCGCCGGTAGCTCTCCTCACCCAGCGCCCCTTCGATCACCCTCCATTCGGAGCCGAGGATCCTGCCGTCCTCCCGCGCGTGGAAGAGGACGACCCGGAGGCGGCAGCGGCGCCTCTCCCCGTCCGTCTCGAAACGAACGCCGGAGATGTCGATGCCCAGGTCGACCCTGAGCCGGGGCGCCCCCCCCTCGTCCCGCTCCGGCGAAACCGCGGCCTGGAAAGGGATGTCCCCGATCTCCAGGTTCCCCGTGGCCACGGTGACGATGCTGCGCTTGATGAGGTCCTCGTCCGTCTTCCGGTAGAGCTCCGGCGACGGGACCGTCCCCCGGCGCGGCAGGGGCCCCGGGGTGCGGCTCCCGGAGTAGTAGCCCTTGCGCGCCAGCAGCCGGCAGCCGGGGCAGCGCCCCTCGTCGGCCAGCTTCACCTCCAGGCGGTGGAAACTCCCCTCTTCGCCGGGGCTCGAGGGGTGGAAGCCGATCGTGTACTGCGTCCGCAGTTCCGTGACCGCGCGGGCCAGCGCCTCGTGGACCGACCGGAACTCCCGGAGTTCGAGCAGCCGCCCCCCCGTCTCCTCGGCGATCCACCTCATCTTCTCGTCCGAATCGGTTTCGTACCCGATCGCCTCGGTCGGGGTCTGGATGCTGTAGACGGTGGCGGCCGCCTCCAGCGCTTTCGCGCGGGCGTCCTCCGGACCGTACCCGCCGGAGCCGACCTGGAGGTTGTCGGAAAAGAGGATGATGGCGTGGCGGCTCTCGGGCGCCTCCCGTTTCAGGTAGAGGGCGGCGTCGACGACCGGGTCGTAGATGACGGTGCCGAACCGGTCGGGCACGCTGAGCCGGGAGATCCTTTCGGCGATCTCCTGCCGGTCTCCGGTCAGGCCGGTCTGGCGCCAGCGGTGGGTGTCGAAGGCGAACAGCACCACCCGGTCCTCCGGCTGGAGCAGCCGCAGGGCCGACAGCGTGGCCAGCTGCAGCATCGGCAGGTACCGCCCGATGCTCGGGCTCCGGTCGACCATGAGGGCGATGGCCAGCGGAAAGGGGTCGCGCGAGAAATAGCTGACCGGCTGCGGCTCGCCGTTGTCGACGACGATGAAGTCCTCGGGCCCGAGCGGGGGCACCGATTTCCCCGCGACCGCGACCTCCACGGGGACGAACGCCGCGTCCACCTTGATGCTGAAAGGCCGGCCGGCCTCCTGGGGATGCGCCCGGGGCGCGCCCAGAAGCCCGGCGCAGATCAGCGGACAGATCAAAAACCGGAAGCCGGGGATCGTGGTGCGCATCACGGTCGTGCCTCCCGTCGTCGGGCGCGGAGCCGGCGGGTTCTGGATTTTCTTTTCGTCAAAGATGGGAACCAGTGTACCATCAACGGTAAGATTTCGGATCCGAAAATCGGGGAGGGGCATGCGGATCGACAAGCTCGACCACGGGGACCCGCGGGTAAGGGAACGGCTGTTCGCCTTCCTCCGTCCGCACGAGGCCGAATGCCTGTTCATCACCGGGAACCTGAAAAACCGTTTCCCGGGAACCCACCTCTACGCCGCCGGGCGGCGGGGGGAGTGGCTGGGGGTGGGCGGGTACTACGAAGAACCGCACGCGGTCGTGCTCGGGGCGGCGGGCGACGAAACGGCGCGCGCGCTCGCGGCGGAACTGGCCCGGCGCCATCCGGACCTCCAGAGCCTGTGCGCCCCGGCGGGACCGGCCGATGCCGCCTGCCGCGTCCTCGCGGGGATGGGGTGGACGTGCGCGGGGGACCCGCGCTGCGTCCTGATGGGGCTCGACGAGGTCCCCCCGCCGCAGCGGTTCGAGGACCGGGTCCGGCCCGTCCGGCTCGGGGACCATCTCCGGGTCGTGAAGCTCCTGCGCCGGATCCACGACCGCCCGCAGGAAGCTCCGGTGACCGAACACGAATTCCGGGCGGTCGAGATGAACCCCCTCTGCCTGGTGCTGGACGACGGCTCCGGAGCCGTCGCCACCGCCCAGACCAACGGCATGGGGATCGACGCCTTCCAGGTCCTGGGGGTCGCCACCGACCCGGGGTGCCGCAACCGGGGATACGCCCGGGCAGTGTGCGCCTCCCTGGTCCGGGCGATGTGGGACCGGGGCGCGCGGCGGGCGGTCCTGTTTACGAAGCGGGACAACCCGGCCGCCCTGAAATGCTACCGCAATCTAGGCTTCCATGTCCTGGGGGAATACTGGGTGGCCCGGCTGGACCGGGGGGAGGGGAGCGGCCTCACTCCCTGGTAAACCGCCGCCGGTCGTGGCGGCCGCGGCCGCGGACGGCAAAATTTCATTGTGCCCGGCGCTCCCCCAATGGTAGCCTTACCCGAGGCGGAAAACAGCCCTCTGCTTGTGCCTGTCGACTCTGCATGGAGCCTCATCCGTCTCTTACCGTATCAAGGAGGGCTTTTTTTTTGAGAATTCACCTGGTCAACCCCAGCGATGTGTCTTTCGGCATCGGCGTGATCACGCCCCGATGGCTCTACGTTCTTGCCGGAGCCACCCCGCGCTCCTTCGGCGATCCCCTGATTCACGACGAAACCCTGGACCCGTTCGATCCCGAACAGGTCCAGGCGGGCGACGTGGTCGGCATCGGCATCCACACCAGCAACGCCTGGCGCGGGTACCAGATCGGCAAGAGGGTGGCCGAGCGCGGCGGGATCCCCGTTTTCGGCGGGATTCACGCCACCCTGTACCCGGAAGAGCCCGGACGCCTGGGGGGCGCGGCCGCGGTCGTGCGCGGGGACGGCGATCTGGCCTGGGGCCAGGCGCTCTCCGACTGCGCGGCGGGCCGGCTGCAGCCGATCTACGAGGCGGGGATCATCGACGCGGCGGATTTCGCCATTCCGCGCTGGGACCTGCTCCGGCGCGGCGCCTACATGTGGGCCTCGGTGCAGACCATCCGCGGGTGTCCGAAGCACTGCTCCTTCTGCTCGGTCTGGCGCACCGACGGCCAGGCGCCGCGCCAGCGGCCGGTGGACCCGGTCATCGAGGAGGTGGTCACCCTGCGCCGCATGGGGTACCGCTTCCTGGCCCTGGCCGACGACAATTTCTACCCCGTCTCCAAGCGGGACCTGGAACTGGCGGCCGCGCGCGAGGACAAGACCCGCTACGAATGGCTGCGCTCGATCCGCGCGGAACGGTTCGAACTCATGGATCGCCTCGCCCGTATCCCGGGCGACCTCATCATGTTCACCCAGATTACGATGGAGGCGGCCGAGGACGAGGAATTTCTGACCGCCATGAAGAAGGCCAACATCAAGGGGGCCCTGGTGGGGGTCGAATCGATCGACGCGGCCGGGCTGGAAGGCATGTACAAGGGCTTCAACCTGAGCGGGGAGAACCTGGTCGCGCGCCTGAAGAAGTTCCGCCTGGCCGACATCCACGTCCTGGGATCGTTCATCTTCGGCCTCCCCAGCGACACCAGGGACACCTTCCAGGCCACCTCGGAACTGGCCGACCGGGCGGAGCTGACCTTCGCGCAGTTCGTGCCGCTCACGCCGTTTCCGGGAACGATCGATTTCGAGAAATGGGAAAAGAGCGTCCAGGAGGCCCATCCCGGGACGGATACCCTCGCTTTGACCCGCAACTGGCTGATCCCGCCCGACCGCAGGCCCAAGATCTATCTCCCGCACCCCACCATGTCGGCCGAGGATATCCGCAAGAGCACGCAGGAGGTGTGGGGGAATTTTTACAGCCTGCCCAAGATCTGGAACCGCTCCCGGTGCGTCTCGAAGCTCCGGTCCCGGCTGGCTTTCGTCCTGATTTCCAAACTCTACCGCCAGATGTACGCCAACACCGGGATCGCGACCGAAAGCGCGCACCGTTCCCAGGCGGTGCGCTGGGCCCGCCTCATCGCCCGCCCCTGTCGGGCGCTTTTCTCGGCGCGTCCCCTGCCGGAGCTGCAGGCGCCTGCGCCCTCGGGGAAGTAGACGCGGGTACGGGGCGGCGGCTCCCGGCCTTGCGCACCTTGACCGTCGGGTGGGACTCCCGGTAACGGGCGATATCCGCGGCGGTCACCAGGACGCGCGCCCGGACCGGCCCGTCGCCCCCCTCGCTCTGCAGATCGGCCAGCAGCTTCTGGTAGCAGAGGTCCGGGGCTTCCTGGATCATCAGCTCCTCCCCCCTGAACAGACCGCTGTCGATCTTCAGTACGATCAGCCGGAGGTCTTTCCCTTTCTCCTCGAGGTGAAATCCGTACTCCATGCACCCTTCCTGGGAAAGGGCGCCGAGATATCTGAGCTGAAATGCGGGGTGTGTCGCCATGCCGGTCCTTGCCTCGGGGAAAAACGTTATCGTAACAATCCAAGCACGCGGGGAGCAAACGGAAGCGTCTGGGCGATGGATCCGAACTAAGAAACAGTATACACCCGCCGCGCCCGAAACCCTACCGGAATGCGCCCGGGCACACGCCATTTGGAATTACCCCGCCGGGGTGCTATACTTGGCCGGATTCGCAAACCGCATCCGCACTGTACCCGGTGAAGTGAATTTCCTATTCAATTTTGGGCTGAGAGTGCACCTTGGCTCATCGAGCCAAGGAGTCTCTTTTTGCAGAGTTTTGACCATTTTTCGCTTCATTCGAACATCCACGCCGCCATCCGGGCGGCGGGTTATTTTCACCCCACGCCGATCCAGCAGAAGGCCATCCCGCTGGCGCTGGAGGGGAGGGACCTGCTGGGCCTGGCCGAAACGGGCACCGGGAAAACGGCCGCCTTCGTCCTCCCCATCCTGCAGCACCTCGAGTCCCACCCCGCGCGGGGCACGCGCGTCCTGATCCTGGAGCCGACGCGGGAACTGGCCGAACAGGTGCACGAGTCGATCGTGAGCCTCGGCCGCGGCGGCCGGGTCCGGAGCGCCACCGTGTACGGCGGCGTCAGCCGGGTGACCCAGATCAGGAACATCAGAAGCGGCAGCCAGGTCGTGGTCGGCTGCCCCGGGCGGCTCCTCGACCTGATCGGCGAGGGGGACCTGGACCTCGGCGCCATCGAAATCCTGGTACTGGACGAGGCCGACCGGCTTTGCGACATGGGTTTTCTCCCCGATGTCCGCCGCATCCTGAAAGTCCTTCCGGCCCGACGCCAGACCATGCTCTTCTCGGCCACCATGCCGGCGGACATCCGGGCCCTGGCCGGCACCATCCTGCGGGACCCGGTCCACGTCCAGGCGGGCCTGCTGGCGCCGGTCAAGAGCGTGGCCCACTCCCTCTACCCGGTCGCGGAAACGATGAAGTCGGGGCTGCTGCTGGATCTGCTCGGCCGGACCCCGACCGGGAGGGTGCTGGTCTTCACCCGGACCAAGCGCCGGGCCGTCCGCGTGGCGGACCGGCTGGCGAAGAACGGCTACCGCGTCTCGGCCCTGCAGGGGGACATGGCGCAAAACCGGCGACAATCGGCCATCAACGGCTTCCGCTCCGGCAAATACGACATCCTCGTGGCCACCGACATCGCCGCCCGGGGCATCGACATATCGGAAATCTCCCATGTCATCAACTTCGACATGCCCGACACCCCGGACGCCTACACCCACCGGATCGGGCGCACGGGACGGGCGGGTTGCACGGGTGAGGCGTTCACCTTCACGGTGGCGGCCGACGAACCGCTCGTGCGCCAGATCGAGAAGATCCTGTGCTCGCGCATCGAGCGCCGCCGGGTGCCGGGGTTTGCCGAAGCGGAGCCGGCCCTGCCGCCCGCCGCGGCCGCCGTCGGCGCTCCGGGCGCGGGACGGGTCCGGAGCTTCAAACCGAGCCTCGCCGGCGGCAGACGGCGGGCGCACGCCCGGTAGCAGGCGGAAGGCCCGGGGTTCCGGGAACGGCATTGACTGAGGGAATTGCAGCGCCGGGGGAACCCGGCATGACGGGAGAAGAGACCATGGGGAAAAACCTGTTTGTGGGAAACCTTCCTTTCTCGCTGGGAGAGGAAGAACTGCGGGGCATGTTCGAACAGAAGGGGAAAGTGGACTCCCTGACGGTGATGCGCGACCTGGAAACGGGCCGATCACGGGGATTCGCTTTCGTCGAGATGGCCACCGAGGAAGAGGCGGCCAAGGCCATCGAGGAACTGAACGCTTTCCCGATCAACGGCCGCCCCCTGGCCGTCAACGAAGCCAAACCCAAACCGGAGCGCCGCGGCGGATTCGGGAAGGGGGGGAAACGGACCCCGGGACGCCATCGCGAACCCCGCTGGTAATCGTTCCCTCCCGGGCCGGGGTACCCGGCCCGCTCCCGCGGGGCGCTCCCGCCGTTCGCTATCGCCGCTTGTGGCGCTGGAAGCTCTTTCTGGGCCGGCTGGGGGGCCGGTTGCCGCTGTCCTGCGGCACGTTGGCGGCGGCCAGCGGTACGGGGCTGCCGCAACGTGAGCAGTGGTAATTGTCGCGCTGCAGCGCCATGAGCGGGATTCGCGACTGAAAACCGCAGTGCGGGCAGGCGATGTAGGCTTCTCCTCTTGCCATAGTGAACTCCTCTTCTCTCTCACGCGCCCCGGCGCAGCCGTCCGGTCTCTCCGGGCGGCGCCGCGGGCGGCGCGTTTCCGATGGTTTCAGGCTCCGTCGCTTGCGGATCGGGGGCTGCCGTGCCTGCGGGATACAAAAAAGGCCGCTTTCCCCTCATAGGAGTCTGCGGCCCGTTCGACCCACGAAATGTTCCCAAAGCCCCACAGAGGAAAGAATCATACCCTATCGCGGGGCGGAATCCAACTACCCGTGCGGCGTCCCGGCGACCGACCGGCGCCCCAGGGCCGGGATCAAAAAAACGGCGCCCCGGGTTCCGGTTCTGGGGCGCCGCGATCGCTTCGCGTCGACGGGGGCCTACGGGGCGCCGTACTGGATCAGCAGGAAAAGGCCGGACTCGCCGGCGTTCCTCGCGTTGGAATCGACCAGCAGGAATTCCCGCTCCTCCTTGCTCCCCGGCTTCCCCGCGAGCTTGAGCTCGAGTTCCCTGCTCTGGCCCGGCTCCACGGTGAAGTCCCCCCCGTCGTAATAGACCGTCTTCCCGTCCTTGGAACGGACCCCCTTGACGACGAGCGGGCGCGAACCTTCGTTCTTCACGATAAACAGCTGGACCTTCCCCGCGGCGCGCTCCGCCCCCTTGAGGGTCACCCTCCGGGGCTCCACGGAGATCTTGGCCCCGGGGGCTTCCAGGACCTTCCCCTTCACGTCGAATATTTCGATGGTTTCGCGGCCCGGGATCGTCGTGGTCAAGATGACCTTCTTCTCGAAGGGGCCCGGCCGCCCTTCCGTTTCATAGCTGACCTTGAGTTCCGTCTTTTCGCCCGGTTTGAGTGCATGCTTTCCAAGCATGGCCTTGGTGCACCCTCAACTGGTCCTCACGTTGGTGATCTCGACCGTCTCGCTCCCGGTGTTCTGTACGACGGCGGTCACCTGGGCCGTTTGCCCCTCCGGCACGTCGCCGAAGTCATGGTGCGCCGGGGTGGCGGTGAGTTCCCCGACCCCCGCGTCCGCGTGGACGATGGGCGTCGCGAACGCCAACAGGGTCGCCATCCCGAGGGCGGCCATTGCCGATTTCCCGTATTTCATGCAACTCTCCTTGTCTGAGTCCGGGATCCGCGGCTCATTTCGCGCCGTGAATCCCCTTGGTCTTTTCCTCGTAGTTGAATCCCGGGTCCTGGTCTTCGGTGTGGCACTGCCGGCAGATCCCTTCGCCCGCGTCCCCGGCCGGCTTGACCCCCGTCGGGTCCTCCACATGCCCGCCGCCGGCACCGTGGCAGGCCTCGCACTGCACCCCGGCCATTTCGGGAGTCAGTTCACAGTCGATGAAGCCCCCGTCCTTCTCATACCCGGTGACGTGGCACTTGACGCACCCGGGAAGGTTTTCCTGCCCCGTCTTTCTGAGGCTCTCGATCGCCTTCGCGTGTCGCGTGGTCTGCCAGCCTTCCGTGAGGTCCGAATGGCAGGGGGCGCACCGTTCCCACCCCACATAGGCGGCCGACGGCTCCGAACGGGTCCAGGCGGCTCCACCGACCGCGGCCGCCAGCAGCAGGGACAAACACCATTTCATCCTCATACGCTTCCCACCTCCACCGGCGCCTACTTCTCCACCGGGTAGCCCTTGGCGCGCCACTCCTTGATGGAGGGGTCCGCCAGTATTTTGACGTTTTCGTACCCCATTTGGAAGAGCTGCCGGGCGAAATCGGCGCTGTCCGCCTCCCCGGGCCCGCAGTCGCAGTAGGTGACGATCAGCTGGTCCGTCGGCAGCGACCAGACATCCTCGAGCGCGATCTGACTCCGCCAGGGGATCGAGAGGGCACCCTTGACGTGCCCCTCGGCGTAGGCTTCTTTGGGCTGCACGTCGATCACGGTCACCGCGGCCCCCTCGTCCATCATCCGCTTCAGCTCCCCGACGCCGATGCGGGGGATCTCCTCAGCCGCGGCGGGAGCCGCCCCGGCCAGGGCCATCAGGCAAACGCCGGCCATCCATCCTGCAAGCAACCTTCCCATATTCCCTCCGATCCATGATCTCACAATCGCTCCCTTCTGTCCCCCGCTAAAGCGCGTCCCGGGCGGAGCGGCCGGCGTCCCTGGGAATGGGATGCGCCGGCCCGCCCCGGGGTTCAGACTCCCCCCACCGGACACCATTCCAACCTACAGGCGTCCCTGGCATTTCCAGGCGATCATGGAGATCCGGGGGCTCTTCCCTTTTCGGGGTATCGGGAACCCGCCGCAACCTCCCCGGGCCGGGAGGGAGAAAAAAAATGAGGCGAATGCGCCGCGGTGCGGCACATAATGGGGCGAACGAACGCTCGGGCATCCACAGGCGCCGGCGTCATCCAACGGAGTTTTCGATCATGGACCTGAAACACAAGGCCGCGGTGGTCACGGGGAGTTCGGCGGGGGTGGGGCGGGCGGCGGTCCTCAAGTTCGCCGGGCGGGGGTGCTCGGTCGTCATCAACTACAACCGCAGCCGCCTCGAAGCGGAGGAGACGGCCGCGCTCTGCCGCGAGCGGGGGGCCGGGGCGGTCGTGGTGCAGGCCGACGTGTCGGTGGAAGCCGACTGCCGGCGCCTCGTCCAGGCGGCGGTGGACGCCTTCGGGCGCCTGGACGTCCTGGTGAACAACGCCGCCGTCACCCGCTTCGTCGAATTCGGCGACCTCGAGGCGCTCTCGGAGGACGTGTGGCTCGAGATCCTGCGCACCAACCTGATGGGCAACTTCTTCTGCTCCCGCGCGGCGGTCCCCCACATGAAGAAGGCGGGGGAGGGGGCCATCGTCAACGTGGTCTCCATCGCGGGGTTTCTGGGGCACGGCAGCTCCATTGCCTATTCCGTCTCCAAGGCCGCCGTCATCAACATGACCAAGTGCCTGGCCCGCACCCTCGGCCCGGAGATCCGGGTGAACGGCGTCGCCCCCGGCGGGATCGACACCCGCTGGCTGCGCCGGGGGCTGGGGGAAGAGGAATTCGCCCGCGTCGTCCAGTCCGTGCGGGACACGACGCCGCTCGAAGTCCTGGCGACGCCCGAAGACGTCGCCGACGCCATCGTCTGGCTGGCCGAGGGGGCGCGCATGATGACGGGGGAAACGATCAAATTCGACGG
>CAZWXG010000008.1:0-19358 GCA_964637825.1 uncultured Acidobacteriota bacterium
GAGGTGCGCGCCCAGGTCGACCTCAAGTGGGACTTCATCATGGACTCGCTCGCGGGAACGCCCGAGCGGGTCCGGGAGGCCGCCCGCGTCGATTTCAAGATGGACCTCGTGCCCCCCGCCGCCGACGGGCTGCTGCCCGTCACCGCGGGGATCGAGCCGCGCGAGGAGAGGGTGTACGAACCGGGCTGCTACATGGAAGAGATCATGGAGTACCTCGACCGGGAACACCTGGGGGACGGCCTGCCGGTCATCCCCCCGACCGCGGCGCGCCTCGAGAGGATGTTCTCCTGCTGCCCCTTCGCGCCGGAAACCCCCCTCTGGCGCGAGGTCGGCCCCGCGGGCAAGGATGTCACGGTCCGCGACGTCGCCGTCGCGGCGGTGATGGCCGGGTGCCGCCCGGAGGCGATGCCGGTCCTGGTGGCCGCGTTCCGGGCCATGGCCGACCCCCGGTACAACCTGCTGCAGTCGGTGACGACGTCCCACCCCGGGGGGAACCTCGTCCTGGTCAGCGGCCCGATCGCCGGGGAGATCGGGATCTCGGGCCGGCAGGGGTGCCTGGGCCCCGGGTACCCCGCCAACGCTACGATCGGGAGGGCGGTCAACCTCGTCATCCTCGACGTGTGCCGGGCGGTCCCCGGGGTCTGCGACCTCGACTGCCTCGCCTCGCAGGCGGAGTTCACCTACTGCTTCGCCGAGGAGCCCTCCCTGGCCCAGTGGCCGATGATCAACGAGGAGCGCTGCGACGCCCGGACCACGACCGTCTACGTCCTCAAGGCGGAGCCGCAACACGACATCATCGACTTCCTCAGCCTGGACGGCCACGACCTGCTCGACACCCTGACCGACTGCTGCACGACGCTCGGAACCAACAACGCCTACATCCCGGGGCCGCTGGTGCTGGTCCTGACCCCGGATCACGGGATGATGCTGAAAAACTCGGGGTACACCAAGGACGCCATCCGCGAGCATATCCACCTGAGGGCGGTCCACGACGTGCCCATGGTGCGTAACCGCGGGCTGGTCCCGGTGCGCCCCCCGCAGTTCGCCCACCGCCACCCGATGCCGGTGACCCGGTCGCCCCGGGACATCGAGGTGGTCGTCGCCGGGGGACGAGGGGGGCATTCGGGCGTCATCCTGCCCTGGGCGCTGCACAGCGAGGGGATCGTCCTGCCGGTGACCCTGCCCGACGGCACCCCGGCGCGGAGCATCGGGCAATTCAGGAACTGAAGCACCGCCGCGGGGCGGAACGGAGAGAGTCCATGGAAATCTACGGTGAATACGATGTCGTCATAGCCGGCGGGGGCACCTCGGGGGTCGCGGCCGCCATCGCCTCCGCGCGCACCGGCGCGCGCACCCTCCTCATCGAGCGGCTCGGCACCCTCGGGGGGCAGATGAACGTGTCCGGGCCGCCGGGGTTCGCCTACGCCTACATGTTCAACCCGCGCCGGGAGCAGATCATCGCCGGGATCCTCGAGGAGACGCACCGGCGGCTGCTCGAGGCGGGCCACGCCCTTCCCCACACCACCCCCGATTTCCGCGTCGGCTACAGCTTCGCCCTGGTGGACCCCGATTACTGGGGGCTGCTGATCTTCCAGATGATGCAGGAGAACAACGTCGAACTGCTGCTCCATTCCCTGGTCGTGGACGCGGTCATGGAAGGGGACGCGATCCGCGGGGTGATCGTGGAAAACCCCTCCGGCCGGCAGACCGTGCTCGCCAAGGTCGTCATCGACTGCACCGGGGAGGGGGAACTCGCCGCGCGCGCGGGCGCGCCCTGCGAAAAGGCGCCGAAGGAGGAGCTGGAGCCGCACACGGTCTCCTTCACCGTCGACGGGGTCGACTGGGACAAGGTTCTCGCCTACGTCAGGGAGAACGCGGCCTACGAGTTCAACGCGATGACCCACCCCTACCTCGGCTGGACCGAGGAGCAGATCGTGGAGAGAATCCGGCGGGTCGAGGACGTGCGGGAGATCACCAATTTCATGGGGTATTACACCCTGCGGGACCGGGCCGTGGCGGCGGGGGAGTACCACCCTTACAGCGGCGTCGGCTTCTTCATCCTGCCCCGCGACCACGGGGTCCTGCAGGCGCACTTCCAGCACTCGTCGCAGGTGGGCGACGCCGACCCCACCGACGTGCGCGACCTGACCCGCTGCGAAATCGAATGCCGGGAGCAGATCCGGATGGCCCTGGGCTTCATCCGGCGCTACATGCCGGGGTTCGAGCATTCCTACCTGACCCGCGTCTGCCCGGAGCTGCGGATCCGGGAGAGCCGGCGCATCGTGGGGGACTACGTCCTGTGCAAGGAGGACGTGGCCGAGGCCCGCAAGTTCCCCGACGTGATCGGCAAGAGCTCCTTCGCCAGCGGGGCCAAGCACGTGGCCACGGCCGACACCATCTCCTACGAGGGGATCGTCTACCCGAAGGACGGCGGGTCGTACGACATCCCCTACCGCTGCCTGGTCCCCCGGAAGATCGAGCAGCTGCTGGTGGCCGGGAAGGCGATCTCGACCGACCGGGCCTCCTACGCGCGCTTCCTGCAGCTGACCATGGTCACCGGCCAGGCCGCGGGGGTCGCCGCCGCGCTCTCGGCCCGGCACGGGATCACGCCCAGGCAGCTCGAAGCCGACGTCACGGAACTCCAGGAGATCCTCCAGCGGCAGGGGGCGATCCTGTTCGGGACCCATTAGGGAGGATGCGATGGACTACAGGCCCTGGACCTGGAAGGTGCCGGAAGACTACCGGGAGACGCAGCCGTCCATCCGCCGCCAGGACGCCTACGAGAAGGTGAGCGGCAAGGCGGTCTACACCCGGGACCTCACCCTGCCCGGGATGCTGTACGCCAAGATCCTGACCTCCCCTTACGCCCACGCGCGGATCACGCGCATCGACAGCGCGCGCGCCGAGGCGCTGCCGGGCGTCCGGGACGTGCTCCGGTTCACCGACCCGGACATCGCCCACGACAGCGGCACCGGCGCCTGGTACGAGATTTCGGGCAACTACAACATCCTGACGCTCCCCGGCACGGCCGATTTCTTCCAGCACCCCATGGGCGTCGCCATCACCGCCGACAGCGAGGAGACCTGCGACCGCGCCCTGCGCCTCCTCGAGATCGAATGGGAAGAGATCCCCTTCGTCCTGGACATGGAGGCCTCCGTCCGGCCGGACGCGCGCAAGATCATGGCCGACGTCCGGCGCACGGGGGCCCACGCCCGCGAACCCAACACCATCCTGGCCGAGAGTTTCACCCTCGGGGACCCGGACCGGGGATTCGCCGCGGCCGACCGGGTTCTCCGGTACAAGATCACCCGCGAGATGAACGCGCCGGTCGCGGCCGAACCCGCCGTCTGCATCGCCCAGTGGCGCGGGGATTTTCTCGATCTCTGGGTCCACCACCACGACATCCCGCACTGGTTCCTCGTCGACCCTTCCGAAGCCCGGGGCACTCCGGTCCCCGCGCTCGCCGAGTGGTCCAAGATCACCGCCACCCTCCCCTACCAGGGGTGCATGTTCGGCGGCTTCGCCTGGCTGGCCTACTCCGCCTGCTTCACCCGGCTGGCCGTCATCCTCGCCCGCCGGGCCGAGGGACGGCCCGTCAAGCTGACGTACGACGAGAGCGCCCACTACTGCCTGGGGGACGACGGCGGCACCTACACCTGCACGGTCGGCGCGAAGGAGAACGGCACCATCACGGCCGCCGCGTGGCACGTCGTCGGCCCGCGCAACGCCCTGGCGGAGAAGACCTACGAGGGGACGGCGATCCCCAACCTGCGGGCCACCTGCGAGTGGGGGCTCGTCAACCGGGGGCACCAGATGTGCTTCCGCCACGGGGCCAACTCCTGCGTCCCGCACGGCGTCATGTTCGACCGGGTCGCCGCGGAGTTCGGACTCGACCCCACCGAGGTGGCGCTCCGCAACGACGGCTGCCGGGGGCACGGCTGGGACTGGGTCACGCGCTACCAGAAGGAGAACGGCTTCCCCGAACGCTGGAGCCTCAGGGAGGTCATCGACAAGGGGAAGCGGGCCATCGACTGGGACCGGAAATGGCACCCGCCGGGAGCGCGAAAGCTCCCGGACGGAAAAATGCACGGCATGGGCTTCATGCAGGTGCTCGAGTGGACTTGGCAGGCGCCCGCCCCCGCGATGTCCTGGGCCTGCCTGATGCTGCGCAACGGCATCGTCGCCATCGTGGGGGTCCGCAGCGACATCGGCTCCGACAGCGAATCGGGCGCCCGGCACATCGTCGCTTCGGAACTGGGGCTGAAATACGAGGACACCGTGATCCAGGAGCGCCGCTCGGACAACTCGAGCTTCTACATGTGGCAGCCCGGCGGTTCCTTTTCCACCGCCTACATCAACACCCAGCTGGTCATGGCCGCGCGCGAACTGAAGCGGAAGATCCTCGAGTACGCGGTGACCCCCACCCCCGCCTACAACTCGAGCCATTTCCTCAAGACGGCGCGCCCCCCGGCATTCCCCGGCCTGCGCCCCGGGGACCTCGACATCCGCGACAGCTTCGTCTTCGAAAAGTCCCGCCCGCAGAACCGGAAGCCGGTGCGGGAGGTGGCCGACATCTTCTGGGACGCCGACCCGGCCCTGGCGCATCCCGTGGTCGGGACCGTCGCCGGCCTGACCGCGGACGGCCGCCCCGACCCGACGATGTACGTCATGGGACGCCAGGCGCACTTCCTCGAAGCCGAAGTGGACACCGAAACCGGCCTGGTCGACATCACGCGCATCGTCTGCGTCAACGACGTGGGCCACCTGTTCAACCCGCGCGGGGCGCAAGCCCAGCAGTACGGCGGGGTTTTGATGGGGCTCGGCCGGAGCGCCACGGAGGAGCAGATCTGGTGCCCGCGCACCGGGGTGGGGCTGAATTTCGACCTGGTCCAGTACCACATCGGGACGATGAACGACTACCCGCCGGCCGAGTGCCTCGTCAACGAGAGCCACCTGGGGTACGCCGCCTTCGGCGCCTTCGGCGTGGGGGAGAACGTGGGGGCGGCCATGTCGGGCATCACGACCTCGGCCATCTACAACGCGACCGGAAAATGGGTCACGGACTACCCGACCACGCCCGACCGGGTGCTGCGGGCGCTCGGCAGGACCTGACGGCCGCCGTCAGCGCCCGCCGCGGAGGCCCGGGAAGGGGGAGAGCGCCCGGTCGAGCACCCCGAGGGAGTAGGTGATCGCCACGCCGTAGTTGGTGATCGGGACCCCCGCTTCGCGGCAGCGCAGGATGCGGGAGAGCACCTCCCGGCGGTTGAGCATGCAGGAACCGCAGTGGACGACCAGCCGGTAGGAGGCGATGTCCTCGGGGAAATCGTGCCCCTGCAGGTGGACGAATTCCAGGTCGGCCCCCGTGTACTGCCGGATCCAGCGCGGGATCTTGACCCTGCCGATGTCCTCGCCGATGGGGTGGTGGGCGCACGATTCCAGCACCAGGACCCGGTCCCCCGGCCGCAGCCGGTCGACCGCCTTCACCCCGCGCACGAACTCCGCCAGGTCCCCCTTGAGCCGGGCGAAGAGGATGGAAAAGGAGGTCAGCGGGACCCCGTCGGGCACATCCCCGGCCACCCGCAGGAAAACCTGGGAATCGGTCACGACCAGCGCCGGGGGCTCCCGGAGCCGGCCGAGCGCGTCGCGCAGCTCCCGCTCCTTGACCACCAGGCAGCAGGAGTCGTGGTCCAGGACGTCGCGGATCGACTGCACCTGGGGGAGGATGAGCCGCCCGCGGGGGGCTTCCAGGTCGATGGGGACCACGAGCACGACCATGGCCCCCGGCGCGATCAGGTCCCCCAGGATCGGCGGGGCTTCCAGGAACGCTTCCGGGGCCGCCCGGATCAGGGCTTCGCGCAACCCGCCGAGTCCGCGCCCGAGGCTGGCGGCCGTGACCGCCACCGGGATCTTCCTCTTTTCGAGGTCCCGCAGGGTTCCGGGAGCGGGGGTGCCCAGATCGGACTTGTTGCACACGACGATGACGGGGATCTTCCGCCGCTCGAGCTCCCCGAGGACCCCCTCCTCGAACGCGCCCCAATGCGCCCCCTCCGCCACGAGGATCCCCAGGTCGGTCCGCTCGAACACCTGCCGCGTGCGCCCCGCGCGCATCTCCCCGAGAGCGCCCTCGTCGTCAATCCCCGCGGTGTCGATGAACAGGACCGGCCCGAGCGGCAGCAGCTCCATCGGCTTTTCCACCGGGTCGGTCGTGGTTCCGGGAACGTCGGAAACGATCGACACCTCCTGGCGGGTGAGCGCGTTCAGGAGCGAGGACTTCCCCACGTTGCGGCGGCCGAACAGGCCGATGTGCACTCGCATCCCCTTGGGCGTATCTTTCATTCCGGTCCCTCCGGCGGCGGGAATCCCAGCCGCGTGACGCTGTCGGGCGCGATCAGCGCCTCGAACTCCTCGCCGGTCAGTTCCCCCCCGGCGAGCGCCGCCTCCCTGACGCTCTTCCCCTCCGCCCGCGCCCGCCCGGCCAGGGCCTGGGCCCTTTCATAGCCGAGCGCGCCGGCCAGCGCGGTCAGCGCGGCGGAGGAAGCCTCCACCCCCTTCCGGCACCGGTCCCCGTCGGCCTCGAGGCCCGAAACGCAATACTCGCCCAGGATGCGGGCGGCGCGCGCCAGCAGGTCCAGGCTTTCGAGCAGGGAGTCGGCCACCAGCGGCAGGAAGGGGTTCAGCTCCAGGCTTCCCATCGCGCACGCCTGCGCGATCGCCTGGTCGTTGGCCGCGACCCGGATCGCCGCCTGGGTCACCGCCTCCGGGATGACCGGGTTGACCTTCGCGGGCATGAGCGAGGATCCCGCCTGCCTGGCCGGCAGGCGGATTTCGCCGATCCCGGCGTCCGGTCCGGAGGAGAGGAGTCTCAGGTCGGAGGCGATCTTGGTCAGGTTGGTCGCCATGGCCTTCAGGATCCCGCTCACCTCCACGTAGACGTCGGCGTTCTGGGTGCCGTCGATCAGGTTCTCCGCCCTGGCGAGCCCCAGGCCCGTGATCTCCCGCAGGCGGTCGACCACGCGGAAGATGTACTCCCGGGGCGCCCCGATCCCGGTCCCGATGGCCGTGCCGCCCAGGTTGACGACCCGCAGCCTCTCCCCGCACTTGTAGATGCGCCACCGGTCGCGGCCGACGGCCTCCGCGTAGGCCCCCATGGCGCGTCCGAGCGTCGTCAGCACGGCGTCCTGCATTTCGGTCCGCCCCACCTTCACCACGCGGGCGAACTCGTGCTCCTTGGACTGGAACTCCCCGAGCAGGCCGATCACCGCCCCCTCGAGGCTCCCGAGCGAGAAGAGGGCGGCCACCCGGAGCGCGGTCGGGTAGGTGTCGTTGGTGGACTGGTGGCGGTTGATGTCCTCGAGCGGGTGGATCGTCGCGTAGTCCCCCGGCTTGGCGCCCAGCAGCTCGAGGGCGCGGTTGGCCAGGACCTCGTTGACGTTCATGTTGGTCGAGGTGCCGGCCCCCCCCTGCAGCGCGTCCACCACGACGTGCCGGCAGAGGGCGCCGTCCATCATCTCCAGGCAGGCGGCCTCGATGGCCCCGAACGTCCTCCCGTCCCAGCGCCCCAGCTCGTGGTTCACCCGGGCGGCCGCCAGCTTCACCGCCCCGTAAGCGCGCACGAGCGCGGGGTGGACGGGGCGGAGCGAGAGGGGGAAATTCTCGAGCGCCCTCGCGGTGTGGATCCCGTACAGGGCATCGGAGGGCACCTCGCGCTCCCCCAGCAGATCGTGTTCCGTTCGAAAGGCTCCCATGGCGGCACCCGGGGATCGCGGCTTCAGAAAAGGAGGTCCCGCTCCCCGGTCGCCCGGATGCGCGCGAGGCGTTTCTCGATCTCGTCCCGGTTCGCCGCCGGGCCGAGACGCTCGAGTTCCGCGCGGATGAGGGCTTCCCCGGCGGCGCGGGTCCCGGGGGAAGCGTAATCGGTCAGGTACTCCTGGAGCGTCGTCAGGGCGTTGGGGGTGCAGTAGCGCTTGATGAACCCCGGGATGGCGAACTCCATGAAGTGTTCGCCCGTCCGGCCGAGCCGGTAGCAGGCGGTGCAGAAGCTGGGGAGGTAGCCGTCCTCGATCAGCTCGCGCATCACCGCGTCGAGGCTGCGCGTGTCCCCCAGCTCGAACTGTTCCCGGTCCCGGACCTGGCGGGCGTCCCGCTCGGTGTAGCCGCCGATCTCGATGCGGCTGCCGGCGTCGATCTGGGAGACGCCGAGCGTCAGAAGCTCGCGCCGGAGTCCGGCCGGTTCCCGCGCGGTCAGGATCAGCCCGGTATAGGGGACCGCCAGCCGGAGGGTGGCGATCACCCGGCGGAAATCGTCGTCGGCGATGGCCCCCATTCCGGCGGACTCCACGCCGCTGGCCGGCCGCAGGCGCGGGAAACTGATGGTGTGGGGACCGACGCCGTACCGCCCGCGCAGGTACACGGCGTGCGCCACGAGCCCCAGGACCTCGAAGCGCCAGTCGTAGAGGCCGAACAGGACGCCGATGCCGACATCGTCGCACCCGGCTTCCAGCGCCCGGCCGAGCCCGTCGAGGCGGTAGGCGTAGTCCCCCTTCCGGCTGCCGGGGGCGTGTACGCGCCGGTAGGTGTCGTGGTGGTAGGTCTCCTGGAAGATCTGGTAGGTGCCGATCCCCGCGGCCTTGATCGTGCGGTAGCCCTCCACGTCCATCGGCGCCGCGTTGATGTTGACCCTGCGGATCTCCCCGTGCCCCTTCCTCACCCCGTAGACCGTGCGCACCTGCTCGGCGATGAATTCCGCGTCGTATTCCGGGTGCTCCCCGAAGACCAGGATGAGGCGCTTGTGTCCCGCGTCCTCCAGCCGTTCCACCTGCCCGCGCAGTTCGTCGGGAGTGAGGGTGCGGCGCACCGCCAGCGGGTTGCTGCGCCGGAAGCCGCAGTAGACGCAGTCGTTGACGCAGTCGTTGCCGACGTAGAGCGGGGCGAAGAGCACGATGCGGTTGCCGTAGACCGTTTCCTTCAGGGTCCGCGCGGTGCCGAAGACCATCTCCAGCAGCCCGGGGTCCTCCGTCCGCAGGAGCGCGGCCGTCTCCTCGACCGTGAGCGGCTCCTTGGCCAGGCTCTTGGCGATGACGTCCCGGACCGTTTCCCGGTCGGGCGCGGGCCCCTCGAGCAGAGAGGAAAGGTAGGCGTCGTCGATGAAATCGACCGCGCCCGGGCTGGTTTTCAATACAGGCAATCCGGACATGCAAAACCCCGTTATCGGGAAGCGTTCGCGGAGTCCCGGCGCAGCACCACGCTGAAGGTGCTGCCGACGTCGGGCCGGCTCTCCACGGAAATGTCGCCATCGTACAGCGTGACGATTTTCTTGAGCGTCGACAGACCGAGCCCGCTTCCCAGAATGTGCCGGGTCTTGTCGTTCTTGATGCGCGAGAAATCGCTGAACAGGCGCTGGCACTCCTCGGGCGTCATGCCGATGCCCGAATCCTCCACGGCGAGGCGGATCTCGCCTTCCGCCTCCCGGACCCGGAGGCCGACCCGGCCCCCGTCCCGGTTGTATTTCACCGCGTTGGACACGAGGTTGTTGAAGATCATCTCGATCTCGGCCCGGTCGGCCTCCATCCGGGCTCCCTCCGGCACGTCCAGGTCGATCGCGATGCCGCGCCGCGCGGCCTCGGCCTTCACGTTTTCCACCGCCTGGCGGGCGATTTCGCCCAGGTCCACCGTCGCGATCGCCCGCTGGCGCTGCCCCGATTCGATGGAGGTCATGTCGAGCAGGTCCGAGATGAGCTTGCGCATCCCCTCGATGCGCACGAGGCAACGGCCCACGATGTGGTCGTAATCCGCGAGGGTTTCACCGACCGCGCGCTCGCGCATCATCTGCAGGTAGCCCTCGATGGCGGAGATGGGCGCCTTCATCTCGTGCGCCAGGACGCTGACGAACTGGAAACGGACCTGGCGTTTCTCCTCCGCCAGGCGCCGCGCCTGGCGCTGCAGGATCAGGTGCCGCGCCGCTTTCCGGACCGCGCCCCGGAGCTCTTCGGGCGTAAAGGGTTTGGCGAGAAAATCGTAGGCCCCCCGGCGCGTGGCGGTCACCGCCGTGTCGAGCGAGGCGTACGCGGTGATCATGATGACCAGCAGGTCCAGGGGCTGTTTCATGAGCCGGTCGAGGATGTCGAGCCCCGTCGTATCCGGCAGCTTGTAGTCGAGGATCAGGATGTCGGTCGGCCCCTCGGCCATCCTCTCGTCGAGCTCCCTGCCGTCGGCCGCCGTGCGGATGTTGAAGCGGACGTCCCCGTTGATGTCGTGCAGGTGCAGGTGCATGTTGCGCAGGGCGCGCTCCGCCCCCCGGCGCATCCCGTATTCGTCGTCCACGATGAGAATGTTGAGGAGATCCACTGCCGGCGCCTTTCCGCTACTGGGCCTCTTTCAGGAGACGGTCCACTTCATCGGCCAGGATGCGGGGGTTGACCGGCTTGTCCAAAAACTTGCTCACCGGCAGCCAGGTCTCGTCGGGCGTGAAACCGAACTGCAGGTCCATCTCCTTGCTGATGCCCGTCAGCATGACCAGCAGCATCTTGGGATGACCCGCGTGGAGCTCGCGCGCGAGCTCGAAACCCGCCGTCTTGTCCTCCATCATGACGTCCAGTACCGCCAGGTCCGGGGCTTCGGCCGCCACCGCCTGCCTCGCTTCGGCCGCCGAGAAGGAGACCGTGATCCTGTGCCCGCGCTGGGTGAGCGCCGTCCGATTCATCTCGATAATGTCCTGGTCGTCGTCGACCAGCAGAATGTGAGCCATTGCAGTCTCCTTTTCAGAAACACACCCGGCCTACTCGTCCCGCGATCTCCGCGGAAGCCTGACCGTGAATTGAGTTCCCGTCGGTCCCGCTGACGGATCGCTGTTGGACACCATGGTGATGTCCCCCCTGTGCATCTTAACAATTCCGTAGGTAACGGCAAGCCCCAGACCGGTCCCCTTCCCGATCTGCTTGGTGGTGAAGAAGGGCTCGAAGATCTTGGCCTGGTTGTCCTTCGGCACGCCGATGCCGGTGTCGGCGACCGCGAAGCGGACCGCGTCGGCGTCCCCTTCGGCCGTCACCAGGACGCTCCCCCCGTCCGGCATCGCGTCGCAGGCGTTGCCGAACAGGTTGGTGAGGACCTGGTTGATCTGGTCGGGGTCCAGGTCGACCACGGGGTCCTCGATCCGGGGCTCCACCCGCGCCTCGATGTGGGCGGGAAAGGGGTAGGCCTTGACCGCGTGCCGCAGCAGTTCCCCCAGGTCGACGGTCCGCAGCACGGCCTTGTTCTGGCGGGCGAAGTGGAGCAGCCGGACCACGATCTTCTTGCAGCGGTCCGCCTGCTCGGCGATCATGTCCAGGTCTTCCTTCCACTCCGGGTGTTCCCCGGCCTCCTCGAGCAGCATGTGGGCGTGCATCAGGACGATCCCGAGCGGGTTGTTGACCTCGTGGGCCACCCCGGCGGCCAGCTGCCCCATGCTGGCGAGCCTTTCGGAGTGCATCAGCGCCTCCTGCGTGCTGACGAGCTGCTCGTGGGACTCCTCGAGCTGCTGGTTGGTGTCCCGGAGCTTCTCGATCGTGTACGGCAGGCACATCTCCGTCTCGGCCAGGTGCCGGTGGATGGCGATGGCGTGCTCCACGCAGGTGTCGTAGCCGCAGGCGCCGCAGTTCAGTTCGTCCTCGGGCCGCAGCTTCCCCATGCGCGCGAGGATGGCCGTCACCTCCTCCCGCGAGGGCTGGGAGATGCGCTGGTCGTAGGGGCTGAATTTCCGAGCCAGGTCGACGCCGCGGAATCGCTCCATGTCGGCCTCCCAGCGCTTCCGCCGCTCCTCCCCCCGGCACCGGTCCTTGACGTACCGGCCCACCAGGCTCCGGCGCCAGAAGAGGGTCGTGTCCACCGTCATGCCGGCCCCCATGATGCAGCCGTTGCAGCAGAGGACCTCGAGCAGGCGCACGTCCAGGTTGTTCGATTCCGCCGCCTGGATCGCCTCGACGAAATTGGTCCGCCCGTCGGTGGCCATGATCTCGCCCTGCATCAGGTCTTCCCTGATGTCCGCCGCCTGCAGCAGCCCCCGGCTGATGGGGAAAAGCCCCCCGGGGCCGCTCCAGGGCGGGTCGAAATCCCCGCCCGCCACCGCGCCCGGCGCGATCCCGGCGCTGGAGAGCATCTGGCGCAACTCGGCGAATGTCAGCACCGCGGCGACCTCGCCGTCGAGCTCCTGGCTGGCAGCCTCCCCCTTCTTGGCGATGCAGGGACCGATGAAGACCACGGGGACCCCGGGCCCGTACAGCTGCCTCAGCACGCGGGCGGCCGCCACCATCGGGGAGACGAGGGGGGCCAGCCGGGGGACCAGGTCGGGGTAGTACCTCTCGACGTAGCCCACCAGGGCCGGGCAGGTGGAGGCGATGTAGCGGCTGCCGGGGGATCGCTGCAGGAGTTCCCGGTAACCCCGGGCCACCAGGTCGGCGGCGAAGCCGACCTCGTGCACGTAGCGGAAACCCAGGGCCCGGATCATCCCGACGACGGCCCCGGGGGGACACTCCTCGAACTCGGCGGCGAAACTCGGGGCGACGATGGCGGCAACGGCGCCGTGGCGCCCGAAGAGGGCGGCCACGTCATGGGTCCCGTCGAGCACCCGCTTGGCCCCCTGGCTGCACACGCGGGCGCAGTTTCCGCATCCGATGCACCGTTCGGGGATCACGCGGGCCTGGCCCTCGGAAATGCCGATGGCCTTGGCGGGGCATTCGCGCACGCACGTGTAGCATACGCGGCAGCGCTCCTTGATCGTCTGTACGAAACATGCCGCCTGCATGATGGCTCCGTCTTGCCCGCCCGGGGGCGGATCCGCCTGGTTTAGGCGTGCCCGCCGCCCGCGTCGGCGGGTTCCTGCAGCAGCCGGCGCACCTCGTTCCTCAACTGCTCCGGGCGCACCGGTTTGTCCATGATCCGGTCCGCCTTGACCCAGGACTGGGCCTCCGGGTAGAGCGCGGAAAACGACAGCCCCGTCGCCCCCGCCACCGCGGTCAGGAGGAGGATGGGGGTGTCCGGGTACAGCCTGCGGATCTGGTGGCCGAGCACGAAGCCCGAGTCCTTCTCCTCCATCATCAGATCGAGGATGGCCAGGTCCGGCTTGAATTCGAGCAGCTTTTCCTCCGCCGCCGCGCGTCCCTCCGCGCCCGCGACTTCGTATCCCGCAGCCGTCAGGATCACCGTCATTTGTTCGAGGAGATCGAAATCGTCGTCCACGACCAGTATCTTCTTTTTCACTCTGTTCCTCTCCCTTGCCCGTTGTCCCGCTTGTCCCGGTCCCGCATCCGCCGCGGAGGCTCCGTGCGGACGCTCTATAGTATATCCCTGGCGCTGTAATGTGTATGGAGCAGTTGGTGACTTTTCTTCCCGAGCGGCTTGCCGAGGTACTCCTCGTAGAGCCGGGCGACCTGTGCGTTTTTGTGGCTGACCCTCAGGTTCTCCGCCTGGTCGATCCGGTACAGCGCCTGCATCCGCGCGCGCGCCGCGTCGGGATCCGACCCGATCGGCTGGCCGCCGCCGTTGATGCACCCGCCGGGGCAGGTCATGAATTCGACGAAGTGCAGGTCCTTCCTTCCCGCCCGGATCTCCTCCAGGAGCTTGCGCGCGTTCCCCAGCCCGCTGACGACGGCGGCCCCGACTTCCAGGTCGCCGATTTTGGCCCGGATCTCCTTGGCCCCCTTCATGCCGCGCAGCGGCTGCACGTCCAGCCGGGCCAGTTCCTTGCCCGTAAGGAGGAAGTGGGCCGTGCGCACGGCCGCTTCCATCACGCCGCCGCTGGCGCCGAAGATCTTGCCCGCCGTCGAGCGCTCGCCGAAGGGGGTGTCGGCCCCCTGCGGGGTCATCGCCATCAGGTCGACCCCGAACATCCGCAGCAGCTGCGCCGCTTCCCGGGTGGTCAGCACGAAATCGACGTCGGGAACGTGATCGGGCGCCATCTCGGGCCGGTCGCACTCGAATTTCTTGGCCGTGCAGGGCATGATGGAGACGCTCACGATCCGCGCGGGGTCGACCTTCTCCCGTTCGGCGAAATAGCTCTTGATGACGGCCCCCATCATCTGCTGCGGGCTCTTGCACGAGGAGAGGTTCGGGATCAGGTCGGGGTAGAACTGCTCCACGAACTTGATCCAGCCCGGCGAGCAGCTCGTGAACATCGGGAGCACCCCGCCCCCGGAGATGCGCGCCGCCAGTTCCGAAGCCTCCTCCATGATGGTCAGGTCGGCCGTGAACGACGTGTCGAACACCCGGGCGAAGCCCACCCGGCGCAGGGCGGCCACCATCTTGCCGTCGACGTCCTGCCCCGGCTCGACGCCGAATTCCTCGGCCAGGCTCACGCTGACGCTCGGGGCGTGCTGGACCACCACCATCCGGTCCGGATCGGCCAGGGCGGCGACCACGTCATTGATGCTGGAGCGCTCCGAGAGGGCGCCCGTCGGGCAGGCCACGATGCACTGCCCGCAGTTGACGCAGGCGGAGACGTTGAGCCCCTGGTCGAACGCGGTGCCGATGTAGGAGCGGCACCCCCGGCCGACGAACTCGATCGCGCCGATCCCCTGCACCTCCTCGCAGACGCGCACGCAGCGCCCGCACAGGATGCATTTTTCGGGATCCCTCACGATGGGGCCCGAAACATCCTTCTCCATGTGGTTCTTCTTCCCGCGGAAGGACCGCTGCCGGACGCCCATGGTCTGCGCCAGCTGCTGCAGGTCGCACTTGCCGCTCCGGGCGCAGTAGAGGCAGTCGTCCGGGTGGTTGCCGAGCAGCAGTTCCACGATCGTCTTCCGCGCCTCGAGCACCTTCGGGGAACGGGTCTGGATCTTCATCCCCGGGGCGACGGGGTAGGAGCAGGAGGGGATCAGCCCGGCCGCCCCTTCCATCTCCACCACGCACATCCGGCAGGCGCCGCTGGGAAGCAGGCCCTCCATGTAGCAGAGGGTCGGGACCTGGATCCCTTCCCGTTTCAGGGCGGCGAGAATGGTCTCCCCCTCCCTGGCCTCGATAGCCCTGCCGTCCACTTGCATTTCGATCATCGGTTCACCTCGGTCCATGCGTCCAGTCAGTTTCGTGAGTCCCGTCCGTCATTGCGGTTGGGTGAATTCCAAATCGCAGCGGGCGCAGCGCTGCGCCTCGGCCATGGCCTGCTGCTCGGTCGGGCAGAGCTCCACTTCCGCGAAACAGCCCCTCCTGCGGGCCACCGGAAGGAGCGGCAGCTCCAGCCGCGGCAGGTCCGGCGTCTCCTCGTCGGCTTCCCCGACCGGCTGAATGTAGACCGAGGGGAGCTTGACCTTCGGCAGGACCTTCATCAGCCTTCCGGTCACGTAGCGGTCGATCATCAGGGCCGCCTTGCGCCCCGAGGCGATCGACTGGATCACCGTGCTGGGGCCGGTGACGGCGTCCCCCCCGGCGAACACCCCCTCCCGGCTGGTGGCCGAGGTCTCGGGGTGCGCCTCGACGGTGCCCCAGGAACTGAGCCCGAGCCCCTCGAGCGCCGCCGCTTCCGGCTCCTCGCTGATCGCCACGATCAGGGTGTCGAGTTCGACGCCGAATTCCGAGCCCTCGATGGGCACCGGCTTCTGCCGCCCCGAGGCGTCCGGGGCCCCCAGCCCGTTGCGGAGGAACCGGAGACCGGACAGGCGCCCCTCCTTGCGCTCGACGGCCACGGGGGTCACCAGCGTCTCCAGCACGACCCCCTCCTCCAGCCCCGCGGCGATCTCCTCGGCGTAGGCCGGCATGCTTTCCCGCGTGCGGCGGTAGAACACCGTCACGCTCTCCACCCCGGGCTGCCGCAGGGCCACCCGGGCGGCGTCCATCGCGGAGTTGCCCCCGCCGATGACGCCGACGCGCCCGCGGGCCAAGGATGTCCCCTCGAGGTTGTACGCCTTGAGGAACTTGATCCCCGGCACGATCCCGGCAGCATCCTCCCCCGCGAGGTCCAGTTTCTTGCTGCCGTGCGCCCCCGTGGCCACGAACACCGCCCGGTAGCCCTCCGCGAGCAAACCGTCCAGCGTGAAATCTCGCCCGAGGGCCTGCCCGTAGCGCATCTCGATGTTGGGATTGAGCAGCGCGGCGATCTCGCGCTTGAGGCCCGCGCGCGGCAACCGGTATTCGGGGATCGCCGCCATCAGCATGCCTCCCGCCTGCGTCTCGCGCTCGAACACCGTCACCCGGTGGCCCATCCGCGAGAGCTCGCCGGCCGCCGCCATCCCCGCCGGGCCGGCGCCGACGACGGCGATGCGGGCCGCATCCGCGCGCGGCGCAATCACGGCCGTCTCCTCCAGGGGAGAAACGGTGTCGACCACGTAGCGCTTCAGGCTGCGGATGGCGATCGGTTCGCCCCCCGTGGCCCCCGCGCGGCAGACCGATTCGCAGGGGTGGTGGCACACCCGCGCGCAGGCCGAGGGGAAGGGGTTCGTCGCGCGGATGACCCGGTAGGCCTCCGGGTATTCGCCGCGGGCGATATGCGCGACATAGCGCCAGACCTCGGTCCCGACGGGGCACCCGTTCTGGCAGGGGGCGCCGACCAGCTCCTTGCACGAGCCCGCCGGGCAGCGGCGCTCGAACATGTGGGCCTCGTACTCGTCGCGGAACCACTCGAGCGTCGACAGCACCGGGTTGGGCGCGCTCTGCCCCAGCCCGCACAGGCTGGTCGCCTTGATGGTTTCCGCCAGCCGCTTCAGCTGCATGATCCCCTGCACCCTCACGAGCGGGTCGAGATCGCTTTCCTTGTGCCTCGGCCGCGTCACCGCCTCCAGGATCTCCAGCATCCGCCGCGTCCCTTCGCGGCAGGGGATGCATTTGCCGCAGCTCTCGGACTGGATGAATTCCATGAAGTACTTGGCGAAATCGACCATGCAGGTGGATTCGTCGACGACGACCAGCCCGCCCGACCCCATGATGGTGCCGAAGGCCTTCAGTTCCTCGTAATCGGTGCGCAGGTCGAGATGGGCCTCGGGCACGCATCCCCCCGAGGGGCCGCCGATCTGCACGGCCTTGCACCGCTTCTGGTTCGGGATGCCGCCGCCGATGGTGTAGACCACTTCGCGCAGCGTCGTGCCCATGGGCACTTCGACCAGGCCCGTGCGCCGCACCATCCCGGAGAGGGCGAACACCTTGGTCCCCTTGCTCCCCTTGGTCCCCATCCCCGCGTACCAGTCCGCCCCCCGGTCCAGGATGACGGGGAGGTTGCTGAGGGTCTCGACGTTGTTGATCACGGTGGGCTTCCCGAACAGCCCCTGCACGGCGGGGAACGGGGGCCGGGGGCGCGGCATCCCGCGCTTCCCCTCGATGGAGTGGATCAGGGCGGTTTCCTCGCCGCAGACGAACGCGCCCGCGCCCATCTTGAGCCGGATCGAAAGATCGACGCCGCTGTCGAGGATGTTGTGGCCGATCAGGCCGCAGTTTTCCGCCTGCACGAAGGCCTCGTTGAGGCGCTGGATCGCCAGCGGGTATTCGGCGCGGATGTAGACATAGGCCCGGGTCGCCCCGATGGCGTAGGCCGCGATCAGCATCCCTTCCAGGAGCCGGTGCGGGTCGCTTTCGCACACCGCGCGGTCCATGAAGGCGCCCGGGTCCCCCTCGTCGGCGTTGCAGATCAGGTACTTCTGGTCCGCGGCCGCGCTGCGGGCGAACTTCCACTTCATCCCGGTCAGGAACCCGCCCCCCCCGCGGCCCCGGAGCCCGCTCTTGAGCACCTGGTCGATCACTTCCTCCGGCGTCATGCCGCGCAGGATGCGCGCGATCGCGCCGTACCCCCCGTGGGCGATATACTCGTTGATGTTGCCGGGGTCGATGATGCCGCTCGCCGGGAGCACCACGCGCACCTGCCCCGCGAGAAACGGGTGATCCTCGAGGAAGCGCACCCCGTCCCAAGGCGCGGCGCCGCGGGTGCGGTACTGGCCGAGCGCCAGCTCCCCGGGCACCCGGCCGTCGAAGAGGACGGCTTCCAGCAGCGCGTCGACCTTGTCCGCGGTGACGGGGCCGAAGCTGACGCGGCATTTCCCGGGCACCTGGATGTCGACAATGGGCTCGTCGGAGCACATCCCGTTGCACCCGACCTCGACGACCTCGCCCGCGGCGCCGCGCCGGAGGAGGAATTCCCTGACCGCCGCGATGGTCTTGGCCGCGCCCGCGCCCAGGCCGCAGGTCCCCGCCCCGATGGTGATCACCGGGTGCGCGATCCGCTCGCGCCGCAGGGTGGCCAGCAGCTCCCCGAGCGCCTCGGGGCCGCGGGCGCGCGCGCCGGCGAACGGTTCCGCCTTGAGGTCGCCGAGCAGGCTTTCGGAGATTTCACGGAAGCCGACCCAGCATTTCCCCGCCGGCTCCAACGTCCTGTCGATGGAATTAACGCTCATTTTTGGACTCCGTTTCTCTGCATTCCTGGATGATCTTGACCAGCTTCTGCGGGGTGACCTTGGCGTAGAACTCGCCGTTGAGGTTCATGACCGGGGAGAGTCCGCAGGCCCCCATGCAGGCCACCGTTTCCAGGCTGAACATGCGGTCGCGCGAGGTTTCCCCCGCCTTGAGCTTCAGCATCTTTTCGGCCATTTCCAGCACCCGGTGGGATCCCTTGACGTGGCACGCGGTGCCGCGGCAGACGGTGAAGTGGTACTTGCCGCGGGGCTGGAACCGGAACTGGTTGTAGAAGGTCGCCACCCCGTAGATCTTGGTGGCCGGCAGGTTCAGGTGTTTGCTGATCCGGGCCACCGCGTCGCGCGAGAGGTAGCCCATGCTCTCCTGGACCTCCTGGAGGATGGGGATGAGGGCGTCCCTGCCCGCCCGCGGGAATTTTCTCAGGACCGATTCCACGTCGTTCATGAATTGCTCTCCTTGTTTGCTGATGGCGCTTTGGCAGGCGACGCCGCGTGCTCCGTTTTCAGGGACCGGCGCGCAAAAAAGGCCACTCTGTCCAGAGACATGGCCAGATCGATGTTCTCCACGTAGACCCCGTCGGGCACTCGCAGCGGGGTGCGGGCGAAGTTCAGGATGCCCCGGATCCCCGCGCCGACGAATGCGTCGGCCACATACTGGGCCTCGCCGTCGGGCACCGCGATGATCCCCACGCTGATCCCCTCCTGCCGGATCACCTCCCCGGCCCGGTCGATCGAATGGCACCGGCACCCGTAGATCAGCCGGTCGAATTTTTCGGGATTGGCTTCGAAACTGGCCGCGATCCGGAGGTTGGGCCGGCGGCCGGTGAAAAACTTCAGCAGGGCCAGCCCGATGTTGCCCACCCCCGCGATGGCCGCCCGCTGTTCGCTCGCGGGGAATACGTAGGTCTCGATGCACTCGATCAGCCGCCGCACCTCGTATCCCCGCGCCGGGGTGCCGCTGTAGCCGAGAACCATGATGTCGCGCCGGACCTGGGCCGC
>CAZWXG010000008.1:19458-20983 GCA_964637825.1 uncultured Acidobacteriota bacterium
AATTTTAGCGGGAGAGCTGAATCCGGTAGGTCTGGAGGGTCCGGGCGGTGGCCCGGTCCAGGTTCGCCGCGGCTTCGGCAAGATCCGCGCGCGCGCGTACCTCGCGGCTCCGGGCCGAGATGAAGGCCGACTGACGCTCGAACACCAGGAACATGGTGGAAGTGCCGGCATCGAACTGCCGCCGCTCGCTGTCGTATTGTTCCCCGGCCGCGCGGCGCGCGACCTCGGCCGCATCGCAGCGGACCCGCGCCGAGTTCCACTGCTCGATCGCGTTACGGACATCGGCCTTCACGTACATCTCCGCCTGCCGGCGCAGCAGTTCGAGGCGCCGTCCCTCGGCGCGGGCGGAGGCCGCGTTCCCTGCCGCCGCCCGGTTGCCGAGCGGCAGGGAGATCTGCACCCCCACCTTGGCCGTGGGATAGCGCCCGTCCCAGAGGTTGGTCAGCGACTGGCTGTTCCCCCCCAGCAGATGCTCCGGGACGGGACCCACGGGAAAGTCGCCGAAAGGGTTCGCCATCTGGCGGCTGCCGGCCAGGCCCGAGGCGGCGAAGGTGGCGACGGCGTCGACCTGCGGCTTCTTCTGGTCCTGGTAGTAGCGGGTGTCGATCCCGTTGATGTCGATCTGGATGGCGCTTTCGGCCAGTTCCGGCCTCCCGGCGAGCGCCAGCCTGAGCGCTTCGGCGGGATCGGGCGGCACCGAATCCACCGCCGCCGGCGTTTCGGGAATCAGGGCCGCTTCCCACAGGGGATCGTCGGGACCGGACGCGATCATCTGCTTCAGGTTGTTTTCCGCCGCGGTCAGCCCCTGTTGCGCCGCGGCCAGACCCTGCCGGAAGGTCGCCACCTGGGTCTCGGCGGCGACCACCTCGATCGGTGCCATCAGCCCCTGTTCGGCCTGGCGGCGGTTGCTCCCGTACTGGGCCTCGGCCAGCCGCACCGCCTCCTGCTGCACGTCCAGGTTCTGCCAGGCGTAGGCGAGTTCCCAGTAAAACTGGACCGCCTGGGTCACCCGTTCGATCACCCTCCGCCGCAGCTGTTCGACGCCCAGTTCCCGGTTCTTCCGGGACACCATCAGGGCGCGCCGGCCGGAATCGATCCGCAGCCCGCGCCACAGCGGCTGGTTGAAGTTGAAGGTCAGCGAGGAGGGGTACTGGGGGTTGAGCTGGCTGAACAGGCTGTCGCTTTCCTCCCTGGAGTCGGAAAAGACCAGGCTGTAGGTCGATCCCAGCCACGGCAGGTTTCCGCTGACCTTCGGGCTGAACGACAGGTCCTTGTTGACCAGCCGGCCGCTCGCCGATCCGCCGATGGCCGAGGCGATCGGCATCGCCGTCTTCGATTTCGAGGCCTCCAGGCCGAGCACGGGGTCGTAATGCCCCAGGGCGGTTTCGATTCCGTACCCGGCGCTCTCCAGGGAGATGCGGGAGATGGCCAGTTCCGGATCGTTGGCCAGGACCCATTCGATCACCTGGCCGAGGGCGACGGGGCGCTCGCTCTCGATGCCGACGCGCGGGCGCATCGTCCCCTC
>CAZWXG010000008.1:21083-29507 GCA_964637825.1 uncultured Acidobacteriota bacterium
GGGGAGGAGGAGAGGACCAGGAAGGCCGCCGCCAGCGCGGCCGCCGCCTTCACCGCCCGCCGCGACGGCCAGCGGACGAAGCGGCGGGACCGGAGCCAGAGCCCGAGGTCCTCCCAGAGCGAGTAGAAGACCGGGACCGCCAGGAGCGTCAGCCCGAGGCAGAGGGTCTGCCCGCCCGCCACCATCCACCCGATCGAGTGGTTGGTGCCCGCCCCCGCCCCGCGCGACAGCAGGAGCGGGATCATGCCGCACACCAGGGCCATCGTGGTCATCAGGATCGGCCTCAGCCGGTCCCGGTTGGCCTGGATGATGGCCTCGTAGCGGTTCATGCCCGCGGCGCGCAGGCCGTTGGTGTGGTCGATCTGCAGGATGGCGTTCTTCTTCACGATGCCGAACAGCAGCAGCAGCCCCAACCCCGACATGATGGTGATGTCCTGCCCGGTCACGAGCATGGCGAAGAGCCCGAACGGCACGGCCAGCGGCAGCGTGATCAGGATCGTCACGGGGTGGATGAACGATTCGAACTGCGCGGCCAGGGCGATGTACATGAAGATGAAGGCGAGCGCGAACGCCACGGCGAAATTGTAGCCCGCCTTCCCCATCTCCCCCGTCATCCCCGTCGCCCCCCCCGTGTAGCCCGGCTCCATGTCGAGTTCGTCGATGAAGCGCTCGAATTGCGCCACGGCGGTGGACTGCGAGCCTCCCGGCATGAGGTTGCCCGAGATCTCCACGATCCGCTGCCGGTTCAGCCTCTCGATGGCCGAGGGGCCGGAACTATGGCGGGTGCGCACGACTTCGTTGAGCCCGACCGAGCCGGTGGAGGAACCCACCGCGAGCTTTTCCAGCCCTTCGACGGAGCCGCGGAAACGCCCCTCGGCCTGGACCACGACGTCGTACTGGTCTTCCCCCGCGTTGAAGGTCCCCACGGTCTGGCCCGCGACCAGCGTATTGAGCGCCTGCTGGACCCCCTGCACCGAGACCCCCAGGTCGGCCGCCCGCGCCCGGTCGATATCCAGGCGCACCTCCGGCTTGCCCGAACGCACCGAGCTGTCGATGTCCCCCAGTCCCGGGACCGTGCGGGCTTTGGCCACCAGCCGGTCGGAGTATTGCGACAATTTGGCGATGTCGGGACCCTGCAGGTAGTACTGGACGTCGCTCATCCCCCCGGGGCCGATGCCGCTCGCGGCGGCCACGGAGATGAAGACCTCCTCGGCGTGGTTCTTGAGCATCTCCCGGACGCGGGTGGCCATGTCGTTGGACGAATAGTCACGCTCCCCGATATCCACCAGCTTGACGTAGATGGAGGCCTCGTTGGCGCCCCCCCCCGAGTCCCCCCCCACCGTGTTCAGGGTGTCGGTGACCCCCCCGATCCCGCGCACCCTCCGGGCGATGGCCTCCGAGTAGCGCGTGGTTTCGGCGAGCGAACTCCCTTCCGGGAGCCGGAGGTTGATGTTGAACTGCGACTGGTCGTCGCGGACGAACATGTTCTTGCCGCTCAGCATGAAGAGCGGGACGATCGAGAGCATCACCGCGACGCAGCCGAGGACGACGGTCTTGCGGTGGGCCATCGCCCAGACCAGCGCCCTGGTGTAGGTGGCGTCCAGGAAGCGGAAAAACCGGGCGTCCTTCGACCGGCGTCCCGTCGTTTCGTCCGGCGGGCGCACGAAGCGCGAACAGAGCATGGGGGTGAGGGTGAAGGAGACCAGCATGGAGACCACCACGGCCCCGGCGCAGGTGAACCCGAAGGCGCTCATGAAGCGCCCGGTCATCCCCCCCATGAACCCGACGGGGACGAAAACCGCCAGGAGCGAGACCGTCGTCGCCAGCACGGCGAGCCCGATCTCCTTGGTCCCGCGTTCGGCCGCCTCGAACGACCCCATCTTTTTTTCCTCCATGTACCGGTAGATGTTCTCCAGCACGATGATGGAGTCGTCGACCACGACCCCCACCATCAACGTCAGGGCGAGCATGGTGATCTGGTTCATGGTGTAATCGAAGATGGCCATCACCGAGAAGGCCGAAATGATCGAAACCGGGATCGCGACGGCGGCGATCAGGGTCGTGCGCCAGTTGGCGAGGAAGAAATAGAGCACGACGCAGGCCAGCAGGCTCCCTTCGAACAGGTGGTTCCGGATGTTGTTGATGGCGGCCTGGACGAAGATCGACTGGTCGCTGATGATTTCGACGCGGACATCCCTGGGAAGCGTCGCCCGCACCTGTTCGAGCCGGAGCTTGACCGCTTCGGCGACCTCCACCGTGTTGGTCCCCGACTGCTTGAATACCGCCAGCTGCACGGCCGGGTTGCCGTTGAGGCGCACCGCCGTCGTCGGCTCCTCGCTCGAGTCCTCGGCGCGCCCGATGTCGCGGACCCTGACGCTGGTGCCGCCGCGCTTTGCGACCGCGATGTCGTTGAAGTCGGCCGGGTCGGTGATCTTGCCCGAGGTGCGGATCGTGAAATCCCGGGTGCCCGCCCGGAGGCTGCCGCCCGGCATCTCCATGTTCTGGCTCCGCACCGCCGCGATCACCTCGGTGACCGTCAGGTTGTAGGCGCGCAGGCGGTCGGGGTCCAGGACGATGTGGATCTCCCGCCTGGCTCCACCCTGGATCGTGACCTGCCCCACCCCGTCGGCGTTTTCGAGCTTCTGCTTGATCAGCTTGTCGGCGATCAGGGTGACGTCGCGGGTGGAGCGGGGGGCGCTGACGGCGATCTGGAGCACGCTCGAGGCGTCCGGGTCCATCTTGGACACCACCGGGACCTCGGCGCTCGCCGGCAGTTCGTTGACGACCTGGTTGATCTTGTTCTGCACCTCCTGGGCGGCGACGTTGCCGTCCTTGGACAGGGCGAACTCGATCCGGACCAGGCTCACCCCCTCCGAGGAGGTGCTGCTGAGCTCCTCCAGCCCGCTGATGCTGTTGACCGCGTCCTCGATCTTCTTGGTGATCTCGTTCTCGACCTCTTCCGGGGAGGCCCCGGGGTTGACGACGGTGACCATCACGAAGGGGGCGTCGATCTTGGGCATCCGGTCCACGCCCAGCGAGAAGTAGGTGAAGACGCCCGAAACGAGCAGCGCGAGGATCAGCATCGTCGCGAAGACCGGACGTTTGATGCAGAGTCTGGCTAGGGAGTGCATGACTGGAGTCCTTTATGGACGGGTGGAGACGGGCGCGCCGTCGTACAGGTCCGTCTGGTTGGAGAGAACCACCGCTTCGCCGCCGTCGAGCCCGCTGAGAATCCGCACCTGGTCCCCGTCGGAGTCCCCCCGGAGCACCACCCGCAGGCGCGCGACGCCGTCGACGACGCTGTAGACGTGGTTGGCGTCGGTCGTGTTGTCGTAGAACACCGCCGGAGCCGGTACGAAGACCGCGCGCTCCGACCCCGGCAGCATCACCCTGGCGCTCGCGAACATGCCGGGCCTGAGTTCCGCCCGGGGGTTGTCGAACAGGGCCTCGGCGAGGAAGACGCGCGAGACCGCGTCCACGGAGGGCACGACGGCGCTCACCCGGCCGGTGAAATCCCGCTCCGGGTAGGCGGCCACGCGCGCGGTCACGCCCATGCCCTTCCTGACCAGGGCCGCCTGCTGCTCGGGGATCTCGAGCCGGAGCTTGACGCGCGCGATCCTCAGCAGCGTCGCCACCTTGTTGCCGGTCCCGAGCCACTGCCCGACGGCGGCCGGCCGGTCGGTGATATAGCCCGCGAACGGCGCGCGGATGGCGGTGTCCTCCAGGTTCTTCCGGGCCTGGGCCACCTGCGACTCCGCCGCGGCCAGGGCCGCCCCGGCGGCCTCGATCGCGCCGAAGCTCTGGCGCGCCGCGTTGAGCTGGCCCTCGTACTGCCGGCGCGCGGATTGCGCCGCGGCCTCGGCCGTCTCCTGCTGGGTCCGGTATTTTTCATAGCTGCTGCGGGAAACGTCCCCGCTCTCGACCAGGTGCTCGTAGCGCCGGGCGTCGGCCCCGGCCATCCGGGCCGAGGAGAGCGCCGACTCGTAGGCCGCCTTCGACGAGGCCACCTCCGGAACCGACTCCGGGTCGAACGCCGCCGACCCGCTGTGGCCGACGCGCGACTGGGCCTGGCGCATCACGAATTTCGCCTGTTCCAGCGCGGCGCGCGCCTGCTCGAGCCGGAGTTCCGCCTCGCGCCGTTCGAGCCGGCAGATCACCTCCCCCTGTTTCACGAAATCGCCCACGTCCACCGGGGTGGCGGCCACCCGGCCGCCCGCGGCGGGGGCGATGTCGGAGGCCTCCTCGGCGATGAAGGAGCCGTTGGCCCCTATGGAAGCGGAGACCTCGCGCACGAGCGCCTTGCCGACGGCGACCTCGGTTTTCGGCGCGGGGGCCTCTTCCGCCTTGCGGGCCGGGGTCCGGGGTCCGGAGCACGCGGAGAGCAGCAGCACAACCAGGAACAGGGAAACGGGGATTCGGGACATGTTCAGCTCTTTGCCTTTCTGTGACTCGGGTTTGCGCCCTTCCGCCCTTTGCGGCCGGCGCGCGCCGGGGAGGTGGTTGTCCGGATGCCCCCGAGCAGGATCCGGGTGAACTGGCGCGCCAGCTCCTCGTCGGGGATGTCGATCGCCGGCGCGTTCATGATCCGGGTGATCTGGCCGTACTGGTGGGCCATGGCCCCCAGCGCGATCAGGAGGGCGCGGGGGTCGCAGTCGCAAAGCGCCCCCTCGCGCTGCCGGCGCCGGAGATAGGCCACCAGTTTCTCGAAGGTGGCGGCGTACTGCTCCTTCATCCGGGCCAGCCCCTGCCCGTGCCCTTCCAGGGCCGCGAACAGGATGACGCGCTGCAGCGCCGTGTCTTTGACGTAGGCCTCGAGGATGCGCCGGATGAAGAGGAACGCCAGGCCCTCGTCGTCGTTGCGCTCCATGCAGCCGTAGATCTCCTCCCGCCACCGTTCCGAGTCGCCGGCGTCGAAGTGGAGCTCCAGGACCGCGCTGTAGAGCGCTTCCTTGGAGGGGAAATGCTGGAAGATGATGGCCTCGGTCACGCCCGCGGCGGCGGCGATCTCCCGGGTGGTCGCCCCCTTGAACCCCTTGCGGGAAAAGACCTGCAGTGCGGCCTCGAGCAGCTGCTGCTGCCGGTCGGGGGCGGACAATCGCTGGGGCGCCGGGCGCGGGTCGTTCATAGGGGCCCAATAATAAGTAAGCGCTTACTTACTTGTCAATACCCATCGTACGCCGCGGCCCGCCCCCCGGCCGCACCGTCCGCGCATTCCATGTCCGGTCCACTGCCGGGTCAGCAGGGAAAAATCGCGCGGAACTCGCTCCCCTCCCCCGGGCTGCTCCGGATTGCCAGGCGCCCCCCGGCGCGCTCCACCAGGCGCTTGACGATCGCCAGCCCCAGCCCGTTCCCCTCGACGCCGCGGGTCTCCTGCTTTTTTTCGCGGAAGAACTCCTCCCCGAGCCGGGCCAGGCTGGCCGGCTCGATCCCGATGCCGGTATCGGCGACGGCGATCTCCAGCGCCGCCCCCGAGCGCAGCGCGCGGACCGAGACGCTCCCCGAGGGGCGGTTGTACTTGACCGCGTTTCCCACCAGGTTCGTCAGGATCGTGCGCAGGTCCTCGGCCGAGGTGGTGCAGGGGGGGAGCTGGGGCGCGAGATCGACCTCGATGCGGACCGACCGGGCGACGGCCCGGTCGCGCCAGAGGTCGACCACCTCCCCGACCACGGCCGGGATGTCGGCGGGGGCGTCGGGCTGCCGCGGCGCCCCCTCGTGCTCGATGCGCGACAGCGACAGCAGGTCGGAGATGAGTTCCCCGAGGCCGTCGATCCGCTCGTCCGCCCGGCCCAGGAAGGAGAGGTAGGCCCCGAGGTCGTCCCCCAGGCTGCGGTCCCGCATCACCTCGATGATGGACTTCAGGGCCCCGAGCGGGGCGCGCAGTTCGTGGACCAGGGTGCGGGTGAAACGCGCCTTCTCCAGCGCCATCCGCCGCACCGAGGAAATGTCCACCGCGGTCACGATCCGTCCGAGCAGGGCGCCGCCGTCGTCGTAGAAGCCGCTCACGGTCACGAACAGGCGCCGGTCCCCCGCTTCCGCCTCGAAAACCGCCGGCGCTGGGTTGTCCGGGTCCAGGGCGGCCACGGCGGGCGCCAGCACCCCGCCGTCGAGCGCGGCCCCCACCCTCTTTCCCAGGAGGTCGCCCGGAGCCGCGCCCAGCATCTCCTCCATCGAGCGGTTGGCCAGGACGATCTCCCCCTCCCGGTTGACGGCCAGCACCCCGTCCCGGAGGCTCGAGACGAGCGAGTGGGTCTGGCTCTTCTCGGAGGCCAGCTCGCGCAGGCTGGCCGCGTGGGCCGCGCGCAGCTCGCCGGCCTCGTCGCGCAGCTTCTTGTAGCCGAGCAGGGTGTCCACGGCCCCGAGCAGGTCGTCGGGGGAAAAGGGCTTGGGGAGGAAGAGTTCGACCCCCTGGCGGGTGGCGAACACGGCCGTCTCGATGTTGGCGTAGGCCGTGATCATGCACGTCATCACGTCCGGGCACTTCTGGCGGATCGACCGCAGCAGCGTCAGGCCGTCCACGTCCGGCAGCCGGTAGTCGATCAGGGCGACGTCGTAGGGCCCCGCGGAAACGAGCTCCTGCGCCCGGCGCCCGCAGTCCGCGGTGTCCACCGCGTACCCCTCCAGGGTCAGGATCTCGCAGACGCCCGAAAGGATCCCGGGCTCATCGTCGACCACCAGGATGCGCGCGACCATGGGTCACCTCCCCCCGGCCGGTTCGTCCGCGGCGCCGAGCCGCTCCCGGATCACGCCCAGGAGGCGGTGGGCGCTGACCGGCTTGTCGAGGAAGTCGTCGAGGTGCGACCACTCCCGGAGCGCCCCGCGCTCCCGGGCGAAACCGATCCCCGTCTCAGAGGCGACGCCCGAGAGCATCACCAGCGGGGTGCTCCGGAAGCGCTCCTCCCGCCGGATGCGCCGCGCCAGCCGGAACCCGCTGTCGGCGTGCTCCATCATGAGGTCGACGATGATCATGTCGGGCGCCTCCTCCCGCAGCAGCGCGAGCGCGGCGTCGGTCCCGTCGGCGGTGAGCACCGTGTAGCCCCGGGCGCCGAAGAACGCCCTCTGCGCCTCGAGAAAAACCGGATCGTCGTCGATGAAGAGCAGTGTCTGTTTCCCGGTGGTCTCTGTCCCTTGGTTCATGCCGTCATGCTCCTTGTCTGCCGCGCCTGGCTCACGGGCAGTTCGATGTAGAAAGTGGCCCCTTCCCCCTGCGCCGACTCGAACCAGATCGATCCGTGGTGCATCTTGACGATGCCGTAGGTGATCGCCAGCCCGAGGCCGGTGCCCCGTCCGATGCTCTTGGTGGTGAAGAAGGGCTGGAAGATGCGGTCGTGGTCTTCCGCGGGAATCCCGCAGCCGTCGTCCCGGAACGCCAGCCGGACCCGGTCGCGCTCCCCCGCCCAGCCGAGCGACACGGTCACGTTCCCGCCGCGGTCCCCGAGCGCCTCGATCCCGTTCCGCACCAGGTTCACGATGACCTGGGTCATCTGGTCGGGATCGATGTCGGCCTCGATCGGTTCGGGGACCGGCTCGAGCGCCAGGCGGACGCCGGCGCGCCCGAGGGCTCCCGCGTCGAAGGACTTTTCGAGGACCCCGGCCACGAACTCCTCCAGGCGGCAGGGGGAAAAGCGCACGCGGTTCTGGCGGGCGAAATCGAGCAGCCCCGCCACGATCCTCTTGCAGCGCTGGGTCTCCTTCTGCACCAGGTCGATGTCCTTGGCCACCGGCGCCGCCGTCCCCACCTTGCGCTCGATGAGCCCGGCGTACAGGAGGATGGTCCCCAGCGGGTTGTTCAGTTCGTGGGCGATCCCCGCGGCCAGCTGACCGAGCGAGGCCAGCTTCTCGGTGCTCACCAGCTGGCGGTGGATCTCGCGCAGGTCCCGCCAGGGCACGTGCAGCTCGTGGCACACCCGCTCGGCCTGGTCGATCAGGAAGGGGAGGCACATCGCCTCCTCCGCCAGCCCGTTGACCACCGCGGCCGCCTTGGCCCGGCAGGTGGGGTAGCCGCAGGCGCCGCAGTTCAGTTCGTCCTCGGGCGCGAACTTGTTGGTGCGCGCCAGGACGTTGCGGATCTCCTCCTCGCCCGGCTCCGTGAGGCGCCGGTCGTCGCGGGTGAAGTCCCGCCCGAGGGTTTCCGGGACGGGCCCCTCCTCCGCCCCGGCCGGCGGCCGGCGCGCGAAATCGCAGATGCTCGCCCGCCGCCGGTGGCGGGCGTCGGCGCGCGACATGCCCGGCCCCTCGTGGCAGCCGTGGCACATCAGGGCTTCCACCAGCCGCGGCCGGATCCCCCCCGATTCCATGTCGGCGAGCACCTCGTCGGTCTCCCGCCTCCCGGTGGCCACGATGAAGCGCCCGTCGAGCGGGTCCGATTCCAGGCCGGCGCTGATGAGCAGCCCCCCGACCAGCGGGAAGGCGCGGCCGGGCCCCGCG
>CAZWXG010000008.1:29607-34583 GCA_964637825.1 uncultured Acidobacteriota bacterium
GCCGAGCAGCTCCTCGTAGGCGGCCGTCACCTGGTCGGCCCCGCGCGCCACCTCGACGACGTACCGGAACCCCGCCGCCCGCAACGCCCCCACCACCCGTTCCGGTTCGAACTCGGCGAACTCCGCCGGGTAGGAGGGGGCCAAAAGCGCCGCCACGGGGAGGTCCCCCGACAGGAGTTCGATCGTCTGCTCCACCCCCGACACGTAGGTCTTGGCGTTCTGGGAACAGACGGTGGTGCAGCGGCCGCAGGCGATGCAGCGCTCCGCCACCACCGACGCCTGCCCGTCGACGATGCGGATCGCCTTCACCGGGCAGGAGCGGACGCACGTGTAGCACCGGCGGCAGTTCTGCTTGATGGTCTCGATGGCGGCGAACATGATTTCGCTCCCTTTCCGCGATGTTGCGCCCCGCTAGGGTCGCTCGCTCCGGTCATTGTAGCCCCGGTGGAGCCACTGGTGGCTCTTCGGGCTCCCGGCCTCCCCGAAGACCTCCTCGTACAGGCGGAGCACCGCCCGGTTCTCGTGGGCCCCCTGCAGTTTCTCCCTCCGGTCCGCGTCGCGGATCTTGCCGCGCAGCGCCTTCAGGCCCCCTTCGGAAACCGACCGGGGCTGCCCCCCCCCGCCGATGCAGCCGCCCGGGCAGCTCATGACCTCGACGAAATCGAGCGGCAGCGTTCCCGCCTCGACCTGCTCCAGCAGCGCGCGCGCGGCCCCGAGTCCGCTCACCACCGCGCAGCGCAGTTCCCGCCCGCCCAGGGTGACGGTAAAGGTCCGGAGTCGTTCGTCCCCCTGCAGCGGCGTCAGCACCGACGGGCTCAGCCTGCCGGATTCCCCCTTGAGGTGGGCGGCCGTCCGGAGCGCCGATTCCAGCACGCCCCCGCTCCCCCCGAACAGGCGACCGCCGCCGCTGGCCTCCGCGAAAGGCTCGTCGAGCTCCGCGGGCTCGAGGTTCGCATCGAGCCGCAGGCCGAATTTCTCCAGCAGCGGGCCGAGTTCCCGCGTCGTGAGCACCGCGTCGAGGTCCCCGACCTCCACCGCCTCGTACTTCTTCGCCGTGCAGGGCATGACGGCGACCGAGAAAAGGCGCCGTCCCGGCTCGGCCGCGCGCTTCTTGATGAGCGTGGCCGCCATCTGCTGGGGCGACTTGCAGGTCGAGAGGTTCCCGATGAAGCGCGGACGGTGCAGTTCCACGAACCGGACCCAGGAGGGGCAGCAGCTGGTGAACATCGGGAACGGCCCCCCCCGTTCCAGACGGTCGAGAAACTCGTGGGCCTCTTCCATGACCGTGAGATCGGCCGTGAACGCCGTGTCGTAGACCGCTTCGAATCCGATCCGCCGCAGCGCCCCGCTCAACAGCCCCAGCGCTTCCGGAACGCCCCGCAGCCCGAGCTCCGCGGCCAGCGTGGCGGGAACGGCCGGCGCGACCTGGGCGACCACCCGGGTCCCGGGATCCGCCAGCGCCTCGACCAGTCCGGCGAACGCGCTCTTCTCCCGGAGGGCGCCGGTCGGGCAGACCCTCACGCACTGCCCGCAGAACACGCAGTCGGAAACGTCCAGGCCCGCGTCCGCCCCCGGCCGGACGAAGGTGCGAAACCCCCGGCCCGCGTAGTCGATGGCGCCGATCCCCTGCACGTCGTGGCACACCGTCACGCAGCGGCCGCACAGCACGCACTTGTTGGGATCGCGCACGATGGCGGGGGAGGAGACGTCGACGGGGTGCCCCTTGGGGGCCCCGCCGAAGCGCCGCCCCCGGATGTCCATGCCGGCGGCCAGCCGGGAGAGTTCGCAATCCCCCGCGCGTTCGCAGTACAGGCAATCGTCCGGGTGGCTCGCGAGCATCAGTTCCACGATGTTGCGCCGGATGCGCAAAACGCGCGGCGAATGGGTCCGGATGGACAGCCCTTCCCGGACCGCCATCGTGCAGCTCGTCTCGAGCCGCGGTTGCCCCTCCACCTCCACCAGGCACACCCTGCACGAGGCGTGCGGCACGGAGGAGTGCTCCATGGCGCACAGGTGGGGGATCCGGATGCCTGCGCGGGAGGCGGCGGCCAGCACCGTTTCCCCCTCGTGGCACGTCACCGTTTTTCCGTTGATCGCGATCTTCACAGTGTCTCCTCCCGCCACGGCGCCGCTTCGATGGCGTCCTTCGGACAGACCGGGACGCAGGCGCCGCAGCCGATGCAGCGGTCCTCGATGATGTAATGGGCCTGCTTGCGCTCGCCGACGATGGCCCCCTGCGGGCATTCCTTGCGGCAGATCCCGCATCCGATGCAGAGGGCGTTATCGATCGCAAAGGTGCGCAGACCTTCACAGGCCCCCGCGGGGCACCGGTGCTCGTGCAGGTGCGCCTCGTACTCGTCGCGGAAGTAGCGCAGGGTCGACAGCACCGGGTTGGCCGCCGTCTGGCCGAGCCCGCACAGCGACCCCTCCCGGATGGTTTCCGCCAGTTCCTCGGCCGCCATCAGCCCCCGGAAGCGCAGCAGCCGCTCCATTTCGCTGTCGACCGGTTTCCGGCAGAGGGCCTCGAGGATCTCGTACAGGCGCGTGGTCCCCTCGCGGCAGGGGGTGCACTTGCCGCACGATTCCGACCGGATGAAGTCCATGAAATACTTGGCCACGTCCACCATGCAGGAGCGTTCGTCCATGACGACCAGGCCTCCCGACCCCATGATGGCCCCCCGTTCCTGCAGCGCGCGGTAGTCGACCGGCACGTCGAGCTGGTCGGCCGGGAGGCATCCGCCGCTCGGCCCCCCGATCTGCACCGCCTTGAGGCGGTGGCCCGGCAGGGCGCCCCCCCCGATCTCCTCCACGATTTCGCAGAGGGGCGTACCGATCGGGACCTCGACCAGTCCGCTCGAGCGCACGGCGCCCGAGAGGGCGAAGACCTTCGTGCCCGAGGCGCCCGCGCCGATGCCGGAAAACCACTCCGGGCCCCTTTCCAGGATGGAGGGGACGTTGGCCAGCGTCTCGACGTTGTTGAGGACGGTGGGTTTGCCGTACAACCCCTTCTCGGCGGGATACGGGGGGCGGGGGCGCGGCATGCCGCGGCGTCCCTCGATGCTGTGAATGATGGCCGTTTCCTCGCCGCAGACGAAGGCGCCGGCCCCCGGCTTGATCGCGACGTCGAAGGAGAACTGGCTGTCGAGGATGTTGTCCCCCAGGAGCCCCGCTTCCCTGAGCGCCGCGATGGCCGCTTCCAGCCGCTCGATGGCCAGCGGGTATTCGGCGCGGCAGTAGATGTAGCCCTTCCGTGCTCCGATGGCATAGGCCGCGATCTGGAGCCCTTCCAGCACCCGGAACGGGTCCCCCTCGAGCACGGCCCGGTCCATGAAGGCCCCGGGGTCCCCCTCGTCCGCGTTGCAGATGACGTATTTCTCGGCGCTCGCCTGGTCGTGGGCGATGCGCCATTTGCGCCCCGTCAGGAACCCCGCCCCCCCCCGGCCGCGCAGCCCCGAGGCGACCAGAGCATCGCAGACCTCGGCCGGGGTCATGGAGGAAAGCGCGCGGCTGAGCCCGCCGAACGCCCCCCGGCCGAGCGCCGCGTCGAGCGATACGGGATCGATCAGGCCGCAGTTGGCCAGCACCACCTTCTGCTGGCGCGCGAAGAAGGGGACGCGGCCGATTTCCGGCAGCGACGCCAGGGGCCCCTCCGCCCCGTCGTGCCGTCCCAGGGCGAGCGGGTGGGCGGGTTCGCCCCGCAGCAGCACGGCGCCGAGCAGTTCGTCGACGTTCTCCCGGGTCACGCCGGCGTAGGCGATGCGCGGGCCGCCGGGGAGGGCGATGTCGACGAACACCTCCTTCTGGCAGTAGCCGATGCAGCCGACGTCGACGATGGAGGCCTCCAGCCGGTTCTCCCTCACAAAGGCCTCGATCCGCTTCCGGATCGCCCCGGCGCCGTTCGCGAGCCCGCAGGTGCCCAGGCCGAGGAAGATCAGGGTCCCCTCCCCCCCCCGGCGGGCGCGGGCGAGCCGCCCGGCGCGCAATGCCCGGCACCCGGCGTCGTCGTGGCACAGGGGGCCCTTCTGGACGCAGGCCACGGCGTTGACGCAGGGGGACGAGGGCCGGTGCCGGCAGGCATCGCAACAAGGTTGTAACAGTTCGCTCTGGCTCATGGTCACCTCGAAAGATCGTCGATCATCCCGTCCAGCTTCCCTTCGTCCACGTTGCCGTGGAATTCGCCGTCGACCCTCACCACGGTCGCAATCGAGCAGGCACCGAGGCACGCCGGCGTCAGGAGCGTAAAACGGCCGTCGCGGGAGTTCCCGTTGTTCTGCAGTTTGAGCCTCCGGCGCAGGTGGTCGCACAGTTTGCCGCTCCCGCGCACGTGGCAGGCCGTGCCGCGGCAGATCTCGATCACGTGCTCGCCCATCGGGTCGAGCCGGAACTGGTTGTAGAAGGTGGCGACCCCGTAGACGGTGCTGCGCGGCACCTTGAGCGCGCGGGCGATTCCGGCTACGGCCGGCCCCGTAACGTACCCGAACTCCTTCTGCGCCGCCTGGAGCAGCGGGATGAGGCTCGAGGGGGACAATGCCCCCTGGCGGTCGATGATCTCGGCGATGGTCTGCATATCTCCTCCTTCCGGTCGGCCCGGATCAGGCCAGCAGCCGGGTGACGGCTGCCCCGATGTCCGCGAGCGCGGCGGGTTTCTTGATGAACTCCGTCGCCGGCCAGTCGCGCCCCATCACGAACTCGAACGATTCCGCCCGGGTCTGGAGGTACTCGGTGAACCCGGAGAGGATGATGATGGGGATATCCCCTTTCTCCTTGTCCGCCTTCAGTTTATATGCCAGATTGAATCCGTCGGCGTCGCTGTCCATCATGATGTCGAGGATGATCAGGTCGGGCCGGGCGTTTTCGACCTCCCGCAGCCCGTCGCTCCCGCTGTGGGCCATGCGCACGCCATAGCCCCGTGCCTCGAAATAGGCCTTCAGTGATTGGGTGAGATCCCTGTCGTCGTCGATTACGAGAATGTTTTT
>CAZWXG010000008.1:34683-37164 GCA_964637825.1 uncultured Acidobacteriota bacterium
TGCACCCCCGCGGCCGCGAAACGGTCCACGATGGCCTGCAGCCCCTGGGGCTGGCAGGCGAGGATGGCGATGTTGACCGGGTGTTCGGCCAGGATCCTGCCGGCCTCCCCGATGTCGAAGCAGCGCCGCCCCGCGATCACCCTCCCGATCTTGGCCGGGTCGCTGTCGAACACCAGCTCCACCGAAAAGCCGCGCTCGATGAAGCCGCGGTAGGCCAGGAGCGTGCGTCCCAGGTTGCCGACCCCCACCAGCGCCACCGGCTGGGTTTCCGAAGTTCCGAGCAGGCCGGAAAGGACGGTGATCAGGCGTTGGACGTTGTACCCCCTGGAGATGTTCCCGAAGGAACCGAACAGGGACAGGTCCCGGCGGAGCTGGGCCGGGGTCACCGAAACGTATTCGGCCAGCTGGTGGGAGTAGATGTCACGCACCCCCTGCCCGTGCAGGTCCTCCAGGATCCGGCGGTAGGTCGACAGCCGGTCAACGGTCTGAAGGGCGACGCGCCGCCCGCCGAATTGGGCGGAAGGTGCGGTCTCGACCTGTTTTCGGATCGATCTCATCGCTCGCCTCTCCTGTCACTGTTACTGTGTACGCATTCACAATAATTGTCAAGAAATTTTTCCATTTTTTCAGCGCCCCGGTAGCTGCACTTTAGGTTTTCTCCTTACCACGCGGGAGTCCCGGTTTCCCTGGCCCCCCTCAGTCGATGAGGAGCCAGCGGAACCAGATCGGGTGATGCTCCCGGTACCACTCGAGCACCTCGCGGATGCGCTGCTGCTTGTCGCCGGCGAGCACCGCCTCGTCGATGCGGGAGAAGTCGACGCGCATGCGGCCGTCCTCGAGGTAGTCGAGCGCCTCGCTGCACAGCGTCTGGAGTTCGTTCCGGATCCGCCCCGAATCGGAGATCTTCACGGGCCGGGTGCGGAAATCCTCGCCGTAATAGAAGCGGTCGAGGAGCGGGGAAAAAACCAGCCGGCCCTTCTCGAGCGGCTCCTCCAGCCGCAGCCGCAGCGTGGTGCGCAGGATCCCCTCCCGGGACGAGGCCGACGCCGTCACCCGGTACACCCCCGGCCCCACGCACTCGACCCCGTCGGCGCCGCTGTAGGGGTCGGGCAGCATGTAGCCGGCGACGGCCAGGAGGTTCCACTCCTTGAGCGGGAAGAAATCGTCGATCGCCACGGCCGAATCCCCGAGCGGCAGGTGCGCCGCACGCGCGCGCTCCATGTCGCCGAGGTAGGAGGTGACCAGGCTGTCCCCGGGCTCGAGCCCCAGGGCCGCGGCCAGACGCGGACGGCAGTCCGCGGCGGCGGGGTCGATCCCCATGACTTCGCGCTCCCGCTCCCAGCCGACCTTGAACCGGGAGGTGAAGACCGACATGGAGGTGCGCGTGCCGAGGACCGGGTCGAGGCTCGAGGCCTGGACCGCCTCCGCGGTGCCCGCGTACCCGTCGCAGATGAATAGATGGAGGCGCCCCCCCTCGTCCCGCCAGGGCCCGATCGAGCGGGCCGGGGCATAGGTGCCGGAACTCGTAAAGGCCCGCCCGCCCGTGGGGAGCGGCCACCCGTCCTCGACCAGGTGCGCCCCCAGGGCCCGCCACTCGTCCCAGAGCGAGTAGAGGCGCTCCTCCCGGGCCCGGCCCGTCAACGTCCACACGTGGAGATCACGGGGTTCGATGCCGGGATAGGTTTCCGCGATCGCCTCGTAGACCAGGGCCCGGGGGGTACGATAGGAAATCAGCCGGGACCGGCGCGCGGCCGTGTCGTGGACCGCGCGGGGGAGGGCCAGGATCCCCATGTACCCTTCGTAGGGCCGGGTCACGACCAGCGGCTGGTCGTACAGGTGCAGGACCGTCATCGGCCCCGTGGTCGCCCCTTCGGCGAAGCGGGAAGTGTTTTCCAGCGTATCGATGGCGGCCCCCCAGACCGTCAGCCCGGCCGCGCGCACGTCCTGCCAGAACCGGCCCCACCCGTACCCCGCGTCGTTGAGCAGGCGGCGCACGAAGCGGTCGAGCTTCAGGGCGACCAGCGGGCGGGCGTAGACCCGGCCGAACCCGAGCAGGGGGTTGGAGCCCTGTTCCGGCGTCTCCCCCGCCTTGGGCATCAGCCCCTCGCCCATGCTGACGAGCAGCGCATGGTTCTCCGGGAGGCCCCGGGAGAGGTACCAGAGGGCCTCGCTCAGCGCATAGGCGCTGGTGGCGTCCGCGTCCTTCTTGATGCGGTTGACCTCCGCCTTCGTTTTCCCCTTCCCCTCGCCGTAGCGCCCGAAGAGGCGCGTCCCCAGCGCCGTGACCGCCGCCGCCATGATGAAGGAGCGCCGGAGCCCGTCCCCGACGAAGAATCCCCCCCCCGATCGGGACCCGGGGCGGATCCACTCCTCGTCGACATCCTCCAGCCAGAGATGGAACCTGCCCAGGATCGGCCGGGTGTCGAAGGCCCACTGTGCGGTCCGGTCGCGCCGTGCGTTCTGCATGGGTCACCTCGCTTC
>CAZWXG010000008.1:37264-39252 GCA_964637825.1 uncultured Acidobacteriota bacterium
CCGCGGTCCCTGGGACGCACCGGCCTCAGGATCCTCCCGATCGGCTTCGGCGCCACCCGCACCATGGAACCGCGGCTGGTGCGGGCGGCGGTCGATGCGGGGATGAATTTCTTCGACACCGGCCGGTCGTACTCCGGCGGCCGGAACGAGGAGATGGTGGGGAGTGCGCTCGCCGGGCGACGCCGGGAGGTGGTCCTGCAGTCCAAGCTGGAACTCCGTCTCCCGCCGGGAAGCGGCCCCGGCCTCTCCGCCGCCCTGGCCCGGCGCCTCACGGAGGAGATGGGCCGGTCGCTCGAGGCCAGCCTCCGGGCCCTCGGCACCGACTGTATCGATATCCTGCTGATCCACAACGCCACCGACCCGGAGCTGGCCCACCACGAGGCGGTGCGCGCCTTTTTCGCCGGGGCGAAAAAGGCGGGGAAGATCCGGGCGCACGGGTTCTCCTCGCACGCCAACCAGATCGCGATGCTCGGCGCGGCGACGCGGGAAAATTTCTACGACGTCGTCATGGTCCCCTACAATCACAAGGGGTCCTACGTCCACGCCAATTCCGGCCGCGCCGACGCCTGGAACCAGGCGGAACTGGAGACGGAGATGAAAAAGGCGCGGGAGCGGGGGATCGGGCTGGTGGCCATGAAGACCTGTTCCGGGGGCCCCTGCCCACCCAAGGGGGGCGGCAGGCCCGATTTCACCAGCGCGCTCGGCTGGATTCTCGCCCGGGACCGCGTGGACGGCATGGCCGTCGCCATGGCCAATTTCCAGCAGATCCGGGAGGATCTCGAAGCCTACATCTGAGGAGAACCAGCGATGAAACCGGACACCCGTCTCGAGCGCCGCACCTTCCTCCGCTACTCCGCGGCCGCCGTCGCGGCGGGGCTGGGTGCGGGCCTTCCCCGCCCCGCCGCGGCCGAGGCATCGATCGAGGAAGCGGTCGCCCGCGTGGGCCGGCTGCCGCGCGTTCGACTGGGGACCGGAGGCCGGGAGGTTTCCGTTCTCTTCGGTTACGCCGGCATGCCGCCGCCCCTGGTCGAAGCCGCCGTCCGGTGCGGCGTGAACTACTGGCACATGGCCAACCGCTGGGCGGATTCGGGGGTGCCGGGAGCCATCCTCGACAACCGGGAGGCCCATTACTGCCAGGTCATCGTCGACCGCGTCGGGGGCAATCACGAAACCGGCCGCATCGACGAGGAGGCCCATTACGCCCTGGTGCGGAAAAGCCTGGAGGAGACGCGCCTCGGGTATTTCGACGACATGCAGCTGCACTTCGGGTACCACAGCGCCGCCGAACTGAAGGCCGAGCGCGGGTTCGTACGCGCCTTCGAACGCCTGAAAAAGGAGGGCCGGGTGCGGCACCTCTGCCTGTCGCAGCACGGCTATGCCGGCAACGCCCGAGTCCCCGGCGGGGAGAGTGCGGCCGCGGTACTCTCCGCCGTGATGGCGGACGGGGTCTACGAGCATGCCCAGCTCATGTATTCCTACGGCGAGGACCCGGCCACGGACCGGTTCCTCGAAGCCGCCCGCAAAAAGGGATTCGGCACCACGGCCATGAAAACCTCCCGCGGCATCGGCAGGATGAGGGAGGACCCGGCATTCATGCGCCGCCTCCCCGGGGGCACGACGCCGCACAACGCGCTGACGCGCTGGCTGACCACCGTGTCGAAGGTCGACACCGCCGTCATCCGCGTCCGGAACCTGGAGGAATTCGTCGATACCTATTCCGGCGCCGGCCGGCCGCTCCGGGCGGGCGACCTGCGGGCGCTCGAGCTCATCGCCGCCCGCGCCGACCGGACCGCCTGCCGGCTGTGCACGGAGTGCCAGCCCCATTGCCCCCAACGGGTGCCGATCGCCGAGATCCTGCGTTTCGCCCGCTACGCCATCGACGACCGCGACCTGGCCTACGCCCGGGATCTCTATTCGGGCCTCGATCGCCGGGCCGACGCCTGCGTCGGCTGCCGCACCTGCATGGCCCACTGCCCGCAGGGGCTGGA
>CAZWXG010000009.1:0-3883 GCA_964637825.1 uncultured Acidobacteriota bacterium
TGCTGGCTTCCCCCCTGGTGCGCAAGATCGCGCGCGAAAACGGGGTGGACCTCGCCGGGGTCGCCGGCACGGGGATCGAGGGACGGATCACGAAGGAGGACCTCGAGAACCTGCTCTCCCGCCGGGCGGCGGGGGGGACGGAGGCGGCCGCCACGGTCACCGGCGCGCCCTCTCCCGCCTACGGCGCCCCCGCGGGGCGCGCGGCCGTCGAGAGGGGAGACACCGAAACGGTCCCCATGACCCCCATGCGCAGAATGATCGCCGAGCGCATGGTCGCGAGCAAGCGGACCGCGGCCCATGTCAATACGATATTTGAAATAGACATGAGCCCCATCGTCCGGCTGCGCCAGGCGCACAAGGAGGATTTCCTCGGGCGGGAGGGGATCCCGCTGACCTACACCCCGTTCTTCGCCAAGGCCCTGGTCGAATCGGTCCGCAACCATCCCGTCATCAACTCCTCCGTCAGCGGCGAAACCATCGTCTACCGGAAGGGGATCCACCTGGGGATCGCGGTGGCGCTCGAGACGGGGCTGATCGTGCCCGTGGTCCCGAACGCCCATCTCAAGAATTTTACGGGCCTCGCGCTGGCGATTCACGACCTGGCCGAGCGGGCGCGCACGAAGAAGCTGAAGCCGGAGGAGGTCCAGAACGGCACCATCACCCTCACCAACCCGGGGGTCTACGGATCCCTTTTCGGCACCCCCGTCATCAACCAGCCGCAGGTCGCCATCCTGGGGATCGGGGCGATCACCAAGCGCCCGGTGATCGTCCAGGACGCCATCGCCATCCGTTCGATGGCCTATCTCTCGCTCTCGTTCGATCACCGCGTCATCGACGGCGCGGTGGCGGATCGGTTCATGGCGGATCTGAAACTGAGGCTGGAAAACTGGACCGAGTGGCAGGATTAGTCCCGGGGTTCAGTCGGAAATGTAGCGCCCGGTGTGGATGTAATTCATCACGATGGTGGTCCCGAGCGAGGCCAGGGACGCCAGGTTGCGGCTTTCCCGCCCGGGGACCTGGACGAGTTCGAGATCGCTGCAGCGGCGGGCGAACCAGCCGATGACGGGGGCTACCACCCGGTCGCGGGCCCCGGTCCAGCGCGAAATCGTCTCCAGCAGGAAGCGCCGGTTTTTGCGGATCAGTTCGCTGGCCGGAATCGCCCGCTTGTGCCCGTTGGCGGCCGAAGCGAAGATCCTGTGCAGTTCCTCGTCGTACAACCCCAGCGCCTTGGCCTTGAAGCGGTCGAGCGCTCTCCCGTAATACTCGATCAGGGTGTAGGTCTTCGAATCATAGGGGGAATCGAGGTAGCTCGCGCCGACGACGGGCCTCTTCCGGGCGATCCGCTTCATGGCCCGGTCCATGTATTCGAGCTTTTTGATGGCGGGACACCGGCTGTAGACCTTCCTCCAGTTCGAACGGGGAGTCAACCAGACCGAAAAGGTTTCCGCGAAATCCTCGTCGGGGTGGGCCTGGGCGTAATATTTCGGATTGCTCAAGCTTTTTACGTAGGATTTGCTGTATGGGTTAAACTTATACCTGAAGTTTATGGGGTATTTAGCGTTAAAATCACCAAATATTTCCTCCCACTCGGGATCCTTGTACAATCGGTAGGCGTAGTTGACGGCGTGTCCGGCCTCATGCCGGAGCAAAAGGAGAAGGTCTTTTCTGTCGTAGCGGATGTACCCCATCTCCTGCTCGATGCGCAACAACCGCCGGTCGGCGAGGTAGAAGGGGATGCCGATGATGGGCACCCGGTCGGGGCACCCCCACTCGTCCCCGGCGCAGGAGAAGTAATACGGGGGCTTGAACCGAAGACCCTTGCGGTCCATTTCATCGTAAAGCTTCTGGATGCAGCGATATAAAAGAGTTTCCTCCAGGCGCAATTCGAGGTCGCACACCCGCGTGTTGAGCAGGGCGTACCTTTCCGTCTCCCAGTTGTGCTTGAATGCAAGCGCCGTCGCCATCAGACCCGTCATCCTTCCGTTGTCCTGATTATATGCGACCGTGGCGCGGGGGCATAGCAAATTTTGACGAAATTTGCACCCTGGTATGATATTGAAAAATTTGGGCTTATCCTGTCCCGCTAGGGGGACGGCGACGGCGGCGAGATCCGGATTTCGGAGGCGGCGCCGTCCAGTTCGACGCCGTTTTTCCTCACTTTCTTCAGTTCCATTTCGACCTGGATCGCCGAAAATTGCTCCAGGCTCTCGAATTCGACCGGCTTGCCGTCCATGGTGATCCTGGCCGAGGAGGCGTCGAGGAGATATTTTTTCTTCTCGGGCACGCTGGAGACCAGGATCAGTTTTTCCGAGCTGGAAATGGAAAGGAGGCGATAGACTCCGGCTTCCAGCGCCAGTGCCCGGGCCGCGAGCCCGGCCGAACCCTGCGCCAGCAGCAGGACAAAAAGGATTCTCGTCCACGGCTTCCCGATTTTTCGCATTCCGACTCTCCTTGCGGCTGTATAGTATTATAGCTGGAAGAAGATTGACGATCGCCTTTTTTTTGGAGCGCTAACCATGGGGACCGCCGTCCGCCGCCTGGCAGTTTTTATTGTGCTGATGATTCTTTCCTGCGGGGCCGCCCCGGGCCGGACCTTTCTGATCTTCCCCTTCGACGAATCGTTCTCCGGGGACTCCCTCGATTGGGTGGGGGAAGGGATCGCCCAATCCCTCTCCGGGCAGCTCGAGGAGCTGGGCGTCGACGTCATCGGCCGCGCCGCGCGCCTGGAACTGGTGGAACGCAACGACCTCCCCCCCTCGGCGCGTTTGAGCCGGGGGACCATGATCCGGGTGGCGCAGGCCTCCGGGGCGGACGTCCTGGTCATCGGCCGCTGCGGGGGAACGGAAGAGGGCCTCGAGATCTCGCTGCGCACCCTCGATGTGGCGTCGCTCCGGCTCGGCGGGGAGATCGCGGCCTCAGGCCCCCTGGCGGCGCTGCCGCAGCTCGAAAACGAACTGGTCTGGAGGATGCTCCTGCACGCCGGGCTCGACGGCGGGGTTCCGCGGGAAAGGGTCGCGGCCCGGACCCGGAAGATCCCCAATCCCGCCTGGGCCAGTTATATCCGGAGTTTTTACGCCCCGAGCGAGCGGGAGCAGATGCGGCTGCTCACCGCGGCGCTCGCGGACGGCGCCGATTTTCCGGAGGCTCATTTTTACCTGGGGCGCCTCCACTACCAGAACCGGCAGTGGCCCGAGGCCATTTCCCACCTGCTCGAAGCGACCGGAACCGGGCTGCCCCGGTGGCAGCGGGACTTCTGGCTGGGCAACAGCCTCATGCAGTCGGGGCGCTTCATGGAGGCGATCCGCGCCCTGTCGCCGGCGGCCTTCCTGCGGCAGCACCCGCCGGCGCTCAACAATTTCGGTGTCACCTGCCTCAGGATCGGGGAAGACACCGCCGCCTCCTACGCCTTCGCCTTCGCCCATGCCCACGCCCCCCGGGACCCGACCATCGCCGGCAACCTGGCCCTGATGCGCAGCCTGCGGGGGGATTCCCGCGCCGCGCTCGCGGAGCTCGAGAGGGCGATCCCGACCTACCCGGAAAGCGGCATGCTCCATTTCATCCGGGGCTTCCTGTTGCGCGCCAACGGGGACGCCGGCCGGGCGGCCGACGCCTTCGACCGGGCGCGGGCCCTGGGTGTCTCCCTGGAAAACCTGGAATCGCCCGACCCGCGCGGCTGGAGCCGTCCGCTCCTGCAGGAGCAACCGTCCGACGGCGGGTGGGAAGCGGCAAAATAAGATCGCCCGGCATCTTGACAACCGCCGCGCGCCCCCATAAGATAGCAAATCTGAAATGCCGAAGTGGCGGAATTGGCAGACGCGCTAGGTTCAGGGTCTAGTGGGCTTACGCTCGTGGGGGTTCGACTCCCCCCTTCGGCACCATCCCT
>CAZWXG010000009.1:3983-23933 GCA_964637825.1 uncultured Acidobacteriota bacterium
GGTCTAGTGGGCTTACGCTCGTGGGGGTTCGACTCCCCCCTTCGGCACCATCCCTTTCAACGCAGGCCGTGAACGGGCCGGTAATTCTCTGTTTCGCACCTCTCCGTCAAAACAGAATCGGTGTCCGGCTTGATGGATAACTTCAACCCCACCGCATCGAGAATTGCGCGGAGGCTGCTGAGCCGGGGATTGCCATTACCGGAGAGCATTCTATAGATGCTTTCGCGGCTTATACGAGCTTGCCTGGCTACCTTTGCCAGTTGGTGAGCTTCCGCCACATCGCGCAGGGCGATCAGCAGCATCTTGTCTGAATCCTCCAATGCGGCATTGATGTATGCCGCCGCCTCTTTGCGGTCTAAAAGGCTTTTCAGTAATTCCTCCCGGTAATCCTTAGTCCGCTTAGGCATTATAGTCCTTCCACCTTTCTTTGGCTTTGGCGATGTCCAGATCTTGAGTGTGTTTATCTCCTCCTCCGAGCAGGAGGATCAATCTTCCCCCATCCTCCCCGAAGTAGATGCGGTATCCTGGACCGATATCCACTCTCAATTCTTTGACTCCTCCGCCGATCGATTCACAGTCCCCGAAGTTTCCCTGCATGACCCTGTTGAGTCTAAGACGAATTCTGGCCCTCGCCTCGCGATCACGCAGACCCTGCAGCCACTCCCCAAATGGGTCTCTGTTTTCAGCCGTGAGATAGTGCTTCAACAGCCTCGGCCGCGCTTCCATGTGCGCCCCTGTTGCCTGCGGGAAAAGAATCCATTTTGTGGATCATTGTTTCTCCATGCACAGGGTTCTTTCAAAGCCATCTGTGATATATATATCACAGATGGCTCATCGATCGATGGCTCAAAAAAAACGCCGGGACCGACTAGTAAAGCCTGACCGGAACCGGGGTGAAGGAGAGCGCCAGGACCGCCAGTGCGGCCAGGGCGAGCCAGCGCCGGGCGGCGCCCAGGGGTTCGCCGTCGTCGAGCGTCGATGGGTGGTAGAAGCGCACGCGGATCCCGACCACGAGCAGCATCGCGGCGAAGAGGAGGTAGGAGGGGGTGGGCCAGCCCACGAGGCTCAGCCCCATCAGGGCGACGAGGGCGACGATCGAGAGGTTCTGCTGCCGCTTGCGGCCCAGGATGGCATAGGCGATGTGTCCTCCGTCGAGTTGCCAGATGGGCAGCAGATTCAGGCTGGTGGCCAGGAGCCCGATCCAGGCCGCCATCGCCATCGGGTGCGCCAGGAGATCCTGGCGCGCGGGCGCGTACCCCACGAGCAGCATTCCCGCCAGCCGGAACAGGAGCGGTTCACCGAAACTCAGCCCGCCGCCGTCCAGCGCCCCCTTGGGCACCAGGGTGGACAGGCGGATGCCGACGGCCAGGACCGGCAGGGTGACGGCAAAGCCCGCGAGCGGGCCGGCGATCCCGATATCGAACAGCGCCCGCAGGCCCCGGAACGGGGATTGGATCCGGATGAAGGCGCCCAGGGTGCCGGTCAGGGGAAAGGGGGCGGGAAGGAACCACGGTGGGGTCGCACGCATCCGGTAGTGGCGGCAGGCGAGAAAATGGCCGAATTCGTGGGCCAGCAGGATGGCGAGGAGCGACAGGGAGAAGGGAAGCCCCAGCAGGAGGGTCCCGGGGCGGGAGAGCACGAGGCGGAGGAGGGAAAAGGGCCCGGGGCCTCCGAAGGCATAGAAGAGGCCGGCGAGAGTGGTGGAGATGAAGGTGAGCCCCAGCAGCGCCCAGAAGGCGCCCCATTGCCGCCGGGTGGGCCCCGGATTCTCGTGGATTCCCGGAAAAATGCCGCTCACAACAATATCGGGCTTTCTGGCGACTGCGGAGCGGGGCTCTACCCTTCGGCGCCGGGCGCGATCTTTTCGGCGCGGATTTCCTTGCCCGGCTTGAACCGGATGGTCTTTCCGGGAGGAATGGCCACTTCCTCGCCCGTGCGCGGGTTGCGTCCGACGCCGCTCTTTCGGGGCTTGACGATAAAGACCCCAAACCCGCGCAGTTCAATTCTTTCGCCGCGCTTCAGCGCGTTCTTGAGCGAATTGAACACAGATTCCACCGCAATTTCCGCCTTGACCTTGGTGATATTCAGCTGCTCCGCGACACGGTTTACGATGTCCTGCTTTATCACGCTGAACCTCCCATAAATTGGTGTGAGCATTTTACTTGTGGTCAAAAACACTGTCAAGCCATTTCTATTTACAGGATTTTGCGCGGGTGATAGACTCCCTGTCTTTCAAGGAGTCCGCGCAGATGGTGTACCCCGATCACTGGATCCGCTCGATGGCCAAGACCGAACGCATGATTTCCCCCTACGCCGGGCAGGGGCGCCGCAAGGGCAGGATCTCCTACGGTGTCTCCTCCTACGGGTATGATTTCAGGCTCGCCGACGAATACAAGATCCCCGATTTCGGAGGGATGAAAATCGCCGACCCGAAAAAGATGGACCAGGTCCCCTTCGACGATTTCAAGGGGCGCTCGTGCGTCATCCCCCCGAACTCGTTCATCCTGGGGCGGTCGCTGGAATATTTCCGCATCCCGCGCGACGTCCTCGTCCTGTGCCAGGGCAAATCCACCTACGCGCGCTCCGGCGTCATCGTCAACGTCACCCCGCTGGAGCCGGAATGGGAGGGGTACATCACGGTGTCGCTGGTCAACGCTTCCCCCGTTCCGGCCCGCGTCTATTCGGGGGAGGGGATCGCCCAGTGCGTGTTCCTGCGCGCCGAGAGCGCCTGCACGGTCTCCTACGCCGACCGCAAGGGGAAGTATCAGGCGCAGCAGCAGATCCACCTTGCCCGGGTCTAGGGGGACGGGGATGGCCGCACCGCGAACCCGAACGATGCTGGCGGGACTGCTCCTGGCGCTGGCGCTCTCGGCGCCGGTCGCCGGCTGCGGCTACCGCCTTGCGGGCTCCATGGGTCGCCTGCCGGGGGGGGCGCAGTCGCTGGGGATCCCCACCCTGCGCAACTTGACCAATCAGCACGGGATAGAGCAGACGTTGACCGCGGCGCTGCTCGAAGAATTTTCGCTCCGGACGCCGGGGCGGGTCGATTCGCGCCCGACGGGGGCGGACGCCGTGCTGATGGGGGAGATCGTCGAGATCACCTCCACCCCGGTCACCTTCGGTACCGAACAGGCCGGCTCGCGCACCTTCGGCACCTCCTTCGTGGTCACGGTCCGGTCGAGCGTGAGGCTGGTGCGCACGGACGACTCCGCCGTCCTCTGGCAAAACACCGACCTGGTTTTCCGGGAACGATACGCGCTCAACCCCAGCATCGCCGACTTCTTCTCGGAGGAGAACCCGGCCCTCGAGCGGCTCGCGCGCGCCTTCGCCTCGAGCGTCGCGGGCGCCGTCCTGGAAAGGGCAAGCCCATGATCCTCAAGAACCTGGAAGACCTGGGGGCCGACCTCCGCGCCCGATTGAGGCCCGTGTACCTCCTGCTGGGGCCGGAGGAACTCCTCTGCCGGGAGGCGCTGGGGATGCTCCGGGAAAAGGCGCTGACCCCGGGGTCGGCCGATTTCGACCTTTCCGAGTTCGAGGGGGGCGCCGCCACGGCCAGCGAGATCCTCGACGCGGCCAACACCTTTCCGATGATGTCCGCCCGCCGCCTCGTCGTCGTCCGCGACGCCGGCAGGATCCGGGAGGCGGACCAGGAGGCGCTCCTCGCCGGGATCGGGACCCTCTCCCCCAAAACCGTCCTGGTCCTGCTGGCGGGGGAACTGGATCACCGCCGGAAGTTCTACCGCACCCTCCACGAGCGGCACTGTGTCTGCGAGTTCCAGAGCCTCAAGGGGGCGGCGCTGGAGCGCTGGGCGGCGGCACGGCTGCGCGCCGCGGGGTACGCGCTCTCGCCCGAGGGGCTCAAACGGGTGACGGAAATGGCGGGGTCGGACCTGCAGGCGCTGGGGGCGGAACTGGACAAGCTCATGCTCTACGCCGGCGGCGCGAAAACGATCCCGGCGGAGGCGATCGACGGGCTGGTGCGCTCGAGCCGCCAGAACGGCATCTTCGAACTCATCGACGCCGTGGGGGCCCGGGACCGCAACCGCGCGCTCGTGCTGCTTGCCGGGCTGCTGGGGATGGGGGAGCACCCGCTGGTGGTCGTCACCATGCTGGCGCGCCACTGCCGCCAGATCCTGATCGCCAGGGAATGCGTCGCAGCGCGGGTGCCCTCGCGCGAGATCGCCGCGGCGGCGGGCGTGCCCCCCTTTGTCCTGGACAAGCTCCTGGGGCAGGCCGAGCGGGCGGAAACGGCCGTCATCGAGGAGATGATCCTGCGCCTGGCCGCCATCGACAAGCAGCTGAAATCCTCGGCCCTGGACGGGCGCGTGCTGCTCGAGGGGCTGATCTGCGCGCTGGTGTGACCCCCCCGCGGGGGGGTCAGTCCTGGGCGGGGCGGGACACGGCCGCGTTCAGACGCCGGGTCAGGCGCGATTTCTGACGCGCCGCCGCGTTGCGGCTGATCGCTTTTTTCTGCCGGGACTTGTCGATCGCGGAATAGAGATCGGACAGCGATTTTCCCGATTCCGCCGAAACCTCCCCTTCGAGCTTTTCGCCGAACTTTTTGAGGCAGGTGCGGAGGTTGCTGCGGTTGCTGCGATTGTTTTCCCTGTGCTTCAGGTTCTGCCGGTGTGCCTTAAGGGCCGACGCATGATTCGCCATTCGGACTCACTCCCATTGGTTATGCCAGACCAGCGGAGGAGACGATGCCTTCATCTCCTCCTAAAAACTCCTTACGATACAATCAGTTAAGATCAATGTCAAATGATTTTTTCCGATTGACTTCGCCCGTGGGCGGACCTAGAATTCGGGTTGAACATGAAAGCGCGATCTTGTTTCAGAAGCATACTTTCCCGCAAATTTCCGAATCTCCAACCTTTCCCCCATTCGAGGTCAAACCCAGTCCGTAGATGAGAAAAGTCCTCCTGTCCGACCGCAGCCTGCAGCTTTTGTTCGGCCCGCTCGACGAAAACGCGAAGTTTCTCGAAACCCTGTTCGACGTTACGATCCAGGCCCGCGACGGCGGGCTGACGATCGACGGCGAGGAGAAGGATGTCGCCGCACTCGAACGGATCCTGCTCGATTTTTCCGCCCTCGCGGACCGGGGGCACGCCATCACCAACGGCGACCTGAAATCGGCCTTCCGCCAGATCGCGGAAAACGCCGCTCTTTCGCTTCACGATTTCTTCCCCAAGATGCAGCTGCTCACCGGCGGCAAGCGCCAGGTGACCCCCAAGAGCCCGAACCAGCGGCGCTACATCGAGGCGATCCGGGGCAACGACATCGTCTTCGGCATCGGGCCGGGAGGGACGGGGAAGACGTTCCTGGCCGTCGCGATGGCGCTCACCTGCCTCATCGAGAAGAACGTGTCCCGCATCATCCTCACCCGCCCCGCCGTCGAAGCGGGGGAAAGGCTGGGATTCCTCCCCGGCGACATCGAGGAGAAGATCAACCCCTACCTGAGGCCGCTGTACGACGCCCTGCACACCCTGCTCGAGGCCGAGAAGATCCAGCGTTACATCGAGGACCGGACGATCGAGATCGCGCCCCTGGCTTTCATGCGCGGCAGGACGCTGGGGGACGCCTTCATCATCCTGGACGAAGCGCAGAACACCACCTCGGAACAGATGAAGATGTTTCTGACCCGGATCGGCACGCGGTCCAAGGCGGTGATCACGGGCGATGTCACCCAGATCGACCTCCCCCTCGGGCGCGCCTCGGGGCTGGTGGAGGCCCGGAAGATCCTGGGTGACGTCGAGGGGATCGCGTTCTGCGCCTTCAACGAAAACGACGTGGTGCGGCACCACCTGGTGCGGCTGATCATCAAGGCCTACCAGCGGCATGCCGAAAGCGAATCGGGGAACGGGGGCCATGCGCAAAAATCCTAAAATCAGGCTGGGCATCCTCTTCGGCGGCCGATCGGGGGAGCACGAGGTTTCCCTCACCTCCGCCGCCAGCGTGATCGCGGCCCTGGACCCCGACGCCTACGAGATCTACGCCGCCGGCTTCACCCCCTCCGGCCGGATCGCGCGCCCCGACGAACTGCGGCGCATGCTCCCCGGGGAACTCTGGGACCGGGTCCGGCCGCTCGCGGTCCTCGGATCGGCCGCGTCCGTCCTGTCGGTCCGCTCCGACGCCGCCGGGGAACCGGAGGACGCCGGCGCCCCCGGGCCCGAAATATGGTTTCCCCTGCTGCACGGTCCGTACGGCGAGGACGGCACCCTGCAGGGGCTGCTGGAAATGGCCGGCCTCCCCTACATCGGGTGCGGGGTGCTGGCTTCGGCCGTGGCCATGGACAAGGACATCGCCAAGCGGCTGCTCGCCCAGGCGGGGCTTCCGGTGACCCCTTCCCTGACGGTCACGACGCGCGAACTCGACACCGGCCTGGAAGCGGTCCGGCACGCGGCCGAGGGCGCGTGGGGCTACCCGATGTTTTCCAAGCCGGCCAACCTCGGCTCCTCCGTAGGGGTGCACCGGATCGGCGCCCGGGAAGAGTTCGCGGCCGCCGTGCGCGACTCGGCCCGCTACGACCGGAAGATCCTGATCGAAAAGGGGATCGACGGCAGGGAACTGGAATGCGCCATCCTGGGAACCGCAGACGCGCGCGCGTCGGTGGTGGGGGAGGTGATTTCCGCCGGCGAGTTTTACGACTACGAGTCGAAATACGTCAGCACGGAAAGCCGGCTGGAAATTCCGGCGTCGATCGACCCTGTGACCTCCGACGCCATCCGCGCGCTGGCGCTCGGGGCCTTCGCCGCGCTCGACGGCAGCGGACTGGCCCGCGTGGACTTCTTCCTGGAGCGGGGATCGGGCAGGATCTGGATCAACGAGATCAACACCATGCCGGGGTTCACCCCCATCAGCATGTACACCAAGCTCTGGGCGGCGGCCGGCGTGCCGTTCGGAGAACTGGTCGCGGAGTTGATCCGCCTGGGCCTGGAGCGTTTCGGGGAGAAGAACGGCAGGAGAATCTCCCCGCGGTGAGGGCGCGCCGGGTGCGATCCCGCTTGAACCCCCGGCGGCGGTCAGGCTACTATCGTGGAAACGGCAGGAGGATATGCCATGAGCTCTTTTGAACCGGAGGATGCGCTCCGCGACCGGCTGCTGCGCGAAAGCGAGGAATACCGGATGCTGGCCGCGGAGCACCAGGAACACGAGCAGCGGATCGGGGATCTGGCCCGCAAGCCTTTTCTCAGCGAAGCGGAGAAGGTGCTGGAGAAGACCCTGAAGAAAAGGAAGCTGGCGCTCAAGGATCAGATGTATTCCCTGATCCAGCGGCACCGGAGAGAGACGGAGGGCGACGCCCGCTGAGCGCCGGGCCCCGGCGGAGCAGTCCGCCCCGGCCCGATCCCCCAAAAACACCGACACCCCGGAAGGCGGCCCCATGGCAACCGACGCGTACCGATTTCTGCTCCCCCTCCTGGCCCTGGGCGGCCTCGCCCTCTTTTTCGGCCTCGCGCCCCTGGCCGTGGTGCTGCTGGTGCTCGCGGCGTTCACCGCATTTTTCTTCCGCAACCCGGCCCGCCGCGTCCCGGACGAACCGGGCCTGGTGGTCTCCCCGGCCGACGGGAAGGTGGTGAAGATCTCCCGGGCGGAGGACGGGACGCAGACCCTCAGCATCTTCCTCAGCATCTTTAACGTCCACGTCAACCGTTCCCCCATCGACGGGGTCCTGGAAGATCTCCGGTACCAACGGGGAAAATTCAAGGTCGCCTTCGACGAGGAGGCGTCGCGCGTCAACGAGCAGAACATCCTCACGATCGCGGGGGGGGGCGTACGGCTCGTGGTCAAGCAGGTCGCGGGGCTGATCGCCCGCCGCGTCCTGTGCTGGAAGAAGCCGGGCGAGCCGGTCCGGCGGGGTGAGTTGATCGGCCTGATCCGGTTCGGTTCCAGGGTCGACGTCATCGTCCCGCAGGGGGTCCGGCTGCGCGTCAAGGTGGGCGACCGGGTCCGGGGCGGATCGAGCGTGATCGGAGAGTGCGTATGAGCGAGCGGCCGACGGAGGACACCGGGGCCGGGCGCCGGCGGCTGGGCCGGAGCGTCCTCGTCCTTCCCACCCTTTTCACGGTCGGGAACCTCTTCTGCGGGTACTACGCGATCCTGTCCACGATGAACGGGCTGTACGCCCACGCCGCCTACGCCATCGGGATCGCCATCCTGCTCGACTCGATGGACGGGTTCATCGCCCGGCTCACCCATTCCACCTCCGCCTTCGGGCTGCAGCTCGATTCCCTCGCCGACGTCATCTCCTTCGGCATCGCCCCCTCGGTGCTCGCCCTCGTCTGGGGGATGCAGCCCGTCGACCAGCGGCTGGCCTGGATCGCCGCTTTCACCTTCACCATCTGCGGAGCCATGCGCCTGGCGCGTTTCAACATCCAGGCGGGGAACCTGAAGCACTTCGTCGGGCTCCCGATCCCCGCCGGGGGAGGGGCCATCGCCGCCATCGTTCATTTTTTCGGCGAGCGCGTGACCGGCACCGCGGCCGCAAGCCTGATGGCCGCCGTCGTGTTCGCGCTGGCGCTCCTGATGATCAGCACGCTGCGCTTCAGCAGCCTGAAGCACGTGGCGCTGGGGAAGAAATCGCACCTGGCGGTCCTGGTCATGGCCCTCGTCGTGGCGCTCATTTTCTATCTCTCCCGGCCGACCCTGCTGGCCCTGGCGGGGGGCTACGTGCTGTCGGGGCCGGTGGCGCGGCTCTACTCGATGCTGCGGCGCAGGAAAACGGTGGACGAAGCCACAGGCCCCGCCCCCCGCTGATCCGGCTGCCTTCCGGGAATCACCTTTGCGTTTTGCCGCGGCCCCTATGCCCGTACACGAGCTGGAAGCCATCATCCTGCGACACTACCCCCTGTCGGACGCCGACCGCATCATCGTGGCGCTCACGCGGGAGCAGGGGAAGGTGCGCGCCGCCGCGCAGGGGATCAAGAAGCCCAGGAGCCGCCTCGCCGGGTGCCTGGAGCCCTCCAACCACGTGCGCCTCGAATTCTGGAGCCGGGAGGGGAGGGATCTCAGCCGGGTCAGGGGCGCGGAGTTGATCCACTCCTTCCTGGGGCGCGATCCCGACTTCGGGCGGATGTGCGCCTTTTCCTATTTCGCCGAGTTGGTGAACGAACTGGTCCCGGAGGGGCAGGCGAGCCCGGCGATGTTCCGGCTCCTGCTGTCGTCGCTCCACGCGGGTGCGGGGCGCCCCTTGAACCGGGCCCTGGTGCGCTATTTCGAACTCTGGAGCCTGAAGCTCGGCGGCCTGCTGCCGAATTATGCCTATTGCTCCGGTTGTGGCAAGTGTGTTAAAGATGAGGGGTTTTTGGCATGGATCGAAGCCGGTCAAGCGCGCTGTCCGGCCTGCGCCGAGGGGCGCGGGCTGCCGGTGGGGCCGGCGGCCGCCGCGGCCCTGGAGGAGATGATGGCGTTGCCCCCCGGCCGGTTCGCGGCGCTGACGTTCCCGGCGGGAGCCCTCGAGGATCTCGAGCGTCTCTCGCGCGGGCTGCTCGGGCTGCACCTGGACAAACAACTGAAATCCTACCGGATTTTACGCGAGGCGTTTCAAGACGAATAGATGCGACCTAAAAACCTTCAGCAGATCATCCTTACCCTGGAGCGGTTCTGGGACCGCAGGGGGTGCGTGCTCCAGCAGCCCTACGACGTCGAGGTGGGCGCGGGGACCATGGCCCCGGAAACCTTTCTCCGGGTCCTGGGTCCCGAACCCTACCGGGTCGCCTACGTGATGCCCTCGCGCCGGCCCACCGACGGGCGGTACGGCGACAACCCGAACCGGGTGCAGAAGCATCACCAGTACCAGGTCATCCTCAAGCCGGCACCCGGCAACGTGCAGGACCTCTATCTCCAGAGCCTGGCCGCCCTCGGCATCGACCTGGGCCGGCACGACCTCCGTTTCGAGGAGGACAACTGGGAATCGCCCACCCTGGGCGCCTGGGGGATCGGGTGGCAGGTCCTGCTCGACGGCCTCGAAATCACCCAGTTCACCTACTTCCAGCAGGCCGGCGGGCTCGACCTCGACCCGACGAGCGCCGAAATCACCTACGGGCTGGAGCGCATCGCCACCTTCATCGCCCAGGTGGACAGCATTTACGACCTCGATTGGTCCGCAGGGGTTTCCTACCGGGATATCCGCCACCGCGAGGAAGTCGAGTTTTCCCGGTACAACTTCGAGGAGGCGAACGTGGAGATGCTCTTTAGGCTCTTCGCGCTCTACGAGGAGGAAAGCCGGCGCCTCGCGGCCATGGATCTCGTACTCCCCGCCTACGATTATTGCCTCAAATGCTCGCACGCCTTCAACCTGCTGGATGCCCGCGGCGCCATCAGCGTCACCGAGCGCGTGGGCATCATCGCCCGCGTGCGCCAGCTCGCGTGCGACGTGGCGCGCCGCTATCTCGAAAGCCGCGAGCGGCAGGGTTTCCCCCTGCTCGGGCAGCGCGCTTTACCGCAGCCGGAACCGGCTTCATAAGACGGGGATATGGAAAAAACAGAGCTTGTCGTCGAATTGGGAATGGAGGAAATCCCGGCGTCCATGATCGCCGACGCCGCGGAGCAGTTTGCCGGGCTGCTGGGCCGGGCGCTCGTGGAACATCGCCTCCCGGCGGGGGAGCGCACGCTGTGGTACACGCCGCGGCGCATCATCCTGGGCCTCGGGGATGTCCCGGTCCGCCAGGGCGACCTCGAGGAAACGATCATGGGCCCGCCCCGACGGGTGGCCTACGACGCCGCCGGCAACCCGACGCGCGCGGCGCTCGGTTTCGCCGAAAAGAACGGGGTGCCCCTGGCGAAGATCGGCGTCGTCGCGACGCCGAAGGGGGACTATCTCTCGCTCGTGCGGCGGATGCGCGGGGAACCCGCGGCCCGGATCCTCCAACGCCTGATTCCGGCCGCCATCGGCGCCATCCAGTTTCCCAAGACCATGCAGTGGAGCCCCGACCACTTCCGTTTCGCGCGCCCCGTGCGCTGGATCGTCGCCCTGTTCGGCGGCAGGGTGGTGAAGTTCCGCCTCGCGGACGTCGTCTCCTCCCGCACCACCTCCGGGCACCGGTTCCTGGGCCGGTCGCGGATCGCGGTGCATTCGCTCGCGTCGCTCAGGGAGGAACTCGAAAGGAATGCGGTGCTGGTGGATCCCGCCGAGCGGCGGGAGCGCATCGAGTCGGGCCTCGCCGCGCGCGCCGCGGAGGCGGGCGGCCGCCTGCTCGAGGACCGGGCGCTGCTGGAGACCGTGGTGAACCTGAACGAGGCCCCGTCGGTCGTCCGCGGGGACTTCGAGGAGCGCTTTCTCTCGCTCCCCCAGGAAATCCTGATCACGGTCATGCGGGAGCACCAGAAATACTTCTCGGTCCTCGACGCCGGGGGACGACTGCTCCCCTGCTTCCTGGCGGTGGTGAACCTGTTTTCGGACCCCGGGGGGGACATCCGCTCCGGGCATGAACGCGTGCTCCGGGCCCGGCTGGCCGACGCGGCCTTCTTCTGGGAGACCGACCGCAGGCAGACGCTCGGGGAGCGCGCCCCCGCCCTCAAAAACGTGCTCTTCCAGGAACGTCTCGGGTCCTACGACGAGAAAGCCCGCCGTGTCCTCGAACTGCTCCCCCACCTGACGGAAGCGTTGGGCCGCGGGGAATGCCTCGCCGACCTCCAGGCGGCGGCCCGCATCTACAAATGCGACCTCGTCACCGAAATGGTCAAGGAGTTCACCGACCTGCAGGGCGTCGTCGGGGGCCTGTACGCCCGCGCGGAAGGGTACCCGGAAACGGTCTGGCGCGCCGTGTACGAGCAGTACCTCCCGAAATCCACCGCCTCCCCCGGGCCGTCGACGGCGACGGGGGCGATCCTGGCGCTGGCCGACCGGCTCGACACCGTCACGGGGTGTTTCTCGATCGGCCTGGTCCCTTCCGGGTCGGGCGACCCGTTTGCGGTGCGCAGGCAGGGGAACGGGATTCTCAAGATCCTCTTCGACCACCGGCTGAGCCTCTCGCTCGAGCGGGCCATCGGCTGGAGCCTGGCCGCCCACGGCCGGGGAGAGGGGGACACGGCCGCGGAACTCGGGCGCTTCTTCGAGGGGCGCCTCCGTTTTCTCTTCGAGGAGATGGGCTTCGCCTATGACTGCGTGAACGCGGCGCTGGCGGCGGGGTGGGACGACCCGCTGGACGCCCTGGACCGGCTGCGCGCGCTGGAGGAGATGCGGCAGGAGCCCGATTTCCTCTCCCTGGCCTCCAATTTCAAGCGGGTGGCCAATATCCTGGCCAAGGCGGGGGACGCCGCGGGCGAGCCGGGCCCCCCGACGGAACCGGAGGTCGAGGAGTCCCTGCTGACCGAGGGGGCGGAGCGCGACCTGTACCGGAGCCTCCTCGCCATCCGGCCCGAGGCGGACGAGGCCCGGCGGCGGCACGACTACGCGCGCGCCCTCCGGCTGTTCGCCTCCATGCGCGCGGCGGTCGACGCGTTCTTCACCGATGTCATGGTCATGGCCGAGGATCCCGCGGTCCGGCGCAACCGGATCGCCCTGCTCGCCTCCATTTCGCGGCTCTTCAACAGCGTGGCGGACATTTCCAGGATCGTCGTGGAAAAGGGCGCGTGACGCGGCGCGCGCGCTCTTGAGTTTGGCGGGCTTTGGAATTGTTCGAGCCCTTTGACGTCCGGTCGAAGGGCTGCAATAATTCCAAAGCGCTTGATGTTCCGGGGGAAACGGCTGGTTTTCCCCGCGGTGGCTCTTATTAATCCGGATGGCGCGCGGGAGCGGCCCGGGCACGACGGCGCTCGCGGCGCACCATTCTACTTGAGGAATTGAAAGATGATCTCCAAAGGAATCAATATTGCCCCCGCAGAGGGGAAGTTGGGCGTTGTCATCCCCGGCATGGGCGCGGTCACCTCGACCTTCATCGCCGGGGTCCTGGCCATCAGGAAAGGCCTGGCCAAGCCGATCGGTTCGCTGACCCAGATGGGCACCATCCGGCTCGGAAAGCGCACGGACAACCGCATCCCGATGATCAAGGATTTCCTCCCGCTCGCGGGGCTGGAGGACATCGTCTTCGGGGGATGGGACATCTTCTCCGACGACATGTACACCGCCGGCATCAAGGCGGGCGTTCTGGAGAAGAGCCTGCTCGAGCAGATCCGCCCCGAAATGGAAGCCATCAAGCCCTGGCCCGCGGCCTTCGACAAGGCCTACGTCAAGAAGCTGGACGGGACGCACGTGAAAAAGGGCGCCAACAAGATGGAGCTGGCGGAACAGGTCATGGAGGATATCCGCAACTTCCAGAAGGTGAACAACCTCAAGCGCACCGTCATGGTGTGGATCGGCAGCACCGAGGTCTTTCTGAAGGCCTCGGCGGTTCACGCGACGCTGGAGAGTTTTGAAAAAGGGATGCGCGATAACGACCCGGGGATCGCCCCGAGCATGATCTACGCCTACGCCGCCCTCAAGCTGGGGATCCCGTACGCCAACGGCGCCCCCAACCTCACGGCCGACGTCCCCGCGCTGCTGGAGCTGGCCAAACAGAACAACGTCCCGGTCTGCGGCAAGGATTTCAAGACCGGGCAGACGCTCATGAAGACCATCCTGGCCCCCGGCCTGAAGGCGCGCATGCTGGGACTGAACGGCTGGTTCTCCACCAACATCCTCGGGAACCGCGACGGCGAGGTGCTGGACGACCCCGAATCGTTCAAGACCAAGGAGGAGAGCAAGCTGTCGGTGCTGGAGCACATCCTGCAGCCGCAGCTCTACCCCGACCTGTATTCGAACTACACCCACAAGGTGCGCATCAACTACTACCCGCCCCGCGGGGACGCCAAGGAGGGCTGGGACAACATCGACATCTTCGGCTGGCTCGGCTACCCCATGCAGATCAAGGTCGATTTCCTGTGCCGCGATTCCATCCTGGCCGCGCCCATCGTCCTGGACGTGTTGATCCTGCTGGACCTGGCGCACCGCTGCGGCATGGGCGGAATCCAGGAGTGGCTCTCCTTCTACTTCAAGAGCCCGATGGTCGCCCCCGGCCTCTACCCGGAGCACGACCTGTTCATCCAGCTCATCAAGCTGAAAAACACCATGCGGCACCTGAAGGGCGAGGAAATGATCACCCACCTGGGCCTGGAGTATTACGACTAGGAAACGGGAATCGGGAGGGAAGGGAGGGGGGAGCCGCGGCTCCCCCCTTTTTTTTGTGCGCCCGGGAGGGCGCCACGGGCCTACGCGGTGCGGGACACGGTCTCCTCCGACCCCAGCGCCGCCTGGGCCGCGGCCAGCCGGGCGATCGGCACGCGGAAGGGGGAGCAGGACACGTAGTTCATGCCCACCCGGTGGCAGAAGTGGACCGAGGAGGGTTCGCCCCCGTGCTCCCCGCAGATGCCCACCTTCAGGTCGGGGCGGGTCTGCCGCCCCCTCTCGGTTCCCATCATGACGAGCTGTCCCACCCCTTCCTGGTCGAGCACCTGGAAGGGGTCCTCCGCGAGGATGCGGTTTTCGATATAGAAGGGGAGGAACTTGCCCGAATCGTCGCGCGAGATGCCGAACGTCGTCTGCGTCAGGTCGTTGGTCCCGAAGGAGAAGAACTCGGCCACCTCCGCGATGCGTCCGGCCGTCAGCGCCGCGCGCGGGAGTTCGATCATGGTGCCGACCAGGTACTCCACCTTCCGGCCCGCCTTGGCGAACACCTCGGCGGCCACCCGCCGCACCACCTCGGCCTGGAGCCGGAGTTCGTTGACGTCACCCACGAGCGGGATCATGACTTCGGGGAACACCTCGGCCCCCTTCTTCTGCACGCTCACGGCCGCCTCGAAGATGGCGCGCGCCTGCATTTCGGTGATCTCCGGGAACACGACGCCCAGGCGGCACCCGCGGTGGCCCAGCATCGGGTTGGCCTCGTGCAGCGCCTGGACCCTGTCCCACAACCCCTTGGCGTTGGTTTTGAGCTTGCGCGCCAGTTTGCGCGTCTCCTCCTCGCTGTGCGGCAAAAACTCGTGCAGCGGCGGGTCCAGGGTCCGGACCGTGACCGGCAGCCCGCTCATGGCCTTGAAGATCCCCTCGAAGTCCCTGCGCTGCAGCTTCAGCAGCTCCTTGAGCCCGCCGAGGTAGAGGCGCTTGGGCTCGGCCATCGTCTTCTCGAGCTTCTGGCGGGCGGCGGCGAGTTCCTTGCGCTTCTTGGGCGAGGAGGCCCTGGCGATTTCGGCCGCGAGCGCCCCGAGGTCGCGCTCTAACCGCTTGTACTCGAGCGACCCCAGGATCATCTGGCGCACGAAATCGATGCGGTCCCCGGCGAAGAACATGTGCTCGGTGCGGCACAGGCCGATCCCCTGGGCGCCGTACTTGCGGGCGACCGCCGCGTCGGCCGGCGTGTCGGCGTTGGTGCGCACCTTCATCTTGCGGACCTTGTCGGCCCATTCCATCAGCCGGCGGAAATGGTCCCCCAGCTCGGGGTCGATCAGGGGCGCCTGCCCGAGGATGACCTGGCCGCTGGTGCCGTCCACCGTGATCCAGTCCCCCTTGCGCACCTTGACCCCGCCCACCGAGAACTCGTTTTTGGCGTAGTCGATCGCGACGTTCCCGGCGCCCACCACGCACGGCTTGCCCCAGCCGCGGGCCACCACGGCCGCGTGGCTGGTGGGGCCGCCCGTCGAGGTCAGGATCGCCTGCGCGGCGTCCATCCCGCGCACGTCCTCCGGCGAGGTCTCCCGGCGGACCAGCACCGCCGGTTCCCCCTTTTCCTTCATCTGCTCGGCGTCCTTCGGGGTGAACACGACCCTGCCCGCGGCGGCGCCGGGGCTGGCGTTGATCCCCCGGGTCAGGACGGTGAGCTTCGCCTTGGGGTCGATCATCTTGTGCAGCAACTGGTCGAGGTCACCGGCCGGCACGCGCATGACGGCCGTCTTTTCGTCGATGATCCCCTCCTGGACCATGTCCACCGCGATGCGGACCGCGGCCGGCCCCGTGCGCTTGCCGTTGCGCGTCTGCAGCATCCAGAGCTTCCCGCGCTCCACCGTGAACTCCAGGTCCTGCATGTCGCGGTAATGGCGTTCCAGTTTGCGGGCCACCTCCACGAACTGGCGGTAGATCTCGGGCATGTAGTCCTTCAGCTCGTCGATGTGCTTCGGGGTCCGGATGCCGGCGACCACGTCCTCCCCCTGGGCGTTGACCAGGTAATCCCCGAAAAGCTTCGCCTCCCCGGTGGCCGGGTTGCGCGTGAACGCCACCCCCGTGCCCGAATCCTCCCCCATGTTGCCGAACACCATGGTGACGATGTTCACCCCGGTGCCCAGGTCGTCCGGGATCCGCTCGCGGCGCCGGTAGGCGATCGCGCGGTCCCCGTTCCAGGAGCGGAAGACGGCCTTGATCGATTCCTCCAGCTGCAGGTAGGGGTCGGAGGGGAATTCGGCCCCGGTTTCGGCGCGCACGATCTGCTTGAAGGTGCGGCAAAGGGCCGAGAGGTTCTCGGCCTTGAGGTCGGTGTCGAGGGTCACCCGCAGCTTGCGCTTCATATCGGCCAGGGCGTGCTCGAACAGCTCACCGTCCACCCCGAGGACGATTTTCGCGAACATCTGGATGAAGCGGCGGTAGGCGTCCAGGGCGAACCTTTCGTTGGAAGTCAGTTCGGCCAGGCCCCGCATCGTCTCGTCGTTCAATCCGAGGTTGAGGATGGTGTCCATCATGCCGGGCATGGAAAACTTGGCCCCGGACCGGACGGAGACCAGCAGGGGGTTGGCCGGGTTGCCGAATTCCTTTCCCGTGGCCCCCTCCACCTTTTTGAGCGCCGCCAGTACCTGGTTCCACATCCCGTCCGGGAACTTCGCCCCGGCGCCGTAGTAGGAATTGCAGGCCTCGGTGGTGATGGTGAATCCGGGAGGAACCGGCAGCCCCGCGTTGGTCATCTCGGCGAGTCCGGCGCCCTTGCCGCCGAGCAGATCCTTCATGCCGCCGTTTCCGTCCGATTCCCCGTTTGCAAAAAGGTATACAAATTTGGTGGACATCTCTCTGGTCTCCTGCGAAAAATGAGTCTGAAAATGTGTGCTGACGTACAACCGACTATCGTACCTCAAAACGGGATGCCGATCAAAACAGAAAGGGGTGAACAGCGGGATCCGCGGGGGGGGGAGGCTTTCCCAGCCTGCGACCGATTCCGGGGGGCCGGTCTCCCGGACCCCCGGTTGGCGCCGATCGCAGGCTGAGATCAGCTTTCTCGAATAGCCTGACCTTCCTATCGGCAGCGCGGGGGCCGGGCTTGAGCCCATTATGATTTTTTTTCGTCCCCCCGGCCGCCGAGGGCCCGGACTTCCCCCTCGAGCGCCCGTACCTTCCGCACCAGTTCCGGCAGCCGGGCGAAGGCGGCCGAGGCGCGCAGCCAGGCGCTGCTCGGGAAGGCGGGGGAGCCCGACACCGCGCTCCCGGCCGGCACGTCGTGGGAGGTGCCGCTCTGGGCGGTGATGACGGCGCCGTCCCCCACCTCCAGGTGCCCGGCGAAGCCCGCCTGTCCGCCCACCATGACCCCCCTGCCGAGGCGGGTGGACCCCGCGAGCCCCGCCTGCGCGGCCAGCACCGAGTGCGCCCCCACCTCGGCCCCGTGCCCCACCTGCACGAGGTTGTCGAGCTTCGCCCCGCGGCGGATGACCGTATCCCCCACGGCGGCGCGGTCGACGGTGGAATTGGCCCCCACCTCGACGTCGTCCTCGATCACCACCCTCCCCGCCTGGGGGATCTTGGTCCAGGAGCCGTCGCGGGTCGGGGCGAAACCGAACCCGTCCCCCCCGACGACCACCCCGTTCTGCAGCACCACGCGGTCGCCGATGCGGCACCCCTCGCGCACCGCGACCCCCGAATGGAGCACGCACTCCCGGCCGAGCTCGACGCCGGGATAGAGGACCACGTGGGGGTGGATCACCGTGCCGGCGCCGACGCGGCAGCGCTCCCCGACCACGGCGCAGGGGCCGACGGAGACGCCCGGGGCGAGGTGCGCGGAGGGGGCGACCACGGCCGTGGGGTGGACTCCCGGCTCGGGGACGCAGGGCTCGAAGAAGAGTTCCAGGGCGTGCGCGAAGGCGAGGTAGGGATCGACGGTCCTCAGGCTGGGGATCTCCACCGCGGGGATATCCTCCCCGAGGATGATGGCGGAAGCGCGCGTACGCCCGATATGGCGGATATATTTCCGGTTGGAGACGAAGGTCAGGTCCCCCGCCCCCGCCTGTTCGATGCCGGCCACGCGCACGATCTCCACGTCCGCGCCGAGCATCCGGCATCCGATTTTTTCAGCGATCAGGGAAAGTTTCATGACGAAGGACTCCGCATGGTTTGAAGGGTTGCACCGGCGGTCTCCGGCTGCCCGCGCGCCGGCAGCTATGGTAGACTTAGCCGCCCGCATCCGTCAAGAAGAGGCCGACGTGAACAGTGACCCGACACCCGCACCCGAACCGCACGGCGGCGGCATTCCGCGCCGGGCGCAGAGCGTCGGCGCCGCCATCGGCATCAGCCGGATCCTGGGACTGGCGCGCGAGATGGTCCTGGCGCGCACTTTCGGCGCCGGCTCCTTCACCGACGCCTTTACCATCGCCTACCGGATCCCCAACATGCTGCGCGACCTCTTCGCCGAGGGGGCGCTTTCGGCCGCCCTGGTGCCCACCCTCATCCGGCGCATGACGCGGGGGGGGAGGGAAGAGGGCTGGGTCCTGGTCAACCGCCTCGTCAGCGCCCTGCTCCTCGTTCTCGGCACCGTCACCCTCGGCATCTACTTCGGGTCCCATGGGCTGGTCTGGATGCTGGCGGCGGGTTTCCGGGACAACCCCGCGAAATTCGAGCTGACGGCCCAGATGACGCGCATCATGTCCCCCTTCCTCCTCTCGGTGTCGCTCGCCTCGGTGGGGATGGCCGCGCTCAACGCCTGCGGCCGGTTTTTTCTCCCCGCGCTGGCCTCCTCGGTCTTCAATATCTGCTGCATCCTGGCCGCGCTCCTGCTCAGCGGCCTGATGCCGGGCTGGGGGTTCGACCCCATCGTCTCGATGGCCGTGGGCGCCGTCCTCGGCGGCGCCGCCCAGTTCCTGGTGATGATCCCGCCCGCGGGCGCGCTCGGCTACCGCTTCCGCCTCGATTTCCGTTTTTCCGACCCGGATCTCGGCGCCATCGGGCGGCTGGCGCTCCCGGCGGTCCTCGGCCTTTCGGCGACCCAGATCAACATCGTCGTCGACAGCCAGCTCGCCTCTCTTTACGGCGACGGCCCCGTGTCGTGGCTCGGCTACGGCTTCCGGCTGATGCAGCTCCCGATCGGCCTGATCGGGGTGGCGGTGGCGACCGCCACCATGACGACGGTTTCGGAGTGCGCCGCGCGCGGCATGCGCGACCGCATCGGGCCCGCGCTCGGTTCCGGTCTGAGGCTGTCGGCCTGTCTCCTCTTTCCCGCCATGGCCGGCCTCCTCCTGTTCCGCGGCGAGATCGTCCAGCTCCTGTACCAGCGGGGGGCGTTTCTGGAGGCGGACACCCTGTGGACGGGCCGCGTCGTCGGGCTGTACGCGCTGGGCCTGTTTTCGTTTTCGGCCGTGAAGATCCTCACGCCCGCCTTTTATGCGCTCGAAAACACCGGGACGCCGGTCCGGGTGAGCCTCGTGGCGGTCGCGGCCAAGATCGCGCTGAGTTTCCTGCTCATCCGGCCCCTCGGCTTTTTGGGGCTGCCGCTGGCGACCTCGCTCTCCTCGTGGCTCCATTTCGCGCTGCTGCGGCGCCACCTGGCCCGCTCCCTGTCCCCGGCGCCGGCCGGGGGCGCCGGCGCGCCGGACGCTCACGGCCAAGGCGCCTACCTCCGCATCATTCTGGCATCCCTGGCGACGGGGGCGATCGCCCTGGCCGTCCACCGGGGGGCGGAACTGCTGCTGCCCGGTCCGGGCGCCCTCCCTTTGCTTTTTCGCCTCGGGGCGGCCATAATGGCCGCACTGGCGGCGCTCGTGCCGCTGCTCCGGAGGTTCGGGGTGGAGGAGGCC
>CAZWXG010000009.1:24033-27470 GCA_964637825.1 uncultured Acidobacteriota bacterium
GGCCGCACTGGCGGCGCTCGTGCCGCTGCTCCGGAGGTTCGGGGTGGAGGAGGCCCGGGACCTGGCCCGCCTGGCGGGCGGTTTCGGGCGGGAGGGGCGATGAAACGGAACCTGACCGGCGAATTCGCGGCTTACCTGCGGGTGGAAAAGGGCCTGGCGGCCAACACCGTCGCCGCCTACGGGCGCGACCTCCGGAAGTTGTGCGCCTTTGCCGCCGAATGCGGCCGGGACCCGGAGGCGCTCGGGCCCGGGGAACTGGCGCGCTGGATGGAGCGCCTGCAGGACGGGGGGCTCGGCCCGCGCTCCACCGCCCGGGCGTGCAACGCCATCCGCGGCTTTTACCGCTTCCTCCTCGGGGACCGGATCATCGACTCGGACCCCACCGAACACCTCGAAACCCCGCGTGCGCGCAAGCCCCTCCCCCGGTTCCTCAACCGCGCGGAGGTGGAGGCGCTGCTCGAGGCCCCCGAAACCGCGACCCCCCTGGGAAGCCGCGACCGGGCGATGCTCGAAACCCTTTACGCCTCCGGCCTGCGCGTCAGCGAACTGGTCCGGCTCGAACTCGGCCGGATCGATTTCGACCTGGGCGTGGTCGGCTGTACGGGCAAGGGGAACAAGGAGCGGCTGGTCCCGATCGGGGCGGCCGCGCTCGGCCGGCTCGAGGAGTACGTGCGCCTCCATCGGCCCGCGATCCTCGGGGAGCGCCGCAGCCCCCATGTCTTCGTCACCCGCCGCGGCGGGGCCATGACGCGGCAGGGGTTCTGGAAGATCGTGCGGGAGTGCGGCCGGCGGGCCGGGATCCACAAGCCCCTCTCCCCCCACATGCTGCGGCACAGCTTCGCCACCCACCTGCTCGAAAACGGGGCCGATCTCCGCTCGGTCCAGGTCATGCTGGGGCACGCGGATATTTCGACGACGCAGATCTACACCCACATCACGCGCGAGCGCCTGAAGCGGATCTACCGGCAATACCACCCGAGAGCCTGATCAGGTGCGCAGCCTCAGGAAGAGGGCGCATCCCGCGGCCCCGAAGAGAAGGTTGGGGGCCCAGGCCGCGAGCGCGGGGAGGAGGACCCCGTAGGCGCCCATGGCCTCGAACGCCCCCGACACCCCCCAGTAGCCGATGGCGACGGCGACGCTCAGGCCGATGCCGAAAAACGCCCCCTTCTTTCCCGTGGCGAACGAAAAGGGCACCCCCACGAACGCCATCACCAGGCAGCTCAGCGGAAAGGCCATCTTCTTGTGCAGCTCCACCTGCAGGTCCATGGCGTTGTAGCCCGCCCGCTTCAGGTAGCCGATATACCGGGCCAGTTCGGTGTAGGTCAGTTTCGAGGACTCCCGGGGGGAGAAGATCTCCCTCTTGAAATAGGAGGCCCTTTCCGGGAAACGCACCGTCGCCGTCCGGATCGTCTCGAAGCCGGAGGCCGCGGCGTCGTAGTCGCGGCTCCAGCCGTCGGTCAGGGTCCAGAAGCCGTCGGGGCGGATCCGGGCGCTCGCGGCGTGGATCCGGCGCCGGAGGCGGACCGCATCGAAATCCACGTCGTAGACGTTGAGGTCCACGAAGGCGTCCTTGTTCTCGTCGAAGTACTCGTAGTTGTAGATCCTCCCCCCCTGGCCGAGGATCCATTTCCGCTCCAGCCGCCGGGCGCTCCGCGGCGGCTTGTTCAGGATGGTGTTCCTCAGCCCGTCCTGCCGCTCGTTGGCGTAGGGGAGGACGTAATCCTGCAGCACGAAGAGCCCGGCCGACAGCGCGGCGGCGGCCGCGAGGATCGGCACCGCCAGCCGGTACAGGCTCCAGCCGCCGGCCTTGAGCGCGGTGATCTCCGAGTGCTTTTCCAGGATCCCGAAATGGATCAGGATCCCGAGCAGCACCGACACCGGGATGGCGAACATCAGGATCTGCGGCGTGAGAAAGAAGAGGTAATCGAGCACCGAAAGGGCCGGGATCCCGTTCTTGATGACGTCGTCCATCAGCTCGAACAGGGTCAGGAGGAGGAAGAGCGAGGCGCAGGAGGCCAGCGACCAGAAGAAGAAGGCCCAGAAGCCCCGGAGCATGTGCAGGTCCAGGATGCGCGGAAGAAGGCGGCGCAGGAAGCGGCCGGACCCCTGCAGGAGCGCCAGGTCCATCTTTCCGAGCCGATCGAGGAGGGATCCCGGACCGGGGCGCCGGAAGAGGGAAAACCGGGGAAGTCGCGCCCCCCAGTGGGTGAGCCCGAACCTCTTTTCCACCCTGCCGAGCATCGCCCACCCGGCCAGGGTCAGGACGATGTTCGCGCCCCAGGCTCCCAGCCACGGGGGGATCCTGCCGACGCTGGCCAGGCGGAGCCCGTTGAAAAAGAGCATGTAAAAGAGGATCACCGTCAGCAGGCTGAGGGCCAGGCCGAAGGTGCGCCCCGATCTCGGGTTGCTGACCCCGAGGGCGAGACCCAATAGCGCAAATGGTATTACTGTGAAAGGAAGGGCAATTCGCCGATGTATCTCAAGTGTTTCCTTAATATTTGTCGCCGCGCCCCCCGGCAGGGCGCGCCGCAGCAGGTCGAGGCTGCCCAGTTCCTCGACCCGGGCGGGTCTGGCCCCGGCCGCTGCCCGGCGGGTGATCTCCATCGATATATCTGTTGATTTAAAATAACTTACGCTGTCCCGGTCCGGATGCTCGGGGTCGGTCGCATAGCTGGCGCCCTCTGCGAGATGCAGCTGCAGCCCGCGGTTGTCCGAATCGGCCCTCCAGAGCACGCTCCTGGCGATGATGGCGCGCGGGGCCCGGGGGTCGGTGCTGTCGGCCAGGAAGATGCCGCTCCCGCGCTGCCGGTCCGCGCTCACGTCATCGAGGTAGACGACGAATTTGGGGATCTCCTCGTTGAACACCCGCGGCTGGATGCGCATGACCCCGGCCGACAGCTCGATCTCCTCGACCACCTGGCGGCGCCAGTCGTTGGTCCGCGGCATCACCCTGAGGGAAAGGACGGCCGTGGACGCGCCCACGAGCCCCCCCAGGATCAGGAGGAAGCCGAGCAGGCGCCGGAGCGGGACCCCGCAGGCGCGCAGCGCCAGGATCTGGCTTTCACCCGAAAGCCCGCTCAAGCCGACCAGCACTCCGACCAGAAAGGAAAGCGGGAGGGAAAAGATGAGGATGGCGGGCAGGATGGAGGCCGCGATCCGGACGAGGACCCAGAGAGAGGCGCTCTTCGACAGGAGCAGTTCCGCCAGCGACCCGAACTCGCCGGCCGTGACCACGAAGGTCAGGACCGCCAGCGCGATCACAAACGGCGGGGCAATCGCGTGAAAGAGGAGCTTGTGAATCCGGTTCATGGATTGATTCAGGTATATGGTTGTAAAAGTGGTACTTATAATGGATCGGGGGCGTGCCGCACCGTTCCGCCATAACTTCTGATAAGATATCTTATGTCAACTAACCGGGATCGGTCCGAATCGCCGGC
>CAZWXG010000009.1:27570-28985 GCA_964637825.1 uncultured Acidobacteriota bacterium
TCGGGATTGAGGTTCTCCAGCCATTTGCGGATATCCTCGGGAGTGCTCCGCTCGGCCGATACCGCGGCGGCGCTCGAGGATTTCGCCAGCACCTCGTCGGTCACGAAAATCGGGGATCCGGTGCGCAGCGCCAGGGCGATGGCGTCCGAGGGGCGCGAGTCGACGGGGATCACCCTCCCGCCGGCGTCGAGGAAGATCAGGGCGTAGAAGGTGTTGTCCTTCAGCTCCGTCACCACGATCTTGGTCACCTTGACGTCGAGGTGGCCGAGCAGCCCCTTGATCAGGTCGTGGGTCATGGGGCGCGGGGTGTCGACCTTTTCGATCTCGAGGGCGATGGCGTTGGCTTCGAAAATGCCCACCCAGATGGGGAGCAGCGTGTCGCTCGACGCCTCCTGGAGCACGACGATGGGGGCGTTGGTCAGGGGATCCATCATCAGCCCCTTGATCTTGAATTCGATCTCCTTCATGTTCCCTCCAATCGGGGCGGGTGCGCCTCTGGAGGCCGCGTGGGCCTGCCCAGGCGCATGCGCCTTTGCTGCGGGCCGGGGTCAGGGGACCCGGACCCCCTTCAGGCTGTTGGGGCCGAACCCGGTGATCTCGACCTCGGCGAAGGAGCCGGGCGGAGTTTCGGGGCCGTCGAAATTCACGATCCGGTTGTCGGAGGTCCGGCCGGCCAGCGCCATCCGGCGGCGGGCCTTCCCCTCGACGAGCACCTCCACGACCCGTCCCACCCAGCGGGAGTTCTTCGCGGTCTGAATCATCTGCTGGCGCTCCTGCAACAGGCTGAGCCTTCTTCCCTTCTCCCCGTCGGGGACATCGTCCTCCAGCAGGCTGGCCGCCGTGTCGGGCCGCGGGGAATATTTGAAGGAAAAGGCGCTGTCGTATTGTACCTCATCGAGCAGGGTGAGGGTATCCTCAAAGTCCCGCTCGCTCTCGCCCGGGTAACCGACGATCAGGTCGGTGGAGACGGCGATGGGGCGCGCGGCGGCGCGGATCTTCCCGATGATCTCCAGGTAGCCCTCACGGGTGTAGCCGCGCCTCATCGCCCTGAGGATGCGGGTGGAGCCCGACTGCACCGGGAGATGGACGTGGTTGCACACCGCCGGGCAGTCGACCATCGTCTCGAGCAGTTCGTCGGTGAAATCGCCCGGGTGGGGGGAGGTGAACCGGAGGCGCCGGACCCCGGGGACGGCGGCCGCCTCCCGCAACAGGCGGGCGAATCCCACCTGCGCCTCCCGGTCCCGGTAGGAATTGACCGTCTGCCCGAGCAGCACGATCTCCACGTACCCTGCGGCCGCGAGCGCGCGCACCTCCTCGAGGATCCGCGCGCTGGGGCGGGGGCGCTCCGGGCCGCGCGCGAGCGGCACCACGCAGAAGGCGCAGCGGCGGCTGCACCCCTCGCTGATGGTGAGCCA
>CAZWXG010000009.1:29085-31057 GCA_964637825.1 uncultured Acidobacteriota bacterium
CGCTCCCGCTTCAGGCGCCGGAGTTCCCCGAGGCGCGCGTAGACCTTCTGCACCGCCTTGTCGCGGACGCTGCAGGTGTTGAGCACGATCACGTCGGCCGCTTCGGCCCCGGCCGCCTCCTCCATGCCGGCGTGGTGCAGGCCGCCGGCGATTTTTTCCGAATCCAGCTCGTTCATCTGGCATCCGAAGGTCTCGATCAGGTATTTCCTTGTCATGGCGCTTGCGCAGGCGACTCCTTTTTTCCCGGCCGGGAACGTTCGAGCATCTCCTGGGCGTAATGCTTCGTCTTCTCCGTGATCGTCTCCCCGCCCAGCATCCGGGAGAGTTCCTCCACCCGCGCCCCCTCGTCGAGCGGGAGCACCGCGGTCTCGGTCCTCCCCGCGGCGGTCTCCTTGCAGACGCGGTAATGGCGGTGCGCGAAGGCGGCGATGTGGGGCAGATGGGTGACGCACAGCACCTGGTTTCTGCCGGCGAGAGCGCACAGGCGCCGTCCCACCGCTTCCGCCACCCGCCCCCCGATCCCCGCGTCCACCTCGTCGAACACCAGCGTCCGCCCCGGGCGGCCGCCGCCGCACAGCGACTGGATCGCGAGCATGATGCGGGACAGCTCCCCGCCCGAGGCGATCTTCGCGAGCGGCCGCATCTCCTCCCCCTCGTTGGGCGCTATCCAGAACTCTACCCGGTCCATGCCCCGCGGTCCATACCCGGCCGGGATCCTCCCGCGCCCTTCCCCCTCATCGGCCGGGTGGAAGCGCACCTGGAGCGTCATGCGCTCCATCGCCAGCGCCGTGAATTCCGCCCGGATCTTCCGCTCGAGCCGGGCGGCGTCGCGCCGGCGCTTTTCGGAAAGCGCCCGGGCGTGCGCGCCGTAGGCGCCGAGCGCCGCGTCGAGTTCCTCCCGCAGCCGCCCCGCGGAACCGGAGGCCGATTCGAGAGACTCCAGTTCCTCCTCGCACCGGCGGGCCGAATCCACGATCTCCTCGCAGGAGGCGCCGTATTTTTTCGCGAGGGTCTCGAGCGCCTGCAGCCGACGGTGGACCTCCTCCAGCCGCCCGGCGCTGAAATCGCTGCGCGCGCCGTAATCCCGGGCCGCGTAGGCCAGGTCTTCCAGCCGGTAGCGGATCCCCTCGAGCGGTGCGCGGTGCGCGGCCCAGGCGGGGTCCAGGCCCCCCAGTTCGTCCAGGAGCCGTTCGAGCTGGGCCCACCCCGCCAGGATCGGGGATTCCCCCTCGTACAGGAGCGCGTAGACCCCCGCCGCCCGCTCGAGGATCCGCTCGCGGTTGGAGAGGAGATCGCGTTCGTTCTCGAGCTCCTCCCGTTCGCCGGGCCGGGGGTCGATCCGGCGGATCTCCCCGATCTGAAAGCGGAGGATGTCGATGCGGCGCGCCCGCTCGTCCTCCCCCGTCTCCACCCCGTCCAGGTCCCGGGCCGTGTCCCGGAGAGCGCGGTAGAGCGAGCCCGCCTGCCGGCGCGCTTCGCCGTTCCCCCCGAAATCGTCGAGCCACTCGAGGTGGGTCCCCAGGTCCAGGAGCGAACGCTGCTCCTGCTGCCCGCAGATGTCGGCCAGCGCGCCCCCCATCGCCTTCAAAAATCCGAGGGTGGCCAGGCCGTTGTTGACGTGGATCCGGTTGCGCCCCGACGCCGAGATTTCCCGGCGGATCAGGACCCTCTCCTCCCCGGGCGTGTCGAACCCGGCCTCCCGCAGAAGCGCGAGGACGCGCGAACGGCCCCGGAGGTCGAATTCCCCCTCGACCACGGCGCCGTCGCACCCGCTCCGGACATAGTCGAGGGAGGAGCGGGAGCCGAGGAGCAACCCCAGCGCGTCCACCAGGATCGACTTGCCCGACCCGGTCTCCCCCGTCAGCAGGTTGAGCCCGGCCCCGAACTCGATCTCGAGCTCCCGGATCAGCGCAAAATTGCGGATTCTGAGCAGTCGCAGCATCGCACGGACCTTCCGAAAGAGGTTGGGGCC
>CAZWXG010000009.1:31157-36825 GCA_964637825.1 uncultured Acidobacteriota bacterium
ACCCGGCCGGGTCCGGGTCCAAAGACATTGACTTGCTCGGCGGCCATATGATACTTGTGCGATCTGCAATCATACTTTCACGGAGGGATCGCCATCGACATTGCCACCGTCTTGCTGCTTCAGGCCGCGCCACCCGAACTCGTGACTTCCGAACCCGTTTCCGGTTCCCTCTGGAGCGTTTTCGCCCATGCCAGCGGCTTCGCCTTCGCGATCCTTTTGCTCCTCGTGGTCTTTTCGCTCCTGTCCTGGACCATCATCCTCCGTAAATGGCTGACGTTCAGGCAGATCGGCCGACAGAGCCACGCGTTCGTCTCCTTCTTCCGCAAGAGCGAGCGCCTCAGCGAGGTCCACGCCGCCTGCGAGCACTATCGCGGCTCCCCCCTGCCCGGGATCTTCAGCGCGGGGTACCAGGAACTCAATGCCCAGATCCAGAGCCTGAAGGGGCCGCAGGCGGAATCGATCGCCCTCGGCGACCGTCCGATCGCGGGGATCCAGCGCGCGCTCGAGCGCGCCGCGGCCGCGGAACTGTCGGTGCTGGAACGGAGCATGAGCTGGCTGGCCACCACCGGCGCGGTGACCCCCTTTATCGGCCTGCTCGGCACGGTGATCGGCATCATCAACGCCTTCAACGGCCTGGGGATGGTCAAGACGGCGTCGATCCAGGCCGTGGCCCCGGGCATCGCCGAGGCCCTCATCGCCACCGCGGCCGGGCTGTTCGCGGCGATCCCGGCCGTCATCGCCTACAACCATTTCCTGGCCCGGCTGAAGGGGGCGGCCGCCGAAATGGACGATTTTTCCATGGAGTTCCTCAACCTGGTCGAACGGAGCTTCCGCTAAATGGCGTTCACGAACCCCCAGGGGCGCACGTCGACGTCCCTTTCCGAAATCAACGTCACCCCCCTGGTCGACGTCATGCTGGTGCTGCTGGTCATCTTCATGGTGACCGCCCCGATGCTGCAGACGGGAATCGACGTCGAACTCCCCGAGACCCGCAACGTCCAGGACGTCAATCCCGAGGAGCGCATCATCATCTCCATCAGCCGGCAGGGGGACATCTTCTACGGGTCGGAAGCGGTCAATTTCTCGACCATCCCCGACCGCCTGCGCAAGGACGCCCGCGGGCCGAAGGACGCCATCTTTCTCCGGGCCGACAAGGACGTCAAATGGAACGCCATCGTCTCGGTGATCGACGCCGTCCGCGGCGCCGGTTACAGCGAGATCAAACTGGTCACCAAGCCTTTCCGGGCGCCCGGATAGGACCGCGGAGACGCTTTTGGCCCCGATCATGAACCCATCGCGACACGCCGTCACCCTGCTGGACATCCCCCTGGTCCGGGAAACCTACGGCCGGTCGTGCCTCGCTTCCGTAGCGATCCACGTCGCGGCCGTCCTCGTGGCCCTCTTCGGCGCGCGCTGGCTCCCCCAGGGGACGATCCAGCTCGGGGGCGGGCCCGGCGGGGGGATCGGGGGGGAGATTTCCACCGTGGGCGTCGTGGAGACTCTTTCGGGAGGGGCCGGGATGGTCAAACCTTCCCTGGTCCCCCAGCCTCCCCCGCTGCCGAAGGAAGCCCCCTCCAGGCCCGAAAAGGCGATCCCCCTGCCCGGGACCACGGAGGCCCCGAAGCGCAAGCCGGCCGTGGCCACCCCGGCCCCCGCGCCGGAGACGATGGGAAACATCATCCCGACCGCCCCCGAGCCGGGCTCGGGCGGCATTGCGGCCGCCGGGGGGGGGAGCGGCGGGGGGAGCGGCGGCGGCACCGGCGTGTCGATCGGCACCGGCTCGGGGGGCTTCGGCGACTCCTACTACGCGCTCGGGGTGGAAAAACGGATCAGCGACCGCTGGATCCGCCCCCCGGCGGGGCTGCGAGTCCAGATCGTCTGCAGTTTTTTTATCGCCGCGAACGGCGCGATTTACAACGTCAAACTGGACAAGTCATCGGGGAACCAGCAGATGGACCTGATGGCGCTGCGCGCCATCAACTCCGCCAACCCGCTGTCGCCCCCCCCGCTCGAATACCGGGGGAAGGCCATCCAGTTTGTCGCCCAGTTCATCTATCCGCCTGTTCCATAGCCGATTCCGACAAAGGAGCGTCATGCCGGTCAAAATCGCCTGTTTTCTTCTGCTGGTATTCTTCAGCGCCCAGCCTTCCCTGCTCACGCAGGAATCCTCGCGGGTCACGCTGTTCCCGAAGCCCTCCGAGGACCTGATCCTCGCCGTCGCCGACGTGCAGCCCGCCCCGGGAAACGCCGGGGGGGAACTCGCGTCCGCGCTCGAAACCTTCAACCGCGTCCTCTACGACGACCTCTCCTTCGCCGGCTTCTTCACCATCGCGGGGCGGGGGTTCTACCCTCCCAAGCCGATCGTGCGCCCCGAAACCGACATCGATTACGAGGCCTGGAACTCCATCCCCTTCAAGGTCAGCTTCGTGACCGTCGGGACCGTGAGCCTCTCCCGCAACGTCCTGCGGGTGGAGACGAGCGTCTACGACATGAAGCAGAGAAAGCGCGCGTTCGGCAAAGCCTACACGGGTGACCCGGGGCAGGTCCGGACCATGGCCCATTACTGGGCGGACGAAATCGTCTACCAGCTCACCGCGGGGACGTCGCGCGGCATCGCCTCCACCCGGATCGCCTACGTATCCCGCAAGGGGGACGCCAAGGAGATCCACACCATGGATTACGACGGCCAGAATTCCCGCGCCTTCACCCACGGCGGGAGCCTCAATCTCTTCCCCACCTGGGCGCCCGACAACTCCAAGCTGGCCTTCGTCAGCTACCGGCCGAAACCGGAAATCACCATCTATTCCTACCTCGACGGTTCCCGCCTCCCCTTCCCCATGTTCAACACCTTCGCCTCCTCCCCGGCGATCTCTCCCGACGGGAGCGAGGTGATTTTCGCGCTGCGCACCCCGCGGGGCGACCCCGACCTCTTCATCTCCCGGCTGGACGGGTCGAACCGCCGCAACATCACCAACAATCCCGCGATCGACAGTTCCCCCACCTGGTCCCCCTCCGGACGCCAGATCGCCTACATCTCGGGGATGCCGGGCCAGGTCCACATCTGCGATGCGGACGGGTCCAACGTGCGCCGGATCGTCAAGGAGGGGGGGGATGCCGACGGCGTGGCCTGGTCTCCGGACGGAAGGTGGCTCGCCTTTCACTGGAAACCGCGGCTCAGCCCGCGCTACGAGATTTTCGTCGCGGATGCGGCCGGCGGCGCCATCCGCCAGCTGACCAGCGGCGGCGGCAGCAACGAATCCCCCTCCTGGGCCCCCGACGGGCGCCACCTGGCCTTCCAGTCCAACCGCAGCGGGAGCTGGCAGATCTACACCATGCTGCTCGAAGGGACGGAGCCCAGGCGGATCACCCACTCGGGGAACAACACCAGCCCCTCCTGGAGCGGTTATTTCCGTAGAGACTAGTATTGCCCCGACAGGTTTCCAGGCGCCGGCGCGCGTGCTATACTGGAATATATCTAACCTGAACGCATTGAGAAGGAGACATCGCCCCATGAAGAGATCACCGGTTCTGCTCGCCTCGACGGCGCTGCTGCTGCTGGCCGTCATGCTGTCGGCCTCCGGCTGCGCCAAGAAAGTGTCGCCGCCCCCCGCGGCCGGAGACCGGGAGGAGGCCGTGCGGGAAGCGCCCGCGGTGCCGTCCCCGGCCCCGACCATCACGCTGACGGCTTCCCCGTCGGCGATCGAGAAGGGACAGTCCACGACCCTTTCCTGGCGATCGACGAACGCCACCGGCGTGAACATCACGGGCGGGATCGGGACCGTCGAAGCTTCCGGGAGCAGGACCGTCAGCCCGGGCGCGTCCACGACCTACACGGCGCGGGCCACCGGGCCCGGGGGGGACGCCGTCGCCGAAGCGCGCGTCACCGTCTCCGCGCCGGTCGCCGTCACCCCGCCGCCGTCGGCGGCCGTGAGTGACGCCGCGTTTTTCGAGGCCGCCATCAAGGACGTTTTCTTCGGCCTCGACGAGTACTCCATCAACGAGGACGCCCGGCGCGCCCTCGCCGCCAACGCCCGCGCGCTGGCCGAGCGCCCCGGAATCCGGGTGACGATCGAGGGGCACTGCGACGAGCGCGGTTCGGAAAAATACAACCTGGCGCTGGGCGACCGTCGAGCCAATTCCGCCAGGGATTTCCTGATTTCCCAGGGGATCGACTCGGCGCGCATCGACACCATCTCCTACGGCGAGGAGCGCCCGTTCTGCGAGGAACAGGACGAGGAGTGCTGGCAGCTCAACCGCCGCGCGCACTTCGTCATGCGTTAGACCCCGCGGGGGGAGGCCGAGGCCTCCCCCTGCACCCCTTCACCGCCTGACGCTTGGAGAGACCCCATGAAGCGATGGAAGCGCAACATTCTATTCTGCCTCCTGGCGGCGTCGCTTGCCGCCTGCCCGCTCGCCGAGGCCGGCACCAAGGAGGAACTGGTGCGGCTGCAGAGCGACGTCCTGGCCCTGCAGAACCAGATCCGCGAGTTCGACAAGGGCTACGCGGAAAAGCTGGAAGGCCTCCGGAGCCTGGTGATCCAGCTGAACGACCAGGCGGCCCGATCCGGCCTGATTCTCGACAGGATTTCCGCGGCCATGGAGAACAGCGAGAGCGGCAAGCGTGCGGCCGACCAGAACCTGCTCGAGGAGGTGCGCCGGCTCTCGGGCAAGGTCGACGAGGCCGCCACCCGCATCAGCGCCCTGGCCCAGCAGCTCGGGGAGCTGAAGGTGCAGTCGGCCGCCCTCGCGGAGCCCCCCCCCTCCGGGCTCTCCCCCGAGGTCCTCTACAACCAGGCCTACGGCGACTTCGTGCAGGGGAATTTCGACCTGGCGATCGAGGGGTTCACCTCCTACGTTTCCACCTACCCTGCCGGGGACCGGGCCCCCGAGGCGCTCCTCAATATCGGCGACGCCCACGCCGCCCGCAACCGCCTGCCGCAGGCGGTGGGTGCTTTCACGCGCGTCATCAACGATCACGCCGGCTCGGAGAAGGTCCCGAGCGCCCTCTACAAGCGGGCCCGGGTGGAACTGGCCATGCAGGAAAAGGAAAATGCCGTCGCGGACCTGCGCAACATCGTCGAAAAGTTCCCGCAGTCTCCCGAGGCCGTCCTGGCCCGGGCGGAACTGGACAGGCTCACCGCCTCCAAACCCGCGGCGCCCGCGCGCCGCAAGGCCCGCTGAGCGGGTCGACTCCCAACCACAGGATCAACGACTAGAGGATCAAGGACAATGAGTTCACTCAACAAGGTCATGCTGATCGGACACCTGGGGAAGGACCCCGAGGTCCGCTACACCCCCGACGGAACCCCGGTCGCCACCTTCAGCCTGGCAACCAGCGAAAACTGGACCGACAAGAGCGGCACCCGGCAGGAACGCACGGAATGGCACACGGTCGTGGTCTGGAGGAAACTGGCCGAGATCTGCAAGCGCTACCTCACGAAAGGGCGGCAGGTCTATATCGAGGGGCGCATCCAGAGCCGGGAATGGAACGACAAGGAAGGCAACAAGCGCCGCACGACCGAGATCATCGCTTCGCAGATGGTCATGCTGGGGAGCCGCCAGCAGGGCGCGTCGTCCGGGCCTTCCGAGGACAGCTACGAAGGGGGGGCGGAATCGGGCCAGCCCTTCGGCGACGCCGGCATCACCGACAGCGATATCCCGTTCTAGC
>CAZWXG010000010.1:0-6296 GCA_964637825.1 uncultured Acidobacteriota bacterium
GCGGCTTCGGGGTACACTCGATACAGAACCCTGAAGCCCGACAAGGAGAGCGACCGATTCCATGAAACGCCCGATCCGACTCCGCATCTTCACCGGCCTCCTTGCGGCCTGGATTTTCCTTCCCGGGCTCCTCTCCGCCCAGGGCGCGGGGGACGAGCGCCTCATCCGCGAAATCGAGGACACCCTGATCGCCCCCTGCTGCTGGAACCAGCCGATCTCGCAGCATTACTCCGAGGTGTCGGAACAGATGCGGCAGGAGGTGCGCGCCATGGTGGCCGCGGGGCAGACGAAGCGCGAGATCCTCGATCATTTCGTCGCCCGGTACGGCGAGCGGATCCTGGCTACGCCGCGCGCGCGCGGGATCAACGCCCTGGCCTACCTGCTCCCCTGGGCCGCCCTGATCGCGGGAGGGGGATACCTCCTGGTCCTGCTCCGGAAGCGGCGCCGGGCCGCCCTGGCCGCCCCGGCCGCTCCGCCCCCGCCGGCGGACGCCCGTTACGACGCCGTGATCGAACAGGAACTCAAGGAACTGGACACCTAGGTCCGGGCAGGATCCCATGACACCACTCCCCCGCAACGAACCCGCGACATTCAACGAGCATTTCGAGGCGATGGCGCTCCGCGTGCCGGACCGGACCGCGTTCCGGCTCAAGATTCCGGGGGGCTACACCTCCGTCTCCTACCGCGAAGCCCATGCCATGGCCCGGTCGGCCGCCCGCGGCCTTCTCGCCCTCGGCCTGGAGCCCTCGAGCCGGGTGGCCATCCTCTCGGAAAACCGCCCGGAATGGGTGACGGCCTACCTCGGGGCCTATCTCTCCGGGATGGTCGCGGTCCCCCTGGACACCCAGATATCGCCCGAGGAGTGGCTCCGGCTGATCGAGGACTCGGACTCGCGGGTGATTTTCGTGAGCGGGGGGCTGAAGGAAAGGCTCGAGCAGGCCCTGGCGGGGCGGGAACCGGGCCGGCGGCTGATCTCCTTCGACGCGGTCCCCGACGGGGGGGAGTCGCGGGACGAACTCGCGGGATTCCTCGAATGGGCCGCGGCGCTGCCCGACCCTCCCCCGCTGCCGCGCTGCGCCCCCTCCGACCTCGTCACGATCATCTACACCTCGGGGACCACCGGGACCCCGAAAGGGGTGTGCCTCACCCACGGCAACATCCTCTCCGAAATCGAAGGCGCGCTCGGCGTCATCCCGCTCCGGGACGACGAAGCGTTCCTCTGCCTGCTGCCGCTGCAGCACGTGCTGGCCTCGGTGATCAACGTCCTGATCCCCCTCTACCTGGGGGGGCAGGTGGTGTTCGCCGACACGCTCCGCCGGACGGAAATCCTCGCGGCGCTCGAAGAGGCGGGCATCACGATCCTGGTCACCGTGCCCCAGTTCTTCTATCTCTTCCACAACCGGATCCAGGAGGAGTTGGCGAAAAAACCGGCGGCCGCGCGCCGGGCGTTCCGCGCGCTGCTCCGGCTGAACCGCTTCAGCCGGAGCGCCCTCGGCCTCAACCTGGGGCCCCGCCTCTTTGGCCGGATTCACCGCAGTTTCGGGGCGACGCTGCGCCTCTTCATCAGCGGCGGCTCCGCCTTCGACCCGGCGGTGGCCCGGGACTTTCACGACCTGGGTTTTACCATCCTCCAGGGGTACGGCCTGACCGAGACCACGGGAGCCTGCGCGGTCACGCCGGTCGAACGCAACGTGATCGGCTCGGTGGGACCGGCGCTCCCGGGCACGGACCTCGAGATCGCCGACCCGGACGAGGCCGGCGTCGGGGAAATCCTGGTCCGCGGCCCCGTCGTCATGCGGGAGTACTACCGCAACCCCGAAGCCACCCGCGAGGCCTTCCGCGACGGCTGGTTTCGCACCGGGGACCTCGGGCGGCTGGACGCGGGCGGGAACCTGTTCGTCACGGGGCGCCGGAAGGAAGTCATCGTGCTCGCCAACGGGAAGAACATCTACCCGGACGAGCTGGAGGCGTATTACGGGCGGTGCCCCGCGATCCAGGAGATCGCCGTCATCGGGGTGGTCTCCCCGCAGGAGCACGGGGAGCGGCTGCACGCCGTCGTCGTCCCCGATTTCGACTACCTGAAATCCAAAAAGATCGCCAACACGCGGGAAATCCTGCGCGACGAGATCGCGGCGCTCTCCAACCGGCTCCCCCGGTACAAGCGCCTGATGAGTTACCAGCTCCAGGCCGAGCCGCTGCCGCGGACCACGACCCGGAAGGTCAAGCGGCTCGAACTGAAACGGCTGGTGGAAAGCGGGCAGCTGCGGGAGGGGGACATCGCGGCGGAGCCGGTCGCGGCGAGCGCGGAAGACCGGGCCCTGATGGCATCGGCCACCTGGCAGGAGGTCGCCCGCTGCCTCGCCGAAACCTATCACCGGGAAGCGGCCCTCTCCCCGGCGATGAACCTGGAGCTGGACCTCGGGTTCGATTCCATGGAAAAGGTGGAGCTGCTCGCCAGCCTGGAACAGAGGCTCGAGCTCGGCCTGCCGGAGGATTTCGGCGCCGAAATCTTCACGGTCGCCGACCTGGTCCGCGGCCTCCAGCGGCAGGCGGGGGCGGGCGAGGGGGCCGGGGCCCCCTCCCGCCAGAACTGGGAAACGATCCTCGCGGCCGGGTCCCCGGCCGAAGAGCTGCCCGTTTCGGGCCCGGTCGTCTCCCTGGTCAAATACCTGCTCGCCCGGCTCCTGTACTACCTCCTGTTTCTCCCGCTGCTGCGGCTGGAAATACGGGGCATCGGGAACCTGCCGGCGCGGGGGCCCTACCTCGTCTGCCCCAACCACCAGAGCTACCTCGACGCCTTCGTCCTGGTCTCCGCCCTCCCCTTCGGCCTGTTCCGGAGGATGTTCTTCGTCGGCTACAGTTTCCTGTTCACCTCCCGGCTGATGAAGCTGGCCGCCCGGCTCACCAACATCGTTCCCGTCGACCCCGACGCCCACCTCCTACGCGCCATGAAGGCGGGGGCCGCCGGCCTGAGGCGGGGGATGATCCTCTGCATCTTCCCCGAGGGGGGGCGCTCCTACGACGGGAAGCTCCAGGACTTCAAGAAGGGGGCGGCCATCCTCGCGCGCGAACTGGGCGTCCCCCTGGTCCCCGCCGCCATCGACGGGACCCACGCCGTCTGGCCCCGCGACAGCCTGCGCATCCGCCCGCACAAGGTCCGGATCACCTTCGGCGCCCCCATCCCGCCCGGCCCCCCGGCCGGCGACGACGCTTACGCGGAGGATACCGACCGGCTGCGCCGGGAGGTGGGCCGCCTGCTCGGGGAGTGATTACCTCAGGAGCAGGAGGACGAAGGCGGTCACGAAGATGTTGAGGATCGAGGCCGGGAGCAGGAACTTCCACCCGAACCGCATCAGCTGATCGTACCGGAAGCGGGGGAGCGTCCAGCGGATCAGCAGCAGGAACCAGCAGAAGAAGAAGACCTTCAGCCCCAGCGCCGCCGCCTGCAGCAGGACCACGGCCAGGTGCGGCAGGGCGTGGTGCGCCCCCCCGGGGAGGTGGAAACCGTCGGATTGGAGGAACGGGACCTGCCACCCCCCGAAGAAGAGGGTGGCGATGAGGACCGCGATGAGGATCGTCTCGATGAAGTCGGTCATGAAGAAGGCGCCGAACTTCATGCTGCTGTATTCGACGAAATAGCCCACGATCTCCGATTCCCCCTCCGGCAGGTCGAAGGGCACCCGCTTGGTTTCGGCCATCCCGGCGATGACGAAGAGGAGGAACCCGAACGGCTGCAGCACGACGCCCCATTTCGGAAGCCAGCCCCAGAGGAGGTCCCCCTGGGCGCGGTTGATCGCCTGCAGGTCGAGGGTGCCGAAGATCATCAGGAGGCCGATGAGGGTGGCCCCCATGGTGATCTCGTAGCTGATCATCTGGCTGGAGGCGCGCAGCCCCCCGAGGAACGCGTACTTGTTGTTGGAGCTGATCCCGGCCAGGAACGTGCCGTAGATCCCGAGCGACGTCATGGCGAAGACGAACAGGATCCCGGCGTGGAGCGGGAGCACCTGCAGCGGGACGGCGCGGCCGGCCAGGGTGAGGGTGTCTCCGAAGGGGACGACGGCGAAACTCATCAGCGCGAAAAAGAGGGCGATGCAGGGGGCGGCCGTGTGCAGGATCCGGTCCCCGCCCGGCGGCACGTAGTCCTCCTTGAAAAACATCTTGAGGGCGTCGGAGAAGATGTGGGGCAGGCCGAAGGCGCGCACGCCCAGGATGGAGGCGCGGTTGGCGCCGAGGCGGTCCTGCATCACGGCCGACTGCTTGCGTTCCATCCAGGTCAGCAGCGATGTCAGCCCCAGCACGGCGCCGAGGATCAGGAGCGTCTTGGCCAGTACGGCGGTCACGTCAAACAGCATGGTCGTTTCCCGCATTCGCAAGCCACCGGCCCATGGGGCCCAGCGCCTGCCAGGTCAGGGAGGAGAACTCCGGCACCCGCCCCGCGATCTCCCCGAACAGTTCGGACGCCGTGGACCCGACCGGGCCCGCCTCCAGCGCGGTCGCGAGCCGCGCGAGGATGTCGAGATCGGCCAGGGCCTCCCCCGGCGGGGGGACGGCCGGTGCGAAGCGCTGGACCCGCCCCTGGAAATTGACGAAGGTCCCTTCCTTTTCCGCATAGACGGCGGCCGGGAGCACCACGTCGGCCAGCCGGGCCGTGGGGGAATCCCAGGCCCCCTCGAAGACCACGCACTCCACCTCCCGCAGGGCTTCGGCGAGCCGCTCGGGGTCGTTCCAGCGCGCCAGGTCGTGCCCGAAGATATGGAGGTAGCGGATGCGCCCCCCGGCGCACGCCTCGAGGAGGTCGCGGCAGTCGCCCACCCCGGGGAACACGATGTCCATCCCCCGGGTGTTCGGATTTTTGTCGGCCCGGATGAGGAGGTCGTCGTCGCATGCGCCGGCTTCGGCTTCGGCGCGCCCCGCGACGCGCTCGATCCCGAGGCGGTCCCCGAACAGCCGCCGGGCGAGGAAGAGCTCCTCGTTGCTCATCTGCGGCGAAACCATGACCGCCGCGGCCCCGGGCCCGAAGGCTTCGAGCACGCCCCGGAGCGCGCCGGCCGCCTCCCCGAGCGCCTCCGGCCAGGTGGCCCGCCGCAACCCGCCCTCCCGCCTGAGCGCGGGGGCCTTCAACCGGTCCGGGGCGTCGATGGCGCGATAGGCGTACCGCCCCTCGTCGCAGATCCAGAAGCCGTTGACCTCCGGGTTCCACCGGGGCTTCAGGCGGTGCACCCGGCGGTCGTGGTAGCGCGGGTTGAACCGCCGGTTATAGTGGATCTCGATGTTGCACCCCCGGCTGCAGCCGGGACAGACCGAGGGCGCGCTCCCCAAAAACCAGACCCGGCACTGGAAACGGAAATCGCGGTCGGTCAGGGCGCCGACGGGGCAGAGGTCGGCCACATTCCCCGAATAGGCGTTGTCCAGTTCCCGCCCGGGGAAGACGTCGATCACGCTCCTGTGCCCCCGGGAGATGACGCCCAGCTCCGCGGTCCGGGTGATGTCGCGGGTAAAGCGCACGCACCGCGTGCAGAGGATGCACCGCTCCTGGTCCAGCATGATGTGCGGGCCGAGGACGACGGCCTTCTTCCGCCTGGTCTTGTCCTCGTCGTGGCGCACGTCGTACCGCCCGTGCGCCATGTAGTAGTTCTGCAGTTCGCATTCGCCCGCCTGGTCGCAGACGGGGCAGTCCAGGGGGTGGTTGGCCAGCAGGAACTCCAGCACCGAGCGGCGGTTTTCGAGGGCCTGGGGCGTCGTGGTGCGCACGACCATCCCCTCGGCGACCGGGGTGGCGCACGACGGCTGCAGCTTGGGGGCTTTTTCGATCTCCACCAGGCACATCCGGCAGCTCCCCACCACCTCGAGCCCGGCGTGGTAGCAGTAATGGGGGATCCGGATGCCGGCGATTTTGGCCGCCTCGAGCACCGTCATCCCCTTCGGCGCCCGGATATCCTGCCCGTCGATGGTCAGAGACACTGATTCCCGCATGCTCTCCTCAGTTTTTCGGCCCGATCAGCGGCTGGCGCCGGTCGACCGGGTAGTCCTTGCGCAGCGGATGCCCCTCGAACTCCTCGTACATCAGGATGCGCCTCAGGTCGGGGTGTCCCCGGAACCGTATGCCGAACATGTCCCACACCTCGCGCTCGAGCCAGTTGGCCGATCCCCACAGGGGGGTCAGGGAATCGACCGCGGGTTCCGCCCCCCCTGCCGGGACCTCGAGGCGCAGGCGGCGCTTGAACGGCAGGGAGAGGAGATGGTAGACGACGGTGAACCTGGGGGCTTCCTCCCCGGGCGCTCCGCCTCCGGGCGCT
>CAZWXG010000010.1:6396-36603 GCA_964637825.1 uncultured Acidobacteriota bacterium
CCGGGCGCTCCGCCTCCGGGCGCTTCGCCTCCGGGCGCGGGACCCCGGTCGACGGCCGTGATGTCGACCAGGAGGTCGAAGCGGAGGCGCGGGTCATTTTTCAGGAAATCGACCGTACGGACCAGAAAATCGGGACGGACCACGGCCGTCGCCTCCCCGAGCGGCGCCGAGGTGTCGACGATGCCCTCGGGGAGCGTTTCCGTCAGCAGCGCGAGGACGATCTCCGGCGTTTCCCCGTTCATTCCCATTCGAGCGCGCCCATCTTCCAGGCGTAGGCGAAGCCCGCGCCGATCACCGCGACAAAAAGGAGCATTTCGACGAAACCGAACCACCCCAGCCCCCGCAGGGCGGCGGCCCAGGGGAAGAGAAAGGCCAGTTCGACGTCGAAGACGACAAAGAGCATGGCCATGATGTAGTAGCGGACGTGCATGCCCCCGCCGGCAAACCCCTCGGAGGGGATGCCGCATTCGAAAGGCGTATCCTTGACCGGATGGCGTTTTCCGGGCCCGAGGAAGACCGACGCCAGGATAAACAGCGCGACGATGCCGGCAACCAGGAGCGCCATGACGGCCAGGGGAATCAGCGGATTCATGCCGATAAATGTAGCATCGGGAGCGCCCGGAAATCAATCCATTCGGCCCCGGCCCCGGACCGGCCCCCGCCCGAGCCGGCCCACGCCCCGGACCGGGCCATTGACTGCCCTGCCGCCGGACACTATGATCTGACGACTACGGGGGACGACGATGAGGATTCAGGCGGTCCTGGGGATGGCGGTGATCCTGGCTTGCGGCGGGTTTGCGGCGGAGGAACCGCTCGGGGAAACGGCAGAGCGGCTCGCCGGCACGGTGGCGCGCCTGCGGGGGCTCGCCCCCCGGGCCCCCATCCGGAAGGAACTCAAGGCGCGCGAGGAAATCCGCGCCCTGCTCGCGGAGCGCGCCCGCGCCGGCCTCGCCCCCGAACCCACGCTCCGCGAAGAAAAACTGATGCAGAGACTCGGCCTCATCCCCGCGGGGGTCGCGTACGGGGAGACGATGGCGAAGCTCCGCTCGGAGCAGGTGGAGAGCGTGTACGACCCGGAGCGCGAAACCCTCTGGATCGCCTCCTGGCTGCCGGCGCCCGAGCAGGAACACGTCCTGGTGCATGAAATCGCCCTCGCGCTGCAGGACCAGCATTTTGACGTGGCGTCCCTCCTCCAGGAGAGCGGGCGGGAGGGAAACGCCGACCGTTCCCTGGCGCGCGAGGCCTTCATCGAGGGGGACAGCACCGCGGTGATGCTCCAGCACCTGGTGGCCCCGCAGCGGCGGCATTTCGCGGACCTGCCGAACCTGGCCTTCGTCATGCAGACGCAGATGGAGGCGATGAAGTCCCATTACGAGGTCCTGAAACTCGCCCCCGCGTTCCTGCAGGAAAGCCTGATGTTCCCCTACGGCTACGGCCCCTCCTTCCTGCAGCAGGTCTGGAAGCACAAACCGTCCTGGGACGCCGTCAACGCCATCTACGCAGACCTGCCGGAGTCGACCGAGCAGATCATGCACCCGGAAAAATACCTGGGGAAGCGCGACCGTCCCCGGCCGGTGGACGCCGCCCCCCGGGCCGCGGCGCTGGGGGAAGACTGGAAGGTGGCCCACGAGCGGGTGATGGGGGAATTCGGCCTGGGGCGGCTGCTCGCCCTCCACCTGACGGACGAGCGGGCGCAGAGGGCCGCACTCGGCTGGGGGGGGGACGAGGCGGTGCTCGTGGAAAACCGGGGCGGAAAAACGGCCGTCCTGCTCCTGACCGAATGGGACACGGAGGAGGACGCCGCCAAGTTTGCCGAGGCGGTCGAGGCCTGGTTCCTGAAGCGGAATCCCGGGGCGGCCCGCAGGGAAACGCTCCCCGAAGGGTTTTCCTTCGTGGAGGACGGCGAGTTTCATGCGCTCCGGCGCACGGGCGCTTCCGTCAGGATCATTCTCGGGCTCCCCGAATCGGACGCCCCGAAACTCGACGGCTTCTGACCCGTCGCCGCCATCAGCTCCGGACGACGCGGGTCCCGGAGATCCGGTCGTGGAGGCAGAGGTTGTCGCGGTTCACGAGCCCCCACAGCAGCCCGAGCCCGAGCCCGAACAGGGACACCAGGTGGCCGCCGCACCGGCCCAGGAGCTGGCCCAGCGAAGGCCGTTCCCCGTCCATCCCCTCCACGCGCAGGTCCGTGATCATCATGCCGATCGTCTGGCTGGACGAGGTGAGGAAGAACACCGAGTAGACGAAATAGGTCAGCAGGAAGAGAACCGCAAAATGGACGAAACTCACGGCGTCCAGGACCAGGATCCCGGAGAAGGCGTCCGCGGCGACCACGAAAATCCCGGCACAGACCACGATACAGATCAGGTCCACCAGCCCGGAAAGGGTCCGGGAGAGGAGGATGAGCTTCCCCTCGGCATCGGTCGCGCCCCACTCCCCCGCGGCCGCGTGCTCCGTTGCGGGAGGAGCCACGGCGGGCGGGACGGGCGACGGCGCGGCGGCGGGCGCGGCGACCGGCTTGCGGGACACGGCCGAATCGATGAGGCTCTGGATCCTGCGCGGATCCGCGGGGACCGGCCGGGCGGCCGGGGGCACCGCCTTCAGGGGCTCGAGCTTTTTCTGCAGCGGGACGGGGACGGGCGGACGGGGCGCCGGCTTGCGCGTTTTCATCCGTTCCATGATCTCCGCCCGCAGCGCGGCCGCGGCGGCGTCGGGGGAATCCCCCCCGGCCGGCTCCGGGGAAGCCGCGGTGGAACGGGCCGGGGCCGCGTTCGCCTCTTTTTTCATCTTGATGGCCCGCAAACGCTCGGAGAGTTCCTTGCGCCACCCGGGGACGACCTCCTCCCCGGCGCTTTCGGGACCCGCCGTATCCGCGTCCGGAGCCGCCGCGGCCTCCGTCGATGCCGGCGCCGCGCCGGCCGCGTCGGGATCGGCGCCATCGGGGGACGGTGACCCGTCCCGCTCCGACTCCCGGGACTCCTCCGCGGCACGGTACCCGCAGCGCGGGCAGGAGCCCGACGCGTCCAATTCGATCACCAGACAATGAGGACAATTCATAAGCCGCTCCCGCGCGCGCCCGGCAAGCCGGTTTCACGCCGGCCGGAGGCTCGGCGTTCTCAGGAAAAACCGCGCTGATTATAGCACAGCGGGCACCTGTTGACCCCCCCGCCCTTTTGCTATAATTGACGCGGGGAGGCCGTAGCCTGAATGACGTGGAAAAGGCGGTCGCTGGTGATGATGGGGTTGATGGCCCTTGCGGCGGCCGCTTACGGGACAGCCAGACACTCGGCTCCAGCCCTGGTGCTGCATGTGGTGGAGCAATCCCTGAACCAGAAAGCGCCCGCGGATGTCGGCCCGGAGACGATCCGGCGGCGGCTCGACGTGCTCCTTTCAGCGACTCCGGATGGGAATGCGCGCATGCGGCTCCTGCTCCGCATTTCACGGGATCTGGAGAAAATACAAAAACTGACCCATGAGGAATGGGAGCGGCTCTGGCCGGAACCTGGCGCAGGAGACCCCCCCGGGCATTCGTCATCGAGGAACTTTTTGCCGCCGGAAGGCGTCTGATAGACAAGGACATGAAATGGGCCGAAGGGCATTCATGAATGGGGTAATGTATCCTGAAGAGATCGTGCTGCCCGAGCACGGCGGCGCCGTAGCGCACGGAGCGGCCCTCGACCGGGCCGGGGCGGAAGCCGAGCTGGGCTTCGACCGGATTTTCGAGCGCTACCGGTCCATGGTGTACGGCCTTGCCGTGAACATCCTGGGGGACCGGGAAGAGGCGCTGGACGTATCCCAGGAGGTCTTCCTCACGGTGTACCGCAAGCTGGATACGTTCAGGGGAGAGTCCTCGCTGAAGACCTGGATCTACCGCATCACCGCCCACCGGGCGACCAACCGGCTCCGCTGGTGGAACCGGCTGCGGCGCAGGGGCACGGTTTCGCTGGAAGAGCACCTGGTCAACAACCCCAACAGCGAGCTCTTCTACAACCTGCGGTCGGGGGTCCGGTCCCCCGAGGAGGCCCTGGCCCTGGAGGAGGAACACGCCGAGGTCGAACGCATGCTCCGCGAGCTTCCCCTGCCGCAGAGGGTGGCCGTGGTGATGCGGGACATCGAGGGGCTGTCGTACGAGGAGATCGCCGAAACGCTCGAGGTGTCATTGGGCACGGTAAAATCCCGGATCGCACGGGGGAGAGAGGGGCTCAAACACCGGCTGGGCGCAGTCGGGAGCTAACCAGAGGCTGTCATGGATTGCAGGAAAATCTTACCTTTGCTGTCAGAATTTCTGGACGAAACGCTGGAGGCCGGGGCCGCCGTCGAGGTTTCCAAGCACCTCGACGGGTGCCCGGGGTGCCGGAGGGAGTACGATGCGCTGGCGGCCGTGCACGCGCGGCTCCGTGCGCTGGGCAGGGTGCCGGAACCCGAATACCTGGGGGACCTGGTGCGGCTCCGGATCGCCGACGCGCGCAGAAACCGCTGGAGCGTCCAGATCCGGGAAGGCCTGGAGCTGCACTGGTCCAGGATCCGCACGGCGGGGATGCTCTGGTATTGGAGCCGCGCCGCCGGCACCCTGATGACGGCCGTGCTCTTCTTCCTGATCCCCTTTTCGATCGACCCGCCGGAGATCGAGGCTTACTCCTCCCTCCCCGAGCGGATCATGTTCACCCCCCGGGAGCGCAGCCAGCTGGCCGCGTCGTTCCAGGTCAAGATGGGGATGGCCCCCGGCGACCTCCAGCGGGAGATGAGCCGGTCGAAGCGCCCGGCCACCCGGCCGGCGATCAACGACCAGGTCCTGTCCGATCTGGGGGAGCGCATCTCCCAGGACGGGGACGACTACGTCTTTTCGGTGCTGACGACGGTCGACCGCGCCGGCCAGGCCGAGGCGGAAGTGGTGATCGAACACCCCAACGACCGGAACTTCCTCGATAGCTTCAACAAGGTCATGTCCGCCAGCCGCCTGGCCCCGGGCCGGGCGCGCGACGGGGAAACGATCGACTCCCGGATGCTGATGATCTTCAGCAAGATATCGGTGTACGACTAACCCGGGCCCCGCTCTTCCCCGCCCTCGCGCTGCTGCCGGCGCTCACGACGGCGGTCCCGCCCGCGGCGCCCCTTTGCGGGAGGCGCCTCTTCGGGCGGGGGGCCCAGCAGCGCGATCTCCCGCGGAAGCAGGTCGCGCCACCCCCCCACCGGCAGCCCTTCCAGGGCGCAGGGCCCGATGCGGGTCCGGACCAGCTTGAGCACCACGAGCCCCACCGCCTCCAGGAGGCGGCGCACCTCGCGGTTCTTCCCCTCCGTCAGCACGATTTCGAGCCAGCTGTACTTCCCCCGGTCCTCCACCCGGACGACGCTCTGGGGCCGCGCCCACTCCCCCCTCCCGAGCTCCACCCCCGCCCGCATTTGCTCGATCGTCCCGTCGTCGACCAGGCCGTTGGCCTTGACCAGGTAGGTCTTCGGCACCCGGGAGGCCGGGTCCAGGACGAATTTGGCGAAATCGGTGTCGTTGGTGAGCAGGAGCAACCCCGAGGAGTCCATGTCCAGCCTCCCCACGGTGGACACCCAGGGCACGCTTCCGGCGAGGCAGTCATACACCGTCTTCCTCCCGTCCGGGTCGCCGTGGCTGGTGATCACCCCCTTCGGCTTGTTGAAGAGGAGATAGACCCGGCGCGCCGGGCGCAGGCGGTTTCCGTCGAGATGCACCGCGTCCACGCGCGGGTCGAGCCAGGCGTCGGGATCCTTCACGGAACGCCCGTTGACCTTGACCCGGCCGGCGCGGATGGCCTCGCGGGCGCCGTTCCGGGACGCGAGCCCGAAGCGCGAAAGCACGCGATCGAGCGTCATTTCCCTTTTCGATTCCATGAATCCCCCCGGCCCCGCGGCGGACGGAACGGACTCCCGGAGGTCCGCCGCAGGCTTTATGGTAACATCTCCGGGAATCGATCCGCCATGGGAGGGAGCATGATGGAGAACCTGTCCGGCCTGTTGGGCATCGACGCCCGCTATGTCGTCTACCCGCTGATCGCCGTCATCGCGGCCGGCGTCCTCCGCTTCGGCATTCTCAGGTTCCTGCACAAAAAAGCGGCGCGCACCGCCACCACCCTGGACGATCACGTCATCCACTACCTGGAGTCGCTGGTCAGCCCGCTGCTCGCGCTGGCCGTCCTCTATTACGTGGCCTTCCTGGTCCCGATTCCGGAAACGTTCGTCGGCTACGCCCACCAGGGGCTGGGAATCGCCGCCCTCCTGATCGCCGGCCTCTTCACCGCGCGGCTGGTTTCGGCGCTGCTCGCCGATCTCGGCGCCCGGCGCGAGAGCTGGCAACGGTTCCTGCAGCCTCTCCGGACCCTCGCCAACGTCCTCCTCGGCCTCGTCGTCGTCGCCCTCTCCATGAAAACGCTCGACCTCAGCGTCTCGGGCGAGGGGGCGCGCCTGTTCCGCATCGTGGGAATCCTCGTGGGCGCCTATATCCTGCTCCGGATCATCGGCCTCGCCGTCGCCCACCTGGAACGGCTGGTGACGGGGACGGAGTCCGGCGTGCCGTCGGAAGCCCAGAAGCGGGCCAAGACGCTGGGCAGGATCATCAGCAGCATCGGTTACGTCCTGGTCATCGGGGTGTCCGTCATGCTGGTCCTGGACCAGTTCGGCATCAACATCATGCCCATCATCACCGGGGCGGGGATCGCGGGGCTGGCCGTCGGATTCGGCGCCCAGAACCTGGTGCGCGACGTCATCAGCGGCTTTTTCCTCATCCTCGAGGACCAGATCCGCGTCGGTGACGTGGCCCGGATCAACGGCACGGGGGGGGTCGTGGAGGCCATCCGTCTGCGGACGACCATCCTGCGCGACAACGAGGGGACGGTGCACATCTTCCCGAACGGGGAGATCAAGGCCGTCTCCAACCTGACCAAGGAATACGCCTACTACGTCATCGACCTGGGGGTCGCCTACAGGCATGACGTGGACGAGGTCATGGAGGTGCTCCGCGACATCGGGATGGAACTGCAGGAGGACCCGGATTACCGCCCCTTCATCCTGGAACCGCTGGAGGTCATGGGAGTGGACGCGTTCGGCGACTCCCAGGTGACGATCAAGCTCCGGATCAAGACCCTGCCGCTGAAGCAGTGGACGGTGGGGCGCGAACTGCGCCGGCGGATCAAGAACACCTTCGACCGTAAGGGGATCGAGATCCCCTTTCCGCACCTGAGCGTCTGCTGGGGGGAGGCCAGCCGGCCCTTTGAGATTGCGGAGAAGGACTAGCCTCTCCGGGAGTTGGGTTCCCTCCCCTGGGAGATGACGCTCTCCGGGGGGACGCTCTCGGTCAGCCACACGTTCCCGCCGATGACGGAGCGCGCCCCGACGGTGATCCTCCCGAGGATGGTCGCCCCGGCGTAGATGACCACATCGTCCCCGATGACGGGGTGGCGGTCGATCCCCTTGATGGGGACCCCGTTCGCGTCGAGCGGAAAGCTCTTCGCCCCCAGCGTGACCCCCTGGTAGAGCCGCACCCGGTCCCCGATGACCGAGGTCTCCCCGATCACCACCCCCGTGCCGTGATCGATGAAGAACCTCCGGCCGATCCTGGCCCCGGGGTGGATGTCGATCCCGGTGACGCTGTGGGCGTTCTCCCCGAGGATCCTGGGGATCACCGGCACCTCGAGGTTGTACAGTTCGTGGGCGACGCGGTGGTTGGTGATCGCGAAGATGCCCGGGTAGCAGAAGATGGTCTCGCTCGGGCTCTTGGCCGCCGGGTCCCCGTCGTAGGCGGCGAGCACGTCCTCCCCGAGCAGTTCCATCACCCCGGGGATCCTCTCGAGGAACCGGCGCGTAATCCCGGCCGCCCGGGCCCGGCACTCGGACGGGCTGTCGTCGCCTCCGGGGCACACGAAACAGAACCCGCGCTGGACCTGCTCCTCCAGGGTGATCGCGACGCGGTCCAGGATCGCCCCCACGTGAAGCTCGAGCGCTTCAGGGCTGAATTCCGCAAGGTGGAAGAAGCCGGGGAACAGGACGGACCGGAGCTGCTGCATGATCTCCAGGCAGCTCGAGCGCGACGGCAGCTGCGCCCCGCAATCCTTCGGGACATTCGGCAGGAACTCGTGCCGGCGGCTCACCTCGACGAGCCGCCGGGCGATCTCGGATATGGACACCCCGTCTGTTGCGCGCATCGCGATCACCCCCTGGCCGTTCGATCCCCTACCGGATTACTATATCATTTTTCACGGCACCCGGCCCCGTTCGACATATAATGCCGGAAAGGACAACCCTTCACACGGAGGCAGAGACCAGGCCATGAAACCGATCCATTCCTTCACCGTGGTCCCCAGGCTCCCGGCGGCGCTCGAACGCCTGCGCGATCTCGCCTACAACCTGCGCTGGGCCTGGAACCATGACGCCATCGAGCTGTTCCGCCGTCTCGACCGGGACCTCTGGGAGGAGAGCGGGCACAACCCCGTGCGCATGCTGGGGGCGCTCGACCAGAAGCGGGTGGAGGAAGCCGCGGCGGACGAATCGTTCCTGGCCTATTTCGAACGCGTCGTCGCCGATTTCGACGCCTACCTGCAGAGCCGCGGGAGCTGGTTTGGCAAGACCCACGCCGGGGCGGGAAACCCGCTCGTGGCCTACTTCTCCGCCGAATTCGGCCTGACGGAATGCCTCTCCGTTTTCGCCGGCGGCCTCGGCATCCTCTCCGGGGACCACCTGAAGGCCGCGAGCGACCTGGGGGTGCCGCTGGTGGGCGTCGGCCTGTTCTACCAGCAGGGCTACTTCCAGCAGTACCTGAACGCCTCCGGGTGGCAGCAGGAGGCCTACGCCGACAACGATTTCCACACCCTTCCGGCCGTGCTGCAGCGCGGGCCCGACGGCCGGGAACTCACCATCGAGGTGCCCCTGCCCGGACGGAACGTGACCGCCCGGATCTGGCGCGTCAACGTGGGGCGCGTGGGGCTGTACCTGCTCGACACCAACATCCCCGAAAACACCCGGGACGAGGACCGCGACCTGACCGACCAGCTCTACGGGGGAGACCTGGAATACCGCCTCCGCCAGGAGATCCTGCTCGGCATCGGGGGGTACCGGGCGCTCGGGGCGCTCGGCCTGCGCCCGACCGTCTATCACATGAACGAAGGGCACTCGGCCTTTCTGGCGCTGGAATTGATCCGCGACCTGATCCGGAGCCGTTCGCTCTCCTTCGCCCAGGCCCGCACGCTGGCCTCCTCCGCCCTCGTCTTCACCACGCACACCCCCGTCGCCGCGGGGCACGACTATTTCCCCCCGGGGCTGATGGAGCACTATTTCTCGTCGTACGCCGCGGAGCTGGGGATTTCGGGGGACGATTTCCTCGCCCTGGGCCGGAAGAACCCCGCCGAGAAGGAGGAAAGCTTCTGCATGACGGTGCTGGCCCTGAGGATGGCCGCCGCGAGCAACGGCGTCAGCCGCCTGCACGGGGAGGTCAGCCGCGGGCTCTGGAAGGGGCTCTGGCCCGAGGTCCCCGAGCGCGAGATCCCGATCACCCACATCACCAACGCGGTCCATTTCCAGTCCTGGATTTCGCAGGAGATGAACCAGCTCTACGAGCGCTACCTGGGCCCCGGCTGGCGCACCCAGCCGTCGGCGGAGAACGTGTGGAACCGGATCGAATCGATCTCCCCGGAAAGCCTGTGGCGCACCCACGAGCGCCGGAGGGAGCGCCTCGTCGCCTTCGCCCGCCGGCAGCTGCGCCTGCAGCTGGAGCGCCGGGGGGCCCCGCAGGCGGAGATCGCCGCGGCCGAGGACGCCCTGGATCCGGAGACGCTGACGATCGGCTTCGCGCGCCGCTTCGCCACCTACAAGCGGGGGACCCTCCTGCTGAGGGACCGGCGCCGGCTGGCCGCCATTCTCAACGACCCCAAACGCCCCGTCCAGGTGATCTTCGCGGGCAAAGCGCACCCGAAGGACGACGAGGGGAAGGAACTGATCCGCCAGATCACCGCGCTGGCCCGGGAGCCCGAATTCCGGCGCCGCATCGTCTTCATCGAAGACTACGACATGAGCGTCGCCCGCTACCTGGTCCAGGGGGTCGACGTCTGGCTGAACACCCCCCTGCGCCCCAACGAGGCCAGCGGCACCAGCGGCATGAAGGCGATCGCCAACGGGGTGCTGAACCTGAGCACCCTGGACGGCTGGTGGGACGAGGTCTGCCGCTCGCGCACCCCGAACCACCCCCTGGTCGGCTGGGCCATCGGCAAGGGGGAGTCGTACACGGACACCGAGGTCCAGGCCCAGGTGGAGGCCGAAGCCCTGTACGACATCCTGGAGCGCGACGTGGTGCCCACCTTCTACGACCGCCGCGCCGACGGGGTGCCGCACAACTGGATCCGGCTCATGAAATCGTCCATCGCCGACCTCTGCCCCTGGTTCAACACCAACCGGATGGTCCGGGAGTACACGGAACGGTTCTACCTGCCGGCCCACGAGCGCTTCCTCCGGCTCGAGGCCGACGGTGCCGCCCGCGCGCTGTCGCTCTCCGAGGCGCTCGCGCGCATCCGCGCCGCGTGGCCGGCGCTGGGGGCGGACATGATCGAGACTTCGCTGCCCGCCGAGATCGCGGTCGGCGAAAGCATCCGGTTCCGGGCCCGGGTCCGCACCGGCCCCCTGTCCACCGAAGACCTGAGGGTCGAACTCTACGCGGGGCGCCTGAACGCGCACGGGGAGATCGAAAACCCCCTCATTCTCGAGATGAAGCCCGAACGGGAGGAGGACGGGGCGACGATCTACGAAACCACCGCCACCCCCGCCTGCGGGAGCGGGCGGCACGGCTATACCGCGCGCGTCCTGCCGCGCCACCCCGACCTCCAGAACCAGTTCGTCCCCGGGCTCATCCTGTGGGCCAACGGGGCCTCCGGGAAGACGGACCCGGCGGCAGCCCGCCCTGCGACCGGAAAGGCGTATTGATCCCGCGCGCGGGAGGAGGAGCCATGGAGACATTCCCGGTCCGGACCCGGCAGCACACCCAGTTCGTGGACATCACCCGGGAACTCGAATCGGCGGCGGCGGACATGGGGCTCCGGCACGGGGTGCTGACGGTGTTCGTCCCGCACACCACCGCCGGGGTCACCATCAACGAGAACGCCGACCCGAGCGTCACCGCCGACATGGCCGCCGCCCTCGACCGCGCCGTCCCCTGGCAGGCCGGCTATACCCATTCCGAGGGGAACGCGGCCGCCCACCTCAAGGCGAGCATGATGGGGTCTTCGGTGCAGGTCATGGTGGAGGACGGGCGCCTGATGCTCGGCACCTGGCAGGCGGTCTATCTCTGCGAATTCGACGGCCCCAGGACCCGCGACGTCTGGGTCACGGCCGCTCCCGGTCGATAGGGAAAACCACGCGCAAACAGGCCCCGGTCGCGCGGCCGGACTCGACCCGGATCTCCCCGCCGTTGTTGAGCACCAGCTGGTAGGAGATCGAAAGGCCCAGGCCGGTCCCTTCCCGCTTGGTGGTGAAAAAGGGATCGAAAATCGAACCGATGGTTTCGGGGTCGATCCCGGGCCCGTCGTCCTCCACCGTCATCACGAGGTCGTCCCCCTCGATCGCGCCGCAGATCCGGACTTCGCCGCCGCCGGGCTGCGCCTGGATGGCGTTGATGAGGATGTTGATCAGGACCTGCTTCACCTGTTCCGGGTCCACGTGAATCGTCGCCGGGGGCGCGTCGAACCGCCCGACGACGCCGACCCCCCGGCGCCGGGCCTCGTCGGCGCACAGGTGCGCCGCCGACTCCGCGATCTCCCGCCAGTCGGCCGGCATCCGCCGGGGGGGCGCCGGACGGGAGAACGCGAGGATCTCGCCCGTCAGCTTTTCCAGCCGGGCGACCTCCTGCCGCGCGATCCGCGCGAATTCGCTCCGCGGATCGGTGTCCGGAATATCCTGCCCCAGGATCTCCACCGCCCCCTGGATCGACCCGAGGGGATTGCGGATTTCGTGCGCGATCCCGGCCGAAAGCCTTCCGAGCGAGGCCAGCCGGTCGGAGTGCCGGAGCTGCTCGAAGGCGCGGTTCAGCTTGCCGTACGCCTCCTCGAGATCGGACCCGGCCTGCTCCAGCCGCTCCCTGGTTTTCCGTTGCGCCCGCGCCAGGTACCCCAGCAGCACGGCGACGACGAGGTACATGAGGATCTCGGCGTACTGCTGGAAGACGTAGGTCGGGTGATGCCCCCAATCCCGCCAGATGTGGACGAGGTAGAGCAGCCCCAACCCTGCGGCCGTGACCACCCCGCCAAGGATCTCGAACCAGAAGCTGGCCAGGACCACGGGAATGTAATAGCCGCGCTGGTAGATCTGGTGCAGGTACAGGTGCTCCGTTCCGGTCCAGTAGTGGAGCGCCGTGATGGCCAGCACGAACGCGGCGATGACCCCCTTTTTCATCCGGGCGTTCCGGCGCTTTCCGGCGGGGGTCATGGGTCCTCCGCCCCGTCGTTCTCCGGCAGGTCCCGGTCCGGGCCCAGTCCGTGCTTCTGCATGCGGTAGATCAGCACGTTGCGCGAAATATGCAGGAACTGCGCCGCCCGGGTCTGGTTCCCCCCCGTCCGCTCGAGCGCCTCGGCGATGACTTCCCGTTCCAGCGCCGCGAGCGACACCCCCTCGGGCGGCAGGCTGATGGCCGCCCGGCCGATCGTCAGGGTCGGCGCCAGGATCTCCGCGGGAAGACACTCCATGTCGGCCTCCTCTCCCGGGGAGAAGACGATCAGCCGTTCCACGACGTTTTCGAGCTCGCGGACGTTTCCCGGCCAGGAGTGGGCTTCCAGTTTGCGGAGGACCGCCGGGCCGATCCCGAGGAGCGGGCGGTGGTAGCGGCGGCAGATCCGCTCCGCGAACAGCCGGACCAGAAGGGGGATGTCCTCCCGGCGCTCGCAGAGCGGCGGCACCACGAGCGGCGCCACGTTCAGGCGGTAGAAGAGGTCCTGCCGGAACCGGCCGTCCGCCGCCATCTGCCGGAGGTCCCGGTGCGTGGCGGCGATGATGCGCACGTCCACCTTGCGCGGGAGCGTTTCCCCGATGACGTCGATCTCGCTTTCCTGGACCACCCGGAGGATCTTCACCTGCAGGAGCGGCGGCAGGTCGCCGATTTCGTCCAGGAACACCGTGCCGCCGTCGGCCGCCTCGAACTTGCCGATCCGGTCGGCCGCGGCGCCGGTGAAGGCCCCCTTGCGGTAGCCGAACAGCTCCGACTCCAGGAGCGCATCGGGGATGGCGCCGCAATTGACGATGACGAACGGCTTGCCGGCGCGCGGGCCGTTGTAGTGGATGGCCTTGGAAAGGATCTCCTTCCCGGTCCCGCTCTCGCCCGCCACCAGCACCGTGGTATCGACCGCGGCGAGGCGGGCGGCCTGCTCGATGACGCGGCGCATCGCCTTCGAGCCCCCGATGATGCCGTCGAACCGGAAGGCGGCCGACACGGCCTCCCTCAGGTTGCGGTTTTCCGCCACCAGGCCGGCGAAGGCGAGGGCCTGCCCCAGCGTGTGCAGCAGGGCGTCGCGGTTGAGCGGCTTGGTCAGGTAATGGAAGGCCCCGGCCTTGACGGCCTCGACGGCCGAATCGATGGTGCCGTAGGCGGTGATGACGATCACCGGCATGTCCGGGGACCGGCGCCTGATTTCGAGCAGGAGCTCCTGCCCCCCGATGCCGGGCATGTCCAGGTCGGTCAGGACCGCGTGGCAGCGGTGGCGGGAAAAGAGCTCGAGAGCCCGGTCGCCGCGGTCGGCCTCGACGACCTCGTAGCCCGCCTGCCGGAGCTGGTACTGCAGCACGCGGCGGAAGCTCGCATCGTCGTCGGCAACGAGAATCAGGGGCGCAGGCATGGCGCAAGGTCTCCTTTTCCAATAGTAATGGGTGCGGCGGCCGCGGCATACCTAAATCTCTCCCGGGCCGCCCCGCGGGCTACCGGAGTTGCGGCCGGTGGATCTTTTCCCAGATGAAGTCGTATTCCTCCGGTTCGAGCCGCCGCTTCAGGTCGAACACGGCGTTCCGCCCGGCGCCGAACGGGCCGCCGGCGGAAGGGGCGCCGAGGCGCAGCTGGAAGGGCCCCGTGCTCCCCAGCGATTCCAGTTCGTCGTACCGCCACAGGGCCGACCCCCCCGGCGCCGGGGTGCGGTAGACGACGTACTCTTCCCCGAACTCGAGCACCCCTTCGGTCCCCGCCGGAAATTTCCGGTGGCGCGCCGGGAGCGTAAAACGGGGAGACACGTCCTCCGGGACGATGCCCGACACCAGCGGGCGCGCCAGCCGGAGCTCCATCTCCCGGCGGAACCCGTCGTCGAGCGCCCCGGAAAGCGGGCGGAAGTTGAAGACCTCGTCGGTGCCCGGGCGCATCGGCCGCGAGCGGTAGGTGAGGATGGAGATCCGGTCCGGGAAGAGGGTCATCTGCTGGATGTCCCCGTACTTCCAGGTGCGCTCGTGATCCGTGTGCGCGGAAACGTAACGCACCTCCTCCGCCGTAAAGACCAGGCGCCCCGTGCAGGCGCCCAGGAGATGGTCGTGCCGGACCGGGACCACCCCGGGTTCCTCCCCGCCGGCCGGCGCCGGGAGGAGGGCGACGAGCAGGACGAATAACGCGACGTTCATGGGACCTCCTGTGCGGCGGGACGGGCACGCGGCCCGACTTCGGTCCGCCATTTCCAGAGATAATAGACCGCCGGGTAGACCAGCAGCTCCATCAGGAAGGAGGTCGCCAGCCCCCCCACCATGGGGGCGACCACGCGCTTCATCATGTCCGAACCCACGCCGGTGGCCCACATGATCGGCATCAGCCCCATGAAGGCGGCCGTCACCGTCATCATCTTGGGGCGCACCCGCCGGACCGCGCCGTGGATGACGGCTTCCACCAGTTCCGCCCGGCTCCGCAGCTTCCCCTTGCGTTTGGCGTCCTCGTAGGACAGGTCGAGGAAGAGGAGCATGAAGACCCCGGTCTCGGCGTCGAGCCCCATCAGGGCGATCATCCCCACCCAGGCGGCGATGGAGATGTTGTAGTCGAGGACCCACAGGAACCAGACGGCGCCGATGAGGGAAAAGGGGACGGCCATCATCACGATCGACGCCTTCACCAGCGATTTCGTGTTCATGTAGAGGAGGGCGAAGATGAGGAAGAGGGTGACCGGGACGACGACCTTGAGCCGTTCCCGCACCCGGAGCATGTTTTCGTACTGTCCGCTCCAGGCCAGGGCGTAGCCCGCCGGCAGCGCGACCTGCTCGTCGACGATGCGCCGGGCGCGCTCCACGTACCCGCCGATATCCTTCGTGGCCGGATCGACGAACACGTATCCGGCGAGCATGCCGTTCTCGTTCCGGATCATGGCGGGGCCCGTCGTGCGCCGGATGGCGGCGATCTGGGAAATCGGGACCTGCGCCCCGGTCGGCGTCGAAACCAGGACGTCCCCCAGGCGCTCCATGTTGTCCCGGGCCTCCCGGGGGTAACGGATGTTGACCGGGTAGCGCGCCCGCCCCTCGATCGTCGTCATGACGTTCTCCCCGCCGATGGCCGACATGATGACCTCCTGGGCGTCGGCGACCGACAGGCCGTACCGGGCCAGCCGGTCGCGTTTGAGTTCGAAATCGACGAAATACCCCCCCGCCACGCGCTCGGCGTAGACCGAACGGGTTTCGGGGATCCCGGCCATGATCGATTCCAGGCGGGCCCCGATCTTCTCGATTTCCGCGAGGTCGGGGCCGAAGATCTTGATCCCGACGGGGGTCCTCACCCCCGTCGTCAGCATGTCGATGCGGGCGCGGATCGGCATGGTCCAGGCGTTGGTAACCCCCGGGATCCGCAGCCGGGCGTCCATCTCGGCGGTCAATTCGTCCATGGAGATCCGGTCGGGCCAGATCGGGCGGAAGACCAGGCCGGCGAGCCACTCCGGGGACCAGTCCGAGTACCACCGGTCCTTCCTCCGCCATTCCGAGCGCGGTTTGAGCAGGACCGTCGTTTCCATCATGGAAAAGGGGGCCGGGTCGGTGGAGGTATCCGCGCGCCCGGCCTTGCCGAACACCCTTGCCACCTCGGGAAATCCCATCAGCAGCCGGTCCTGGACCTGGAGCACGCGCTCGGCCTCCGCGACCGAAATCCCCGGGAGCGTCGTCGGCATGTACAGGATGGTGCCTTCGTCCAGGGGGGGCATGAATTCGCTCCCCAGTTGCCGGTACACCGGGATGGTCGTCAGGACGAGGGCCAGCGCCGCGGCGATGGTGGCTTTGGGGTGGCGGAGGACCCAGCGCGCCGGGGGCTCGTAGATCCTGAAAAGGAGGCGGCTGATCGGATGCTTTTCCTCCCGGTAATACTTTCCCACCAGCGCCTGGTTGACGATCCAGGCCAGCGGCCGGGGCCGGAAATGGAAATAGTCCATCCGGGCGAAGAGCATGCGCAGCGCCGGGTCGAGCGTGATGGCCAGGAGCGCCGCGATGGCCATGACGAAATTCTTGGTGTAGGCCAGCGGCTTGAAGAGGCGCCCCTCCTGGTCCACGAGGGTGAAGACGGGGAGAAAGGCGACCGCGATGACCAGCAGGGAGAAGAAGACGCTGGGGCCGACTTCTTTCAGGGCCTCGAGCCGGATCTGGTGGAAATCCCCCCGGCGCCCCCCCTCGATCCAGAGCTCCAGCTTCTTGTAGGCGTTCTCCACCTCCACGATGGCGCCGTCGACCAGGACGCCGATGGAGATCGCGATTCCGGCCAGGGACATGATATTGGAATGGATTCCCAGCCAGTACATCGGGATGAAGGACAGGACCACGGCCACGGGGATGGTCACGATCGGCACCAGGGCCGAAGGGATGTGCCAGAGAAAGACGAGGATCACCAGGCTGACGATGGCCATCTCGAGGAGCAGCTCGTGATTGAGCCTGTCGATCGATTGCCGGATCAGGTCGGAGCGGTCGTAGGTGGTGACGATCCCGACCCCTTCGGGGAGCGAGGGCTCCAGTTCCCGGAGCCGCGTCTTCACCCGCTCGATGACCTTGTCCGCGTTCTCCCCGTGGCGCATGACGATGATGCCGCCGACCGCGTCCCCCCGGCCGTCCAGGTCCGCCACCCCCCGCCGGATCTCGGGCCCCCGTTCGATCCGGGCGACATCCCGGAGCAGCACCGGGGTTCCCCGCGCGTCCGTCTCGAGGACCGCCTGCCCGAGATCGTCCTCGGACTTCACGTACCCCCGCCCGCGCACCATGTACTCGCGCCCCGACGATTCGATCAGGCGCCCGCCCGATTCGACGTTGGAGTCGCGTACCGCCCGGCGCACCTGCCCGATCGAGATCCCGCGGGCCGCGAGCTCCTGGCGGTCGACCGTCACCTGGTACTGGTTCTGGAACCCGCCCACGGTGGCGACCTCGGCCACCCCCGGGACCGCCTGCAGCCAGTAGCGCAGGCTCCAGTCCTGGAACGACCTCAGGTCCGCGAGGCTGTGCCTCCCGCTTTCGTCGACGAGGGCGTACTGGTAGATCCACCCGACGCCGGTAGCGTCGGGCCCGATTTCGGTCCGGACCTCCGGGGGGAGCGCGGCCGAGGTCTTGCTGAGATATTCCAGCACCCGGCTCCGGGCCCAGTAGATGTCCGTGCCGTCCTCGAAGATGACGTAGACGTAGGAGAAGCCGAAATCGGAATAGCCCCGGATCGACTTGACCCCGGGCGCCCCCAGCAGGGCGGCGGTGATGGGATAGGTCACCTGGTCCTCGATGATGTCCGGGGAGCGGTCCCAGCGGGAAAAGACGATGACCTGCGTGTCGGACAGATCGGGGATGGCGTCGATGGGCTGGTGGTAGACGGTCCAGACGCCGCCGGCCACGGCGGCACCGACGAGCACCAGCACGATGAATTTGTGTCGGGCGCACCATTCAATGATCTGTTCGACCATGATCCGTCCTCGGACGGGCGTCAGGGACCATGCCCGTGCCCGCCGGCGGCCCCGAGCGCCGCCTTCAGCCGGGATTCGGAATCGAGCAGGAAATTGGCCCCGGCCGCCACCCGCTCCCCTTCGGACAACCCCTCGACGATTTCCACCCAGGGGCCCGACTGGACGCCCAGCCGGACTTCCCGCGGCTCGAATACCCCTTCCTCCCGGGCCACGAAGACGATATCGCGCTCCCCGGTCGAAACCACCGCGCTCTCGGGCACGCCGATGCCCGCAGCGCGCACTCCCCCCACCAGGACGTCCGCGTGCATCTCCGGCTTCAACCGCCCCCCGGGGTTGGGAAACTCCAGCCGCGCGCGCACCGTCCGGGTGGCGCTGTCGACCGTGGGGTCGACGAAGGTCACCCGGCCGCGCCATATTTCGCCGGGCAGGAAGGGGAGGGTCATCGTCGCGCCCTGGCCCGGCCGGACCCGCGGCAGGTCCCGCTCGTAGATGTCGGCCTGGACCCAGACCCGGTGGAGGTCGACGATCTCGTACAGGCTGGCGCCCGCCTCGACGCGCGCCCCCTCGAGCGCCGTCTTGGCGATCACCGTACCGGAGACCGGCGCCACCAGGGTCAGCGCCCGCAGCGGCGTGCGCGTCCGTTCCAGGGCATCGATCTGGTCCGCCCCGATGTCCCAGAGCCCGAGGCGCTGCCGCGCCGCGGCGACGAGATCGAGCGACGGGGCCCCCGGCGGCCCGGGCTCCGGCTCGGGCATCTGTTCCCGCGCCCGCAAGGCCAGCAGGTATTCGTTCTGGGTGGCATAGAGCTCGGGGGAATAGACGCTGAAGAGCGGCTGCCCCTTCCTGACATAGGCGCCCGTGGTATCCACGAACAGCTCCTCGATGTAGCCGTCGAATTTGGCGTGGACGCGATGGATGCGGGTTTCGTCATAGGTGACGACGCCCGAAGTCCTGATCGTGGGGGTGAGGTCGAGCCTCCGCGCCTCGGCAATGGTGATGCCCATCATCTGGACGCGGTCGTGAGGGATGGAGACCGTCGCATGGCCAGCCGCCGGCCCGGGACCTTCCGCCGTTCCGCCCCCGGGATCCCCCCCGGAACCCCGGATGGGCACCAGCTTCATCCCGCAGATCGGGCAGTCGCCGGGGTGGTCGGAGGTGTAGGTGGGGTGCATGGGGCAATGGTAGCGGGCCTCGCCCGCGACATCCCCCTCCCCCGCCCGGTATTGATAGAGGAGAAAGCCTCCGGAGACCAGGACCGCCGCCGCCAGAAATCCCAGGATGAAATGTTTCATCGCCCCTTCCCCTCTCACCCGGCCGAGTTCTCCCCGGAAAGTTCCTCCAGGCCGGCCAGCGCCTGCAGGTACCTCGCCCGGGCCTGGTAATAGTTCATCTCGTGCTCCAGGACCGCCGTGAAGTTCGACAGCACCGAGAGAAAATCCACCTTCCCCGTCCCGTAACTCGCCAGGGACGATTCCAGCGCCAGGGTGGCCCGGGGCACGATCATCCTGGAATAGAGCTCCATCAGCCTGCGGGCGGTCCCGGCCTCGAGCCAGGCGGTGCGGATCCCCTGCTGGATCCGTTGCTCTTCGGCCCGGTAGGTTTTCCGCGCCTCCGCCAGCCGGACCACGCTTTCCTCGAGCCGCAGGCGCTGCTTGCGGGCGAAGAACAGGGGAAGGCTCACCTGGATCTGAAACTCCCAGGCGTCCTCCATCGATCCCTGGTTGGCGTACCCCCCCATCACCTCGAAATCGGGATAGTAATCGCGCCGCGCCAGGTCGGAGCCCAGCTGGCCGCCGTCGATCAGCGCCTTCCGGGCGCCGAGCACCGGGGACCCCTCGAGGGCCCCCTGCTTCAAGGCCTCCAGGGAGGGGAGGGGGGGCGGTTCGCCCGGGGCCCCGGGGCGCCCGAGCGCCGCGTCCACGTCCCGGTCGAGCAGGGCATTGATTTCGGCGGCCAGGCTCCCCTTTCGCCGCTCGAACTCCAGGATCCGGGTCTCGAGGAGCGAAATCTCGACCTGGGACTTGATCAGGTCCTGCTGCGTGGCCATGCCCGCCGCATACCGGAGCTCGGCCGCCTGGGCCAGGCGCCCGAAGAGGTCCCGGTTGCGCCCGAGGACCTCCAGGGCGTGGTGGATGTATTCCAGTTCGTAGAACGCGCCCTTCATCCGGCGGACCAGGTTCCGCCTGGTCGCTTCATAGACGAACGACTCCGCGTCCGCCTCCCGCCGGGCGATGGCGCTGCGTAATCCCCGCTTTCCCGGAAAGGGGATGCCCTGGGCCACGCCGATGCCGAGGGAGGCCATCGGGGCCGATCCCAAACCCGCGCCCGGGAGGGGACTCCCGACGCTCGTGTAGCCCAAACGGAGGGTGGGATCGGGCAGGGCCCCCGCCTGTCCCGGCCTCTTCTCCATGGCTTCCCACCGTTTCCGGGCGGCCATCAGCTCGGGATTCCGGGCCGGCAGCTCCTCGAGGAGCGCCTCCAGCCTGAGCGGTCCGGTCCGGTCGCCGGGCGCCCCCGAGAGCGCGGGAGGGAGGAGCAAACCCAGAATCAGGGGGACTGCCCGGACGATGTCTGTCATGCCCGACTCCTTTCATGCACCCGGGAGGGTGCAATTGCCGGCCCAGAAAAGACAGATCCGCAAAGAACTGTTCTTAAAAGCTTTATTCCCGCCGTACCGGGAACCCGCCCGCGCGGTGGTTGGATATGCAACAGCGCTGCTGGATATGCCTCACCCCGTCCGGAGGGGCCCCACCCCCGAAAAAGGAGCCGAGGACAGAGACAAACGGTCGCTTTCTTCGTAGTTATGGATGAATAGTTTTTCAAAGAGGTGTGCATCCATGGCTGGAGTCAAAAAACCCGAAGCTGAAAACCCCGAGAAGAAGTTTTCCCGGCGCGCTTTCGTCGTGGGCGGCGGCACCGTCCTCGCCGGCGGCGCACTGACCGCCGTATCCGGCGCTGCCGCGACGGCGGCGCAGGGTACCCCCAAAAACGCAATTGACTATCCCCTGTCCGCCAAGTACCTGATCTACGACAGCAAGCACTGCGCCGGCTGCCTCAACTGCATGATGGCCTGCTCGATGGTGCACGAGGGCGCGACCAGCCTGTCGCTCGCCCGCATCCAGGTCCACCGGGCCGTGCTCGACAAGTACCCCCAGGACATCGTGCAGAACGTGTGCCGGCAGTGCCCGGAACCGCTCTGCGTGGACAACTGCCCCACCGGCGCCTGCCACGTCAGCGCCGCCAACGGCAACGTCCGGATGATCGACAAGGAAAAGTGCATCGGGTGCCAGACCTGCATGCGCTCCTGCCCCTACAGCCCCCATCGCCCGATCTGGAACCCGGCGGCGAAGAAGGCCACCAAGTGCGACCTGTGCGTCGACACCCCCTACTACAACAAGAAGGGGGGGCCCGACGGAACCCAGGCCTGCGTGGAAATCTGCCCGGCCAACGCGCTCGCGATCGTGGACAAGCTTCCCGACCAGGCCGACAACCGGGGCTACGACCGCAACCTGCAGCCGCCGCCGAAGGCCAAACCTCCTTTTGGAGCCCCTGGAGCTAAACCCCAATCGAAAACGCCGGCGCCCAAAACGCCCGCCAACTAGGGAAAGGAGGAGGCATTATGGCTACACCAGGATTTGGCGGAAAGATTCTATTGGTCAATCTGTCCACGAAAGAGATCAGGGCGCTCGATTCCCAGAAATATGAAATGTACGGCGGGGGCCACGGCACGGCCACGGCCCTCTTCTGGGAGCTCTGCGTGGCGCCCGGAGACTGGGACCTGCAGGACGCCTTCAACCCGAAAAACATGGTCGCCCTGATGACGGGGGCGATGGCGGGTACCGGCACCCCGGCCGCTTCGCGCACCAGCGTCTCCGGCCTGTCCCCCCAGTGCTACCCGGTCCAGTGGTTCTGCCACAGCAACTTCGGCGGCGCCTTCGCCACGATGATGAAATTCGCGGGCTGGGACGGCGTGGCCGTCATCGGCAAGGCCGAATCCCCCGTCTACATCAACATCGTCGACGACAAGGTCACCCTGGAAGACGCCAGGGGGCTGTGGGGGCTCGACACCTGGAAAACCCAGGAGGAGATCTGGAAGCGCTCCGGCGTCCGCTTCGGCGAGGAGTGGTGGCGCCTCGACGGCGGCTATTCCCTGCAGCGGCCCCAGATCGTGACGATGGGCCCGGCGGGTGAACACATGACCCGCGTGTCGTCCCTCATCCACGGCGGCGGCAGCGGCGCCGGCCAGGGGGGCTTCGGCGGCGTTTTCGGGTCGAAGAACCTGAAGGCGGTGGCCGTCATCGGCACCGGCAGCATCAGGATCGCCGACCCCAAGGAGCTCAAGAACACCCGGGAATGGTGGGACAAGACCTGGCCCCGGACGGGGGGCTTCGGCGGGTTCGGACCCGCTTCGGTGACCTCCGCCTGCGCCGGCTGCGGCATCCCGCGGCAGTGCCACAACCGCGACCGCGCCTTCAGCCAGGACTCGGACGACTGCGCGGAATCGACCTGGTATTCGCTCGTCGACCACCAGACCCCGACCGCGGTCAACCAGAAGGGGACCGACATCTGCCAGCAGCTCAGCCTGAACGCCATGGAAACCTGCTTCATGGGACCCATGACTTTCCCGACCGACCACAACAAGGACTTCCCGATCCAGCCGAAGGTCCCCGCCTACACGGCGCTGGGCTGGTACATGAAGAAGATGTACGACATGGGCATCATCGGCCCCGGCACGAAGTACGACACCGCGCCGCTGCCGATGGACGCCTATAAGAGCGAGCAGTTCATGGAGATTTACGGCATCGCGCTGGCCAACCGGATCGGCATCGGCGATATGCTGGCGGAAGGGACGGCGCGCTTCGCCGAGAAGCTCGGCCGGACGGACGATTTCAACACCCTCTGCCGGCTGACCATGTGGGGGTACCAGGACCACTGGTCCATGCCCGGGGTCGAATGGGCCTACGGCAACCTGCTCGACTCGCGCGACATCAACAACCACGACATGTCCGTGGGGGCCAAGCGCGGGATCACCTGCGAGCAGTTCGTCAACATCCTCGCCGAGCGGACGCTGGGGAACGACCCCTACTGGTTCGACTACAGCTGGCAGGGGGACCAGGCCTACAAGACCGGGATCTACTCCGACCACACCGCCAAGTGGGTGGCCTGGCACCAGCACTACTGGAACTACTACAAGGAATCGGTGGGCTTCTGCGACTGGGGCTACTCCCAGCTCTACAACCAGGCCCACGCCAAGGGCTACGGGCACACGCCCGAAATCGAGCCCCGGTACCTCAACGCCGTCACCGGGCGCAACCACACCTTCCAGGACGGCCTGGAAATCGGCCGGCGCGCCTGGAACCTGAAGCGGGCGATCTTCGCTCTGCAGGGGCGCCACCGCAAGATGGAAAACTTCACCGGGTACTACTACCGGCCGGGGGCTTCCTATTGCGGCTACGCCACCGAACTCCCCGTCTTCGACGGGACCAAGTGGGAGTGGCAGAACTGCCGGGAACTCTACTTCACCCGGGAAGGGGTGGACACCTTCAAGACCCACTTCTACAAGGAAGAAGGGTGGAACCCCGAATCGGGTTACCCCACCCGCAAGACGCTGGAGGACCTCGACATGAAGTTCGCGGCCGACCATCTCCAGGCCAAGAACAAGCTGGGGTAGGCCGTACCGCGGCCGCTCCGAACGGCCTCCGGGGCTCCGGCCCCGGGGGCCTTTTTTTTGCTGCCCCCGACCCCCGTTTGCGTTAACCTGTCACTCCTCAGCCATCCTGAAAAAGGAACATGTCAAACAGCCCCGGCGTTCCGGGGCTCTAACCGGGAGCCGCAGATGAAAAAAACGATGGTTCGCCTCTGTATCCTCCTCGCCGCCGGAGCCCTGGCCGCCTCCTGTTCCAGGGGACCGAAGCAGCCGGACCGCGCCGCCCTCCTCGAGATGATGGACCGCTACCTCGAAGCCGTCGTCAGGCACGACCCCACCGGGCTGCCCTTCGCGCGTAACGTCAAACTCGTGGAAAACATCCAGCCCACCGAAGTGGGCAAAGGGCTCTGGGAAACGGCCAGCGCCGGGCCGACCGGGTTCAAGATCTACGTCGCCGACCCGAAGGCGGGGCAGGTCGGGTTCATGGGGGTGATCGGGGACAAGGGGAAACCGGCGCTGCTCGGGGCGCGCCTGAAGGTGGTCGACGGCAGGATCGCCGAAATCGACCACATGGTCTCCCCGCTGACGGGCGAGCTGCCGGCGGGCCTCCAGAAGCCCCGCGCCGGGCTGCTGACCCCCCTGGAGGCGTCCGAGCGGGTGCCGCGCGAGGAGATGCTCCGGGCGGCGAACGCCTACTACGACGCGATCGAACAGAGCGACGGCAACGTGGCCCCCTTCGCCGACGAGTGCCAGCGCCGGGAGAACGGGATCACAGCGGCCAACAACCAGGATCCCCCTCCGCCGGGGCCGACCCCCTTCGGCGCCATGGCCGCCTTCGGCCGGATGAAGTGCGCCGAGCAGCTCTCGACCGGGATCATGGGCTACATCACCGACATCAACCAGCGGCGCCTGTTCGCCGTGGACGAGGAGCTGGGCCTGGTCATGGCCTATTCCGTCTTCAACCACGACGGCGAACCCAACCCCCTCAAGATCCGCAACATGCCCGGCGTGACCGAAAGCGCCAACAGCTGGGGCCAGTTCACCGTCCCGGCCGCCCACATCTACAAGATCCGAAACGGCAGGATCCACGAGATCGAAGCGATGGCCATCGTCGGCGTCCCCTACCGGGCGAGCGACGGCTGGAGCCTGACCCGGCAGGGCCTCGTCGATATCATGGACAACTACCTGGCCGCGCTGGCCCGGCACGACCCCTCCGGGGTGCCGCTCGACCGGAACGTGAAGCTGGTGGAAAACACGAAGAAGCTCCCCGTCGGCAAGGGGCTCTGGGAAACGGCCACCTCCGGGCCGACCGACTTCAAGATCTACGCCGCCGACCCCGACAGCGGGGAGATCGGGTTCATGGGGGTGATCGGGGAGAAGGGGAGACCGACCCTCGCCGCCGTCCGGCTGAAGGTGGACAACCATCGGATCACGGAGATCGATCACCTGGTGGTCCACGGCGAGGGGCCGCTCAACCCGAATATGTCGAAGCTGCGCCCGGCCCTGCTCGCACGGGTGCCGAAGGTCGAGCGGGTGCCGCGTGACAGGATGCGGGAGATCGCCAACTCCTACTACGAGGCGATAGTGCAGGACAACGGCAATGTTGCCCCCTTCGCCGACGAGTGCGAGCGGAGGGAGAACGGCGGCACGAGCGCGGGCGACTGCACCCCGCCGCGGGCGGGCGAGGACGACTTCTCCCCCTTCCGCCGGATGACGTGCGGCGCGCAGCTCTCGACCGGCGTCATGAGCTACATCGGCGACATCAGCAACCGCCGCATCCTTGCGCTCGACGAGGAGAAGGGGCTGGCCTTCGCCTTCTCCATCTTCCGCCACGACGGGGAGCCGAAGGTGATGAACATCGTCGGCGTCAAGGGCATCACCGAGCGCAAGAACGACTACGGCCCCTTCGACCTCCCCGCCGCCCACGTCTTCAAGATCCGCAACGGGAAGATCTACGAGATCGAGGCGATCGGCTACATGGACAAGCACGGCATCCCGAGCGGCTGGGAATAGCGCCGCCCGCTTCCGTACCGCCGTTCAGGGGCGGGCCTGCAGGGCCCGCCCCTTCTCATTCCCCGCCTGCGGTTCCCCGCACCCACAATTCGCTGGCCGGCATGGCGCCCCCCGTACTAAAATGCCGGGCGACCGAACCCTTATTCATGATCGGAAAGCGTACCTCAGCCAAGGAAGGGTGACATTCATGAGCCATAAGACCCCCGCGCCCCGCCGCCGACTGCTCCCGCTCCTGCTGCTCCTCGCGTTCCAGGCCGGATGGGGGACGGCCCACGTCTTCAGCCAGAAATCCGAGAACGATCTCGAGACCATCTCGGTCACCCTCGCCAGCACCACGGTCGATGCCGGGAATCCCCTCTCCGTTACCTTCACCCTCCGCAACAACGGGGAGGGTGACATCACGATCCCCTTCGACTGTACCCTGTCCGTGCGGGGCATGTCCGGCTCCTACACCAGAATGTCGGTGCAGGAAACGATCGCCGCGGGCGGGGAACTCTCCCTCGGGCCCATAACCATCGAAACCGATCCGGAGGCGCCCCGGGGAACCTATGAATTATCCGTCCGTGCAACCCTTGCGGACCCGATCGCGGACAATAATTACGGGCAGGCGTTCTTTGACCTCGTCAGCCCCTATTACGTCGACCTGCAACTGTCGGCCGTCTCGCCGAGCCAGCCCTATGCCCCTGCCGGGGGAGTCATTGATCTCTCGGTCGAGTGGAGCGACAACGGGAATGTGCCGCCGCCGAGCTATTCCATCGATGTCTACCTGTCCGAAGACGCCGTTAGGGACGACGACGATCGTCTGGTCGCTCACTCTTACGCCCCCAGCAACCCGACACAACTCCGTGTCCCCGCGGATCAGGCCCCCGGCCCCTATTTCCTGGTCGGCTGCATCGATCCGGGGGTCGCACCCGACGACGATGCGACCGACAATTGCACCAGCGTCCCCTTCACCGTCATGAGTTCCGAAAACGTCCCCAACCTCAGCATCCAATACTTTCGCGCTGCAGATGCAGGGGATCCCGCCTACCTCGGGGAAACCATCGTCGCCAATATTCAATTTTATCGCAGCCCGGCCCCGGTGGGTCCCTTCGATGTGTCCATAACGTTGCGCCAGGGAGAGCAGATTCACGATCTGGCACGCTATTCCCTGTCCGGGATGGATGCCGACGTCCTCTGGACCAGCCCCCTCATCCAGATCCCGATACCTGCAACGTTGGACCCCGGCACCTATGAACTGTCCGTCTGCGCCGACCCCGCAAACAGCCTCATCGAACTCGATGAAACCGACAACTGCAAGGTGAATACGGCCTTCCAGGTCTGGGGGAATCCCGATCTCGAGGTTTCCTTCCTGTCATTGAACAAATCGAGCGTCGCCGCCCCCGCAACCATCCGCTGGTCCGCCCGCATCAGAAACAACGGCGATGATCTGGACAGGGAAATCCTCGTAACCAGCCATTGGTCGAAGGATCCGGCCATCGGCAGGGAAGACCAGATCACGACGACAGGGACGCTCACCCTGCTGGGATCACTGCAGGAAAGCGCCACCCGCAGCGGGGACGCCGACGTGCCCTTATTTCCCGGCACCCATTATTTCGGGGTGTGCGTGGATTTGATGGATCGCGTCCGCGAAAGCGATGAATCCAATAACTGCGTTTCGGTCCCCGTCACGGTGACGGACTACATCCCGTTTGTCCGGCCGGGGCCGTACCCCGAGATCCTGGGCGTGACCACCGACGTCGACTGGGCGGCACCCGGCGAAACCGTCAACCTCTACTTCAATGTGACCAACAGCGGCAGCGCCGCCATTAATCCCATAACCGTCAATGTCTTGTTGAAGCCCCGGGCCAGCACCGAATTCAAAGAGCCGATTGCGCAAGGTGAGGCGCAGACCATCGATCCCCTGCCAGCAGACTCGTCCCGGTTTTTCGGGCCGGTCCCCCTCCGGATTCCGGACGGTCTCACCCAAGAGGACCTGAGCCTGGCGGCCGTGGCGGAAACCTACTACTTCGTGGGCTGGCAGAAGGTCGTGGAAACCGCTACCTTCGACCTTCCCTTTTACGTAGGCGCCGAGGCGCCGTCAAGGGATCTGGCTCCCTACGACCCCAATCCCGCGGTATACCATTCTCATGAAAACACGTACGGAACCGTAGACTTCTCCAGGAGGCCGACCTACCAATCGCCGGCCCCCCTGCTCACCTCCACCCGCACGCGGATCACCTGGTCCCCCTATCCCGATCCCGCCCCGGACGACCTGCTCCTGGCGAGCTTTCATACCAGCGCCATCGACCCGCATAATCAATTCATTGTCAACGTGGAGCCGAAGATTACGGTGGGGCTCCCGGAAAATGCCCCGGAGAGGAGCTATATCACCGAATGCGTGGACACCGACGACCTGGTGGCGGAAGCCGATGAGAGCAATAACTGCCAAACCCTGGAGTATTGGCTCCGGCCGTCCTACTCCATCGACCCCAGGGTCGTCGATCTTGAACTGGACACGCCGGCCGCCGGGGATGGGGAGTACGTCACCGCCTCCTTTGCCGTCGAAAACGGCGGGGAGGAGGCCCGGTACTGGTCCAATGCCAAGACGGCGCGGGCCTATCTGTCGACCCACCCGATTCGACATCGACAAGACTACCAGCAGTTGAGCTTCGTCCCGGTGCCCCCGATCGATCCCGGGAGGAAGCGGGAATATGCTCTCCAGTTGCAGATTCCGCCGGGATTGAGCGCCGGAACCCATTACATTCTGGTCTGCCTGGATCCGTCGAGCAGCGGGGACGAGAGGAAGGACTGCGACGTCGCACCCATCCAGATCCTCTCCCCGAGGTCGCATGATTTGCTGGTATATGGATTGAGCGTGAACCCCTCCCAGGGCTTCGCGGGGGATACCGTCCGGGTGGATTTGGCGGTGACCAACGACGGAAAAGCGGGGACGGAATCCTTCCTCAACACGATTCGCTGGTCCAGGGATGCCCGGGTCACGCCGGAAGATCCGCCCCTCCGTCATTTCGGATGGGGCAGACTGGATCCGGGACAGGACATCCGCATCCGATCATCGGCCGTGACCATCCCCCGGAACGCTCCTCCGGGCGTGCACTATATCGCCGTGTGCGCGGATTCCTATACCGACCCCTCGCTGAATCCGGTCGTGGAAACGCGCGAGGACAACAACTGCTCCCTTGTCCCCTTTACGGTGCAAAGCTCCGGCTCTTCCGTCACGGCGACGGCCGAAGTGCGGGAGGTCACGCCCGAACTCCTCCGGGCCCTTCCCGGCGAAAGCCTGGGGCTGAACTGGAGGGTGCGAAACACGGGCAGCGCCGACTCCGGACCCGTTCTGATCCAGTTCGGCATCGACTACGCCTTCTCCGAGGATGACAACGGTTTCCTCCCCCTGGGCTCGCTCGAAGCCGCAGGGCTTGCCCCCGGAACCTCCCGGGCCTTCGGTCCCGCCTCCATTCAAATACCCGCCTCCGCCCCCCCCGGCCCGGCCTATGTCGTGGTCCGGACCTCCCTGCCGAGCGGCTACTCCGATCAGGCCATCGCCGGCTTCCGGGTCGGGCCTGCGGAGACTCACGAACTGACGGCCGATATCCATGCCCCCTCCGCAATCACCCGGGGAATGCCGCTGTCCCTCGCCGTCGTCACTTCCAGCGGCGGCGACGCCGCGCTGACAACGCCCACCCGCACGACCCTTTTCTGGTCCCCTGACCCCGAATTCGCTTCCTATCGATATGTTCTGGCGGATCTGCACATTCCTTTCCTGGTGCCCTCCGCATCCCATGCGGATCATTTTCAGGTCCCGCTTCCCGGGGATCTCCCCACGGGAACCGTGTACCTCACCGCCTGCGCCGACACGACCGATGCGGTGCGGGAGACGGACGAGGGCAACAACTGCAAAACCGTCCCCCTGACGGTGAGCCCGCCGGGCTTTCTCCCCAACCGCTTCAGCATCGCCGGAGCCTCATCCGGCCCAGGCCCGGCCGCTCCCGGCGAGAGCTTCACCGTATCCTATTCGGCCGTTCCGGACGGCCCGGCATATGACGTCAGCGGATCCACGACCCCGGTCACCGCCTACTTTCTCTGGTCGCCGGACCCGGTTCTCGACGGGGGAGACGCCGTCATCCATGAAGCCGAGCTCGGTTCCCTTTCCGCGGCTTCGGACTACCCGTTCAGCACTCAGCTGCGTGTCCCATCGGGAATCGCGGCGGGCTCCTACTATGTCGGCATCTGCACCTGGTCCGGGCCCTCATCGCTGGACTGGGAAGGGATTCATTCCTGCTCCCTGGTCCCGTTATCCGTCCAGTCGTCGAAGACGCACGACCTGGAGACATCGCGCCTGTTCACCTCCGCCCCGGCGGGACGGCCGGGTGAGGCCGTATACCTTTCGTTTGCCCTGTCCAACAACGGCAACGCGGCGACCCCGGGATTCCCTAACTCCATCCGGTTGTCGGCGGACGGGGTCGTCGACGAAAACGACCCCGAACTCCGCGCCCTCCCCTGCGGGGGACTGGAGGCGGGGGAGTCGCTCGAGGTGGGGCCCATTGCGGTGTCGCTGCCGGCGGATCTGAAGGCGGGAACCTATTACCTGGCCGCCTGCGCCGATCTGAGCCCGGACGGAACCGTCCGGGTGCCGGAATCGGATCGGGGAAACAACTGCACCCTGGTACCTTTCACCATAAGCGG
>CAZWXG010000011.1:0-7163 GCA_964637825.1 uncultured Acidobacteriota bacterium
GCAGCAGGGAAATGAGGTCGGCGAAGAGGGCGTAGGCCGTCTGGTCCACCGACGGGTTGTTTTCCACGATCGCCAGTTCGCGCATGGTGTCGGTGTTGACGACCAGGATGTTGCTCAGGCCCCGGATGGCCGCCAGCGGGTCGAAGACCTCGAGTTCCTGCAGTTCCACCTTCCCGACGACCTTCCCCCCCTGGCGGTACGCCCGGGCGACCAGGCGCAGGCGGCGGTCGCGGCGCAGCGCGGCGCGCACGGCGCGGCCGATATCGCTCGAGATGGTGCTGCGTTCGATGTCCTTCGGCTTCACGTGCCCGCCCATGACGGCCTGGATCAGCACCGACAGCTTGACGGCGGAATCCCAGCCGTCGAGGTCGAGGCTGTGGTCGGCCTCGGACACGCCGGCGGTCTTCGCGTATTCGAGCGCGGCCTCGAACGTGGTTCCCTGTTCCATCTGGGTCAGGATGTAGTTCGTGGTGCTGTTGAAGATCCCCCGCAGGGAGAGGATGCGCGTCCCCGGCAGGGAATTGCGGAGCAGGTTGAACACGGGCGCCCCGTCCATGACCGTCCCCTCGTAGAGGAACCGGACGTCGCGCAGCCGGGCCAGGCGCGTCAGTTGCGCGTAATGTGTCGCCACCGGGCCCTTGTTCGAGGTGATCACGTTCAGCCCCGCCCGGAGGGCCTCCCGGATGTGGGTCGCGGCCGGTTCCCCGCTGAGGTCGAGCACGCTCATCTCGAAGAGCACGTCGGCGCCGCACTGCCGGATGAAATCGAGCTGCGACGCGCACTCCGGCCCGTTGTGAAACCGGTCCAGCGCGGGGGCGCGCTTGCCGGAGCCGAGGATCTTCCGGATGGGGAGACCGCCGTGGTCGATCGCCATCCCGTGCTCCTTCGTCGCGATCCCCGTGATCTTCCACTCGACGGCGTGCGTCCGGATCAGCCATTTTTTCCGCTCGACCAGCAGGCGCGCCAAAGCCCGGCCGACCCGGCCGAATCCGATGAAGGCGCAATTGATCTGCCGAGTTTCCTGTTCCATGGGCCCCCTGCCGGCCGGACCCGTTGCCATCAACGACCGACCGTTCTGCCCGATATTACTCCCTGATATGTCCCGGTGCAAGCGAGGGTTCGACGGCCCTGGCGCCCGCTGCGGGCGGCGGGCGGCCGGAAGCGCCGGGCCCCCTCTTCCCGCTTGATTTTCACCAAATCTTCACCTATTTTGTAGTCATGATCCTGGACCGCGAAATCATCTACCTGACCGTCAGGTCTTTCCCCGTGGCCGTGGAACGGGTGGTGCACCCCGAGCTGCGCCGCCGCCCCGTGGTGGTCGCGCCCCGCTCCGCGGCGCGTTCCGTCGTGACGGCCCTGTCCCCGGAGGCCTGGGGGGCGGGGATCCGCAAGGGGATGCTGCTGGCCCGGGCGCTGCGCTGCTGCCGGGACACGGTCGTGCTGCCGCCGAACGAGCCCCTCTACCTCCGGGCCTCCCGCGCGATATGCGGGGTCCTGGCGGCCTACTCCCCGGTGCTCGAACCCTCGGGGCACGGCCACGCCTACCTGGACGTCACGGGAACCGGCCGGCTCTGGGGCCCGCCGCGGGACGCCGCCTGGAAGGCGCAGCGGGAAATCCGGCGGCGGCTGGGTCTCGAGGCCGCGCTCGGGATCGCCTCCAATAAAATGGTCAGCCGGATCGCGTCGGAGGTGACGCGGACGGCGTGGTTGCAGGACGTGCCGCACGGGGACGAATCTTCCTTCCTCTCCCCTTTGCCGGTGGGGCTGCTCCCGGGCGTCGGGCCCCGGACCGGGGAACGGTTCCGGGAACTGAACCTGAGCGTCATCCGCGATATCGCCGCCATGCGGCCGGAGCATCTCGCCCTGGCGTTCGGCCGTCTCGGTTTCCTGCTCCGCGAGCGGGCCCTGGGGATCGACCGCACCCCGGTGGTCCCGGCACGGTCGGTTCCGGCGCTGGAACTGGAAAAGACGCTGGGCGAAGACTCGAACGACGACGAGGTGCTCGCAAGGGAACTCGCGGGGCTCTGCGCCCGGGCGGGGGAGCGGCTGCGCGCGGGGGGGCGGCGCGCCGGGCGGGTGGAGGTGCGGGTGCGCTACGCCGACTACGGGGAGGGGGTGGGGGGGGCGCGGACGGCCGTGCCGCTCGAGTCGTCGGCCGCCCTGTACGGCGCGGCCCTCCCCCTGCTCCGCCGGGCGCTCGGCCGGCGCACGCGCGTGCGGAGCGTGCGCCTGCGGCTCGAGGCGCTCTCCGCGGGGCCGGTCCAGATGGACCTGTTCGCCGACCCGGGGCCCGCGCGCCGCCTGAAACTCGAACAGACGCTCGACGCGCTCGGCCGCCGCTACGGCCGCCCCGTCCTCCTCCCCGCGTCGTCGTCCGTCGGGGCGTGAAGGGAACCATGTTCGTCCACCTGCACGTTCATTCCCACTACTCCTTCTGCCGCGGCGCCAGCAGCATCGAAGCCCTGGTGGACGCGGCCCTGGAGCGGGGGATGACGGCGCTCGCGCTGACCGACATCAACGGCGTCTACGGGCTGGTCCGGTTCCTTCAATACTCCGCCCAGCGGGGGGTGCGCCCCGTCGTCGGGGCGGAACTGCGGGCGGAAGGGGAGCGGGCGACCCTGCTGGTGCGCAACCGCGAGGGGTACTCCCTGCTCTGCCGCATCGTCTCCGGGCTCCGGGCGCCCGGCTTCCGCCTCTCCCGCGCCCTCATGGAGGAGCGGGAAAACCTGGTCGTGCTCAGCAGCCAGGTCCCGCTGCTGGAGGCGCTCGCCCGCCAGAACGGGACCTCGGGCCTCTACGTCGCGCTCGACGATCCCCGGACGGAAGCGGGTCTCGTCGCTTTTTCCCGGGCCTCGGGCGTCCCCCCCGTGGCGACCAACGACGTCCATTTCGCGCACCCGTCCGATTACGCGCTCCACCGGTTGCTGCGCGCCATCGGCCTGAACACCTCCCTGTCACGGATCCCGCCGGGGGAACTGGCGGGGGAGGACCGCTGGCTGAAGCCGGAGGAGGCGATGGCGCGCCGCTATCCGCACCTCGACCGCGCCCTCGAGAACGCCGCCCGCATCGCCGCCGAATGCCGGGCCGAACTGGATATGGGCAAACCGGTGTTCCCGGCCTGCGACCTTCCCGAAGGCGCCGACGCGTCCGGGTATCTGCGGGAGGAGTGCCGCCGGGGGGCCGAGCGCCGCTACGGGGAGCTTTCCGGTGCGGTGTCGAAGCGGCTGGACCACGAACTGGGCATCATCGAATCGAAGGGGTTCGCCCCCTATTTCCTGGTGGTGCGGGACATCGTCCGCCGCTCGACGCGCACCTGCGGCCGGGGGTCGGCCGCGGCCAGCCTCGTCTCCTACTGCCTGGGGATCACCCACGTGGATCCGATCGCCCACAACCTTTTTTTCGAGCGCTTCCTCAACGAGGGGCGCGACGATCCGCCCGACATCGACATCGATTTTCCGTGGGACGAGCGGGACGGCGTCCTCGACGACGTGTTCCGGAAATACGGCGCCGGGCGGGCGGCCATGATCGCCAACCACGTGGGGTTCGGCGCCCGCGCGGCCGTCCGGGAAGTGGCCAAGGTGTACGGCATCCCCGAGGCCGAGATCCGGGCGGTCACCCGGCGCATGGGCTATTACTGGGCGCTCGCCCATCTCGAGGACGCCGTGCGCCATCACCCCGTTTTCAAGGACATGGAACTGGGCGATCCCTGGCCCGAGATCATCCGCATGGCCGTGCGGCTCGACGGCCGTCCCCGGCACCTGTCCGTTCACTGCGGCGGCGTCGTCATCGTGCCCGACCGCATCGACCGCTACGTGCCCGTGGAGACGGCGCCCAAAGGGGTCCCGATCATCCAGTGGGAGAAGGACCAGGCGGAAGACGCGGGCCTGATCAAGATCGACCTCCTGGGCAACCGCTCGCTCGCGGTGATCCGGGACGCGCTCGCGGCCGTCCGGGAGCACTGCGGGGTGGATATCGACTACGAGCGCTGGGACCCCACCGGCGACGCCCGGACGCAGGACCTCATCCGCAGGGGGGACACGCTGGGGGTTTTTTACGTGGAGTCCCCCTCCATGCGGCAGCTGCAGCAGAAGTGCGGCACCGGCGATTTCGACCATCTGGTGATTCACAGCTCCATCATCCGACCGGCCGCCAACCGGTATATCCGCGAGTACGTCCGGCGGTTGCGGGGCGGCGCCTGGGAGTCGCTCCACCCCGTCCTGGACGAAGTCCTCCGCGAGACCTACGGGATCATGGTCTACCAGGAGGACGTCTCGCGCATCGCGATGGCGCTCGCGGGGTTCGGCGCCGCCGACGCCGACATGCTCCGAAAGGTGCTTTCCAGGAAACGGGCGGGCAAAAAGCTCGAGGATTTCCGGGAGAGGTTCTGCGCCGGTGCGGCCGCCCGTGGCGTTCCCCGCGCGACGGTGGACGAGGTCTGGGAGATGATCCTGAGCTTTTCCGGGTACTCGTTCTGCAAGCCGCACTCGGCCTCCTACGCCCTGGTCTCCTACAAGTCCTGCTACCTGCGGGCGCATTACCCGGCCGAGTTCATGGCCGCGGTCCTCACCAACGGGGGGGGGTACTATTCGGCCTTCGCCTACGTGTCCGAAGCCCGCAGGATGGGGCTCGAGGTGCGGCTCCCGGACGTCAACGAAAGCGGGCGGGAGTACCGGGGCCGGGGGAAGACGCTGCGCGTCGGGTTGATGCAGCTCAAGGGGCTCGGCCGGTCGGCGCTCGAGGCGATCCTCGCGGCGCGCCGCGACGGACCGTTCCGGTCGCCGGACGATTTCCTGCGCCGCGTCCCCATCGACATGGCGGACGTGAAGACCCTCGTCAAGGCCGGCGCCATGGACGGGATCTCCGGCGGCGCCACCCGGCCGGAAATGATCTGGAAAGCGCTCCAGTGGCGGGAAACACGCGGCGGGCGCCGGCCGGAGGCCCGCTCGCTTTTCGAGGATCTGCCCCCGGTGGTGCTCCCCCGGGCGCCGCAGTACTCCCCGCGCACCATCCTGGAGCACGAACTGGAGACGCTCGGTTTTCTCCTCAGCCGCCACCCGCTCGCGCTCTACGCGCGGGCGCTGTCGCAACGGAGATGCGTCCGGGGGGCCGACCTGCCCGGATATGCGGGGAAGCGCGTGACCACGGTGGGCTGGTGGGTGACGGGCAAGCTCATCACGACCCGGGACGACGAGCCGATGGAGTTCATCAGCTTCGAGGATACCAGCGCCCTGTACGAAACCGTCTTCTTCCCGGAAGCCTACGCCCGTTTCTGCCACATGCTGAACCGTTCCCGCCCCTACCTGCTCGGCGGCACGGTCCAGGAGGAGTTCGGCGCGGTCACGCTCGCCGTCGATTCGGTGCGCTTTCTTTAGCCCGGCCCGCGGTTGCAGGTCCGGGATCGGCCGGATCCGGGTATAATGGGGGGAAACGCGGATGAATTCTGGAGGACGGATGATGAACGGAACTTGGATGATGCGGGGCCTGGCGTTCGCCGCACTTGCCGGGCTGGTCGCGCCGGCGACAGCGCCGGGGCAGAAAAAATTCGCCGAGGACTCCTTCGAGACCTCGGGCGGGGAGCTGAAAATCGCGTTCGTCGGGCACGGGACGCTGATGCTGACCTATGCGGGGAAGGTGATCCACGTCGACCCCGTGTCGATGTATGCCGATTACGCGACGATGCCGAAGGCGGACCTGGTCCTGGTCACGCACGAGCACGGCGACCACCTGGACGCCAAGGCGGTCGCGGCCGTCAGCACCTCGCGCACCGTCGTGGCCGCCAACGAAAAGGCGGCGGGAGCGCTCGCCGGTGCGCTCGTGATGAAAAACGGGGATGTGCGCACCCTGGCCGGCATTCCTGTCGAGGCGGTCCCCGCCTACAATCACGAAAAGGCGTTCCATCCCCGGGGCAACGGCAACGGCTACGTGCTCACCTTCGGGGACCGGCGCGTCCATATCGCCGGGGATACGGAGAATGTCCCCGAAATCAAGAAGCTCGAGGGGATCGACATCGCCTTCCTGCCGATGAACCAGCCCTTTACGATGACGCCCGAACAGGTCGCCGACGTGGCCCGGGCGCTGCGTCCCGGGGTGCTGTACCCCTATCATTTCGGGGACACCGACACGTCACGGCTGGTGGATCTGTTGAAGGACGAGGCGGGGATCGAGGTCCGGGTCCGGGCGCTGCAGTAAACGCGGGGCGATGGGAAAGCGTTCCCGGGACCGCCCGCGCGGGGCGGTCCCGGGGGACGGGACTACTTCAGTTCCTGTTCGGCTTTCTGGATGACGTTGTTGATGCCGGCCAGGGAACCGCGGTGGCTGCTCTTCCAGAGCTTTTCCAGGTTCTGCCGCGCCGCCGCCGCCGACGATCCCTTGAGCACGTAGGCCTTGGCGAAGTTCAGCATGGCCGGGGCCGACTTGCCCGACTGCCAGTAGGCCAGCCCCAGGTGGTAGTAGGCGCTGTCGTTTCTTTTGTAATACCCCACCGATTTGTCCAGGTTGGTGATCGCCGAGGCGTAGCTCTGGTTCTGGTAGGCAGAGATCCCGATCGTGAAGTAGGCCGTGGCGTAATAGCTGTCGGTGCCCTTCTTCCAGTCGGCCGCGCTCACCGACGCCGGCTTTTCCGCCTTGGGAAGGGAGGCGACCGTCATCCTGGCGTACTTGGTCGCCTTGGCCATTTCCTGGGTGCCCAGGAAGTGGCGGGTCAGACCATCCGAGATCTCGAAATGGCTCGCATCCTTGGCCAGGGCGCGCTCCCCCCACTGGGCGAACTTGGCCTGGTTGCCCAGCTGCTGGTAGGCCCTGGCGAGGGCGTGGGCCAGCTGGCCGCTCGGATTGGCCGCGTAGGCCTTTTCTCCGAAGGTGGCGAAGCCCTTGGTGTTGTCCGTTTTCGAATACGCCTCGGCCATGGCGGCGAAGGTGAAATCGTCGTCGGGCACGGCCGCCAGGAATTTGTTCCCCAGGGTGATGATCTGCGCGTAGTCCTGCTGCTGACCCAGGTTCACGATGAGGGTCTGGTATTCATTCAGCACGTGCTCGCGCAGGCTCGTCTTGGGGTTTTCCTTCAGGAATTGCGCGGCCTTTTCCACCTTGGCGGCGGCGTCGGTCGTGGCCTTGATCTCCTCGTAGCTCTTGTATTGCGCGTCGGTGTAATCCTGCGCCTGCTG
>CAZWXG010000011.1:7263-14347 GCA_964637825.1 uncultured Acidobacteriota bacterium
CGTCCTGCGACCGCCCGGCACCTTGCGGCTTTATATCAAAAGCCTTCCGCAAACACAACTTGAAACGATCGGCGCTCGCATCGGCTTGTGAACCCCCGCCCGGTTCCGATATGCTTGGGCCATGAAGATCGCCGACATGCCCATCCGGGACATCGATACGGGAAACGAGGACCTCAGGATCAGCGAGGAACTGGAGGCGCCGGCACTCGCGCGGTCCCTTCGTGAGATCGGACAGCTGAACCCGGTGGTCCTGCTCGAGCGCGGCGGACGGAGGATCATCGTCTGCGGGTTCCGCAGGGTCCATGCCGCCCGGGCCCTGGGCCGGGAGTCGGTCCCGGCGCGGGTGCTCGGCCCGGCCGATTTTTCCCCCCTGCACCCGCTGGAATTCGCGCTGCGGGACAACCTCGCGGCCCGGGCGCTGGAACCGCTCGAGCGGGCCCGCGCGCTCCGCAAGCTCGGGGAGACCGGCCTGTCCCCCGAAACGATCGTTCGCGTCTATCTTCCGCTCCTGGGCCTGCCCCCGCACGCCGACGTCCTCGAGTCCCAGCTCCTGGTCGACCGGGCCCGCCCCGGGTTGCGCCGCTGCCTGGCCGGGGGAATCCTGACGCAGCAGAGCGTGGAAGCGCTGGCACGGATGCCCCCGGAGAGGCAGGATCGTTTCGCCCTCCTGATGGAGCGCATCCGGCTCAGCGCCAGCCTGCAGCGCCAGGTCCTCGGGCTGCTCCGGGACCTGGCCGCCGGGGACGGCGCTTCCTGGGGCGCCCCCCTGGACGGGGAGGAGGCGGGGGCGATTCTCTGCGACCCCTCGCTCTCCCCTGCTCAAAAGGGGGATCGGCTCTACGAGGTGCTCTATCGCCGGCGCCATCCCCGGTTGACGCGGGCCCGGGACCGGTTCCGGGAGCGGGAGCGGGCGCTCGGCCTCCCCGGGTCGATCCGGCTCGTTGCCCACCCCTATTTCGAGACCGCCGACATCCGGGTCGAGTTCTCGGCCCCGGACGCGGCGCGCTTCCGGGAACTGGTGGGGGAACTCGAGCGGGCGGCCCGCGGGCCCGGCCTGGAAACACTGTTCGAGGTCGATGGATAGGGAGCGCCCATGATCGCCTATCGCCCCAGGGAAGTGATCGTCGAAGCGGAATCGTGGAACGATTCCGCTACCGCCGGGATCCTCCAAAACCTTCAGGGGATCCCCCGCCGGACGGTGGAGGACGCCGGCAGGGTTTCGGCGTCCCGCGATACGCTGATCCTCGCGCGCTACCGCGGGAAGTTCCTGAAACAGTGCCAGGGGTCCGGGGCGGAGATGTGCTGCAACTACTTCACCGCCAGCTACGCCTGGAACTGTCACTTCGAGTGCACCTACTGCGTGCTGCAGTCCTATCTCAGCGGGAGCGCCATCGTCGTCTGCACCAATATCGAGGACTTCCTGGAAGAGATCGGCCGGACGCTGGGGCAGAACCCCGACCGTTTCTTCCGGATCGGCACCGGCGAGCTGGCGGATTCGCTCGCCCTGGACCCCATCACGGGCTATTCCCGGCGGGTGGTCCCGTTTTTCGCCTCCCTGCCGAACGGCATCCTCGAACTCAAGACCAAATCGGACCAGGTCGCGAACCTCGAGGGGCTCGGGCACGGGGGGCGCACGGTGGTCTCCTGGTCGATGAATTCGCGCCGGATCTGCCGCTCGGAGGAGGGGGGCGCGGCGACGCTCGAGGAGCGGCTGTCCGCCGCCGACCGCTGCCGGCGCTGGGGCTACCGGCTCGGTTTCCACTTCGACCCGATCGTGCACTACGACGGCTGGGAGGAGGAATACCGCGACGTCGTCCGGCAGATCTTCTCCGTCGTCGACCCCCGCGACGTGGCCTGGATCAGCCTGGGCGCGCTGCGCTTTACGCCCCACCTGCGCGAGCGCCTCATCGAGCGCCATCCCGATTCGCGCCTCCCCCGGGGCGAGTTCGTCCCCGGTCATCACGGGAAGCTGCGCTATTTCCGGCCGGTCCGGGAGGAGATCTACCGGAAGATGAACGCCTGGATCCGCGAGTGCGCCCCCGGCGTCGCGGTGTATCTCTGCATGGAGAGCCGGCTGGTCTGGGAGCGGAGCCTGGGCGGCGCCGTCCGCGACGCGGGCCACCTGTCCGATCGCCTCGATGCGGCGGTGCGGGGAGGGCCGGGGCCCGAAAGCGGGTAAATGGGCTATAATGGTGCCAGGGACGGATTCTGATGGAGAACGGCGAATGGACGCGAAGGTAGAGGACCCCGTTTGCGGGATGCGATTCCCGCCTGAAAAGGCGGCCGGAAAGCTGGAACACGAGGGCCGGATCTACTACTTCTGCAACCCCGGCTGCCTCGAAAAATTCCGGGCCGCCCCGGAATCCTTCCTGGCGGGGCCTGCCGCGCAGGTGCAGGCGCCGGCCCGCGCCGGAAGCGGGGGGGAAGAGGTGGTGTACACCTGTCCGATGGATCCCGAAGTCCGGCAGAAGGGCCCCGGGTCCTGCCCCGTCTGCGGCATGGCCCTGGAGCCGCTCGCCCCCGGGCTGGACGAAGCGGAAAACCCCGAAATGGGCGCGATGAAGCGCAGGTTCCTCGTCTGCCTGGCCCTGACCCTCCCCCTGATGCTGATCGCCATGGGGGGGATGGCCCTCGGCATCCACGGCACGGCCGGCGTTTGGGCCCAGTTCGCGCTCTCCACCCCCGTGGTGTTGTGGGGGGGATGGCCCTTTTTCCGGCGGGCATGGAGTTCGATCGTCAACCGGAGCCTCAACATGTTCACCCTGGTCGCGCTCGGCACCGGGGCCGCCTACCTGTACAGCGTCGTCGCCCTCCTCTTCCCCGGCCTGCTCCCCCGTTCCTTCCTCGGCCACGGCGGCACCCCCGAAGTCTACTTCGAGGCTTCGGCCGTGATCATCACCCTGGTTCTCCTCGGCCAGGTCCTGGAATTGCGGGCGCGCAGCCGGACCGGGAGCGCCATCCGGGAACTGCTCCGGCTGGCCCCCAGCACCGCGCGCGTCGTCCGGGACGACGGCTCCGAAACGGACCTTCCCCTCGACCGGGTGGTCGCGGGGGACCTGCTGCGGGTGCGCCCGGGGGAGAAGATCCCGGTGGACGGCCGGGTGGTGGAAGGGGCGAGCGCGGTCGACGAGGCGATGGTGACGGGAGAGGCGATGCCGGTGGAGAAATCGGCGGGCAGCCCGGTCACGGGCGGGACCCTGAACGGGACCGGGAGCTTCATCATGAAGGCGGAAAAGGTGGGGGCCGACACGCTCCTGGCCCGGATCGTGCGCATGGTGAGCGAAGCGCAGCGGAGCCGGGCGCCCATCCAGCGCCTGGCGGACCGGGTCGCCTCCTGGTTCGTCCCGGCGGTGATCGCCGTGGCGCTGGCCGCCTTCGTCGTCTGGAGCCTGGTCGGGCCCGAACCGCGGAGCGTCTACGCGCTGGCGGCCGCGATCGCGGTCCTCATCATCGCCTGCCCGTGCGCCCTGGGCCTGGCGACGCCGATGTCGATCATGGTGGGGACGGGGCGCGGGGCCCGCGCGGGGGTGCTGATCCGCAACGCCGAGGCGCTCGAGCGGCTCGAAAAGGTGGACACCCTGGTGGTCGACAAGACCGGTACCCTGACCGAGGGAAAGCCGGCGCTCACGGCCGTGCAACCCCTGGGCGCGTGGACCGGGTCGGAAATGCTCCGGCTGGCGGCGAGCCTGGAGCAGGGGAGCGAGCACGCGCTGGCGTCCGCCGTGGTCGCCGGGGCCCTGGACCGCGGGCTGGTGCTGTCCCGGGCGGCCGATTTCCGGTCGGTGACCGGGAAGGGGGTCACGGGCGTCGTCGACGGGCACCGGGTGGCCGTGGGCAACAGCGTCCTGCTGGGGGAGGCGGGCGGGAGTCCGGACCCGCTCGAGGAGGCGGCGCACGAGTTGAGGCGGGCGGGGAGGAGCGTGATGCTCGTGTCGATCGACGGCGCCCCGGCCGGGCTCCTCGGCGTGGCGGACCCGATCCGGGACTCGGCCCGCGTGGCGGTGGCCGAGCTTCACCGGCAGGGAATCCGCGTGATCATGCTGACGGGGGACAACCGGACCACGGCCGAGATCGTGGCGAACCAGCTGGGGATCGACGCCGTGGAGGCGGAGGTGTCCCCCGAGAGCAAGGGCGATTTCATCGGGCGCCTGCGGCGCGAGGGGAGAGTCGTGGCGATGGCGGGGGACGGCGTCAACGACGCCCCCGCCCTGGCCCGGGCCGACGTGGGGATCGCCATGGGGACGGGGACCGACATCGCGATGCAGAGCGCGGGCATCACCCTCGTCGGCGGGGACCTGCGCGGCGCGGTGCGGGCGCTCAAGCTCAGCCGGGCCACGATCCGGAACATCCGCCAGAACCTCTTCTTCGCCTTCGTCTACAATATCCTCGGGGTGCCCGTCGCCGCGGGGGTGCTCTACCCGGCCCTGGGGCTGCTGCTCAACCCCATGATCGCGAGCGCGGCCATGACTTTCAGTTCGGTCTCGGTGATCGCGAACGCGCTGCGCCTGCGCAAGGTGGATCTGTAGCCGTCCGGGCCCGGGCGACGGCCGCGGCGCCTACTCCTTCCCGGCGGACCGGCTCCGGGAGAGCGCCTGTTCCCATTTCCACGCGGAACGCATCATGTCGTCCAGCCCCTTTTCCGCCTTCCACCCGAGTTCCCGGTTCGCGAGCGAGGTGTCGGCCCACACCTGCTCCACGTCCCCGCTCCGGCGGCCGGCCGTCCGGACATGGAGCCGGACGCCGGATACCCTTTCGAAGGCGTCGATGACCTCGCGCACGCTGTACCCCTTGCCCGTCCCCAGGTTGAAGACCTCGAAACCGGACCGGGTCTTCCCCCCGATCATGCGCGCCACCGCGGCCACGTGGGCGCGGGCCAGGTCGACGACGTGGATGTAGTCGCGCACCGCGGTGCCGTCGGCCGTGCCGTAGTCGGTGCCGAAGACCTCCAGGCATTCGTGCAGCCCGGCCGCCGTCTGGGTGATGAAGGGGGCGAGGTTGTTGGGGACCCCCAGGGGGAGTTCGCCGATCAGGGCCGATTCGTGCGCCCCCACCGGGTTGAAATACCTCAGGGCGATGGCACGCAGCCCGTATGCCGCGACCGAAAACCGGAGGATCTGCTCGGCCATCTGCTTGGTGCTCCCGTAGGGGGACCAGGCTTCCTGGACGGGGGAGGTTTCCCGGACCGGCAGCTCGTCCGGCTGGCCGTAGACCGTCGCGGAGGAAGAGAACACCAGGTTCTGCAGGCCGTGGCGCCCCATCCCCTCGAGCACCCGCAGGAGCGATTCCAGGTTGTTGCGGTAGTAGGCGAGCGGGTCGCGCATGCTCTCCCCGACCGCCTTGAAGGCTGCGAAGTGGATGACGGCGTCCAGGTCCGGGGCGGAGGCGAAGAACGCTTCGGTTTTTGCGCGGTCGGTCAGGTCGAAATCGTGGAATTCGGGGCGCACGCCGGTGATCTCGGCGATCCGGTCCACCACGTCGGCCCGGGAGTTGGAGAGGTTGTCCACGATGACGACGGAGTATCCCCGCTGCTGCAGCTCCACCGCCGTGTGGGAGCCGATATAGCCCGCCCCCCCGGTCACCAGAATCCTCGATTGCCGCCGCCCTGTTTCCATCGTCGCGATCCCCGTGGTTTCCCCTGTTTCCCGTAGCGGGGGATATCATACACCAGATCCCGGCCGATCCTCCCCCCTGCAGGGCAGATCGGCATCCGGGCGGCGCCGCGTCAGGTTTTTGCTCCGCCGGCCCCGGGGAATCTGTGACGGCGGCCCGTTCTGTGGTTTACTTGACCTATGGAGCGGACGATCCTGCACGTCGACATGGATGCCTTCTACGCGGCGGTCGAACAGCGCGACCGCCCCGAGTACCGCGGCCGGCCCGTCATCGTGGGGGCGGACCCCAGGGGGGGGCGCGGGCGGGGGATCGTGGCGACCTGTTCGTACGAGGCCCGCAGATTCGGGGTCCATTCCGCCCAGCCGATTTCAGAGGCGTGGAAGCTGTGCCCCGGGGGGGTCTATCTCCTCCCGGACATGCGCAAGTATGCCCGGGAGTCGGGCCTCGTCATGGGCATCCTGTCCGATTTCACCGATCTCGTGGAGCCGGTGAGCGTCGACGAGGCCTTCCTGGATGTCACCGGGTGCCGCCGGTTGTTCGGGCCGGGAGAGGTCATCGCCCGGAAGCTCAGGGAACGGATCGGGCGGGAACTCGATCTCACGGCCTCCGTGGGGGTCGCGGCGAACAAGTTCGTGGCCAAGGTGGCCTCCGACCTCGAAAAACCGGACGGGCTCGTCGTCGTCGAGCCGGGGCGCGAACGGGAATTCCTGGCCCCCCTCGCCATCGGCAGGCTCTGGGGCATCGGGCCGAAGACGGAAGCGCGGCTCAAGGCGCTGGGAGTCGGGACCGTGGGGCAGCTGGCCGCCCTGGGCGCCGGGGAGGCCGCCCGCCTGCTGGGGGACCATGGAGAGAGGCTCTGGCTCCTGGCCTGCGGGATCGACGACCGGCCGGTGTCGGCGGGGACGGGGTGCAGGAGCATCGGCCACGAAGTCACCTTCGAACGCGACACCGCCGACCGGCTGCGGCTCCGGAACACGCTCCTCGACCTCTCCGAGAGGGTGGCGCGGCGGCTTCGGGCCGAGGGGGTCCGCGCCCGCACCGTCACCCTCAAGTTCCGCCGGTCCGATTTCACCACCTCGACCCGGCGCCGGTCGCTCGCGGAGGCGGTGGATACGGCCGAAGCGGTCTTTCCGGTGGCCCTGGAGCTGTTCGGGGGACTGTTCCGCGACGGGATGGAGGTGAGACTCCTCGGAGTCACCGCTTCCGGCCTGGAGCCGGGCGGGGGGCAGCGGGCGCTTTTCCCCCCCGCCCCGGCGCGGGACCGGAAACTGGCCGAGGCGGCGGACGACATCGTGCGGCGCTTCGGCGCGCGCGCGATCACGCGCGGGTCGCTGCTCGGCGGGAAAGAAGGCGCCTGATCCCCGTATCGGGCCGGATCTGCAGCTTTTCCGCCCATCCCCCCGGACTTGATGCTATGATCCATTCTTTGGAGCGGGGGAATGTTGCGGATCGCGGCGGCCGGTTTTCTCATCCT
>CAZWXG010000011.1:14447-33519 GCA_964637825.1 uncultured Acidobacteriota bacterium
TTTTACTATCTGACCGGCACGGAGGTCCCCGGCGCCCTGCTGCTCATCGACGGCGCACGCCGGGAGAGCGTCCTGTTCCTGCCGCCGCGCGACCGGGACCGGGAGGAATGGGAAGGGGAGCGCCTGTACCCCGGGCCGGAGGCGCGGCGCGCGACCGGGATGGACGCGGTGCTCGACGCGGCCCGGTTCGGGGAGGAGCTGGATCGACGGGCGGGCGCGGCGGGCGTCCTTTACCTGCCCCGTTCCCCGCGGGAAACGGCGGCCGTCAGCCGCGACCGGGCCCTCGCCGCCGCCGGGGCGCGCCGTTTCGACCCGTGGGACGGCCGGGAACCGGGGGAGGCGGCGTTCGAGCGCAACCTGCGGGACCGTCTCGGTCCGTCGATCGAGATCCGGGACCTCGCGCCCGTCCTCGACGGGATGAGGCGGGTCAAGGACGCGCGGGAGATCGCCCTGCTCCGGGAGGCCGGACGGATCGGGGCGCTCGGCATCCGGGAGGCCATGCGGATGGCGGCTCCCGGGGAGTACGAATACCGGCTGGCGGCGCGGGCGCAGTACGGGTTTTTGAGCCGGGGGGCGGCGGGGTACGCCTTTTACCCCATCGTCGCTTCCGGGCCGAATTCGTGCGTTTTGCATTATGGGCGCAATCGGCGCAAAATGATGGCCGGGGAGATGGTGGTCATGGATTTCGGCCCCGACTACGGCTATTACACGGCCGACGTCACCCGCTCGTTCCCGGTTTCGGGAAGATTCAGCGCCGGGCAGGCGAAAGTCTACCGGGCGGTGCTCGAGGCGCAGAAGGCGGCCCTCGGGGAGGTCCGCCCCGGCGCCACGTTCAGGGAGCTGGAGGAGGCCGCCCGGGAGGCGCTCGGCCGGCACGGGTACGGCGGGCCCTCTCCCCACCGGTTCGTGCATTACGTCGGCATGGCCGTGCACGACGTCGGGGAAGGGGCGCCGCTGGAGCCCGGGGTCGTGATCGCCGTCGAGCCGGGGGTGTACCTGAAGGAGAAGAACCTGGGGGTCCGCATCGAAGACACGGTGCTGGTGACCGAAGGCGGTCATGAAGTGCTCACTTCCGAAGCGCCCAGGGAGATCGCCGGGATCGAGGCCCTGATGTCCGAGCCGGCTGCAGTGGAACCCATGCAGGATTGAGGCTGCCGCCGATTCCTGATACGTCACACGGGAAGGTGTTTATGGTCCGCATCTATCACGCCAAAGACAAGGCCAGGCTCTATGCCCGCCTGGAAAGCCGGAAGATCCTGGCGACGAGTGAGATTTCCGCCTCGGTGCGGCAGATCATCTCCCAGGTCCAGAAGGAGGGGGACCGCGCCCTGGTGCGCTTCACGGAGCGGTTCGACAAGGTCAAGCTCCCGGCGCGCCAGCTGCGGGTCCGCCCCCAGACGCTGCGGGCGGCGGCCAAAAAGGCCGACCCCTCCCTGCTCCGCGACCTGGAAAAGGCCATCTTCAACATCCACGCCTACCACAAGCGGCAGGTGCAGAAATCGTGGGAGTACCGCAAGCCGGGGGCGGTCCTGGGGCAGCGGGTGCTGCCGATCGACAGCGTGGGCGTCTACGTCCCCGGGGGGAGCGCGGCCTACCCCTCGTCGGTCCTGATGAACGTCATCCCCGCGAAGATCGCGGGGGTCCCGCGGATCGTGGTCGTGACCCCGCCCGGCACCTTCCAGCAGCACCCCATCATCGCCGCCGCCCTCTACGAACTCAACATGACGGAGATCTACCTGGTCGGGGGCGCCCAGGCGGTGGCGGCGCTCGCCTACGGCACGGAGACGATCCCGCGCGTGGACAAGATCGTCGGCCCCGGCAACGCCTACGTCAGCGCCGCCAAGCGGGAGGTCTTCGGGCAGGTCGACATCGACATGATCGCCGGCCCGAGCGAGGTCGTCATCATGGCGACGGCGGAGTCCAACCCGCGCTTCATCGCCGCGGACATGCTCTCGCAGGCCGAACACGACGAGTTCGCCTGCTCGATCTGCTTCACCGACTCCGTGCCCCACGCGGTGCTGGTGCAGCGCGAACTGGAGCTGCAGCTGCGGTCGCTCGACCGGAAGGAGATCGCCCGGAAGTCGCTCGACAATTACGGTGCCATCGTCATCATGGACAGCTACCACGACTACCCGGAGTGGATCAACGAGATCGCCCCGGAGCACCTCGAGATCTTCTCCAGCATCCCCGCCTCGGCGATCCAGACGGTGCGCAACGCGGGATCGATCTTCTACGGGGACTACACCCCCGAGGCGGTGGGGGACTATTTCGCGGGGAGCAACCACGTGCTGCCCACCGCGGGCACGGCGCGTTTCTTTTCGCCGCTCGGGGTGTACCACTTCCAGCGCAAGACCGGCATCATCCGCTACACGAAGCAGGAGCTGGCCCGCACCTGGAAATCGATCGACGCGCTGGCCCGCTCCGAAGGCCTCGATGCGCACGCCCGGAGCGTGTCCATCCGCCAGGAGTCCCCGAAAACCCTCAAGCGCAAGGACAAGTGACCGTGAAGAAGACGTCGCCCCTCCGCGGGGTAAAGTCCCGGGTCTTGAAAGTGCCGGCCTATACGCTCCACGCGTACGAGGCCGGGGTCAAGCTCAACCAGAACGAGAACCCTTTCGATTTCCCGGCGGATCTCAAGGAGGAGGCGTTCCGGCGCTTCCGCGCGCGGCAGTGGTCGCGCTACCCCGATTTCATCCCCGACCGGCTGCACGCGAAGCTGGCGGAATTCGTCGGCTGGCCCAAGGAGGGGATCCTGGCCGGCAACGGCTCCAACGAACTGCTGCAGGCGACGCTGATGGTGCTGGTGGGGGCGCGCACGCGCGTGGCCATCCCGGTTCCCACCTTCACCGTCTACCGGCTGATCGCCACCATCCTGGGGGCCGACGTCGTCGACATCCCCCTGGGCGCCGACATGACCTACGACGTCGACGCCCTGATCTCCCGGTCGCGGGAGGCGGGCGCCCGCGTGCTCGTCGTCAACAACCCCAACAACCCCACCGGGTGCGCGATCCGGGAAGGGGAGATCCGCCGCATCCTGGACGAATTCGAGGGCTTCGTGCTGCTCGACGAGGCCTACTACGAGTTCTGCGGCCACACCGGGTTCGGGCTGCTCGAGCGCTACCCGCGCCTGGTCATCACGCGGACCTTTTCCAAGGCGATGGGAATGGCGGGGCTGCGGCTGGGCTACCTCATGGCGCACCCGGACCTCGTCGCCCAGATTTCCAAGGCGAAGCTCCCCTACAACATCAACCAGTTCAGCCTCACGGCGGCCGAGGTCGCGCTGGACCACATCGACCGCTTCCGGCCGGCGATCGAGACGATGCTGTCCGAAAAGAAGCGCCTGGAGCGCGAACTCCGGGAGATCCCGGGGGTCAGGGTCTACCCGTCGCAATCCAACTTCTTCCTGATCGAGATCCCGGTTCCCCCGCGGGAGATCTTCGAGGATCTCTACCGCCGGGGCGTCCTGGTGCGGGACGTGAGTTCGTACCCCACCCTCGGGCGCTGCCTGCGCGTCAGCGTGGGCGCGCCGGAGGAGAACACTCAACTGCTGACGGCGTTGCGCGCCGGCCTGGAGTCCCTCGGGGCGGCCGGCAGCGCGCGCGAGGCGGGGGCCCTATGAACGGACGACGGGCGATGATCCACCGGACCACGAAGGAAACCGATATCACGCTGACGCTCGACCTGGACGGCGCCGGCAACGGCAGCATCGATACGGGGGTGCAGTTTTTCGACCACATGCTCGGGCTTTTCGCCAGGCACGGGATCTTCGACCTCGACGTCGCCTGCCGGGGGGACCTGGGGGTCGACGCGCACCATTCGGTCGAGGACATCGGCATCTGCCTGGGGATGGCGCTCGGCGAGGCCCTGGGGGACAAGAGCGGGCTGGTGCGCTTCGCCCACGCCTACTTCCCCATGGACGAAGCGCTGGCCCGCGTCGTCGCCGACCTCTCGGGGCGGCCGTACCTCCATTACGACGTCGAGGTGCAGCGGGAACGGGTCGGGGAGCTCGACTCGGAGCTCGTGGAGGAATTCTGGCGCGCCGTGTCGACCCACGGCCGGCTCAACCTGCACATCGAACTCCTCCACGGCCGCAACGCGCACCACATCTTCGAGGCGGTGTTCAAGGCGGCGGCGCGCGCCCTCTCCGGGGCGACACGCACCGACCCGCGCATCCAGGGAGTGCCGTCCACCAAGGGGGTGCTCTAGCTTGGCCGACAGAGCGGAAACCCTCATCGTCGACTACGGCATGGGCAACCTGCGCAGCGTGGAGAAGGCGCTCTCGGCCGTGGGCGGCCGGCCGCGGATCTCGGCCGACGCCGAAGCCGTGCGCCGGGCGGGGCGCCTCGTCCTCCCCGGGGTCGGGGCCTTCGGGGACGCCATGGCGAACCTCGAGCGCGCCGGATTGGACGAAGCCCTCTGCGAGGCCGCGCGGGCGGGGACGCCGCTGCTCGGCCTCTGCCTCGGCCTGCAGCTGCTCTTTACCCACAGCGAGGAGTTCGGCAGCCACCGCGGGCTCGGACTGATCCCGGGACATGTGCGCAGTTTCCGCGCCCCGGGTCTGCGGGTGCCCCACATCGGGTGGAACCAGGTCGAGGACCTCCGGCCCGACCCCCTGTTCCGGGGCATCGCCGACGGGAGCTATTTCTATTTTGTGCATTCCCTCTATGTCGAGCCCGACGCCGGGGAGCACGTGCTGGCGCGGACGGTCTACGGTCACCCGTTCTGTTCGGTGGCGGGCCGGGACAACGTGCGGGGGGCGCAATTCCACCCCGAGAAGAGCCATGACATCGGGAAGCGGCTGTTGGAGAACTTTCTCGCGATTTGACGGGGGGACGGAAATGCTGGAACTGATACCGGCCGTGGATATGAAGGGGGGGAAATGCGTCCGGCTCCAGGAAGGGGTCGCCTCCCGGGTGACGGAATACGGCGACGACCCGCTGGCCATGGCGCTCCACTGGGAGGCCGAGGGGGCGACGCGGCTCCACCTGGTCGACCTCGACGGCGCCTTCAGCGGGCGCTCGGCGCACCTGGACGTTGCGCGCTCCATCTTCCGCTCCCTGAAGATCCCGGTCGAGTTCGGGGGCGGGCTGCGGACGCTCGACCAGATCGAGGCCGTTTTCGACCTGGGCGCCGACCGTGCCATCCTGGGGACCGTGGCGGTGGACAACCCCGCCGTCGTCGCCGAGGCGGCGCGGCGCCACCCGGGCGCCGTGGTGGCCGGCATCGACGCGCGGCAGGGGAAGGTGGCCCTGCGCGGGTGGGTGGACCAGACGCCCGTGGCGGCCGTGGACCTGGCCCGCGACATGAAGGCGCTCGGGGTCGAGCGCATCGTCTATACCGACGTGGCGCGCGACGGGATGCTCACCGGGGTCAACGTCGAGGAAACCGAGAAGGTCGCCCGGGAGTCGGGGCTCCGGGTCATCGCCAGCGGCGGCGTCGCCTCCGAGGCCGATGTCCGGGAGCTCTGGCTGCGGCGCGACGCCGGGATCGAGGGGGTCATCCTCGGCCGGGCGCTCTATGACGGCAAGATCGATTTCAGGGGTTTGCGGGCCCGGATGCTGTCCTGGCAGTGACGGGCCGGGGAATACACGGAAGGTTTTAGGCGCATGCTGGCAAAAAGAATCATTCCCTGCCTGGACGTGCGGGACGGGCGCGTCGTCAAGGGGACCCATTTCGTCAACCTGGTCGACGCGGGGGACCCGGTGGAAGCGGCCGCGCGCTACGACGCCGAGGGGGCGGACGAGCTGGTGTTTCTCGACATCACGGCATCCTCCGACCGCCGGGAGATCGTGACCCGGATGGTCCGGGCGGTCGCCGACCGCGTCTTCATCCCCTTCACCGTCGGCGGGGGGCTGCGCACCCTGGAGGACATCCAGGCCATCCTGCGCGCCGGCGCCGACAAGGTGTCGCTCAACACCTCGGCCATCGAGCATCCCGGCCTGATCGCCGAGGCGGCGCGCTATTTCGGGTCGCAGTGCATCGTCGTGGCCATCGACGCGCGCCGGGCGCTCCCGTGGGACCCGGAGCGGCCGCGGTGGGAAGTCACGACCCACGGCGGAAGGGTCCGGCGCGAGCTCGAGGCCGTCGACTGGGCGGCGGAGGCGGCCGAACGGGGCGCCGGGGAGATCCTGCTGACCTCCATGGACCGGGACGGGACCCGGGACGGGTACGATAATGTATTGAACCGCCGGGTGTCGGAGCGGGTGGGCATCCCCGTCATCGCCTCCGGGGGGTGCGGCGCGCTCGAACACCTGGCCGACGCGCTGACCGAGGGGCGGGCCAGCGCCGTGCTGGCCGCGTCCATCTTTCATTTCGGCAACCACACGATCGCCGAAGCCAAGAGATACCTGCTTGCGCGGGGGATCCCGGTGCGCCCGGCGGAATAGTGTGGACATCACCGGACAAGAGAGCGAATATGAAAACGATCGAAGATCTTAAATGGGGCGCGAGCGGGCTGATCCCCGCGGTCGTCCAGGACGCCGCCACGGGCGAGGTGCTCACGGTGGCCTATGTGAGCCGTGAAAGCCTCCGGAAGACGCTGGAGCTGGGGGAAACCGTTTTTTTCAGCCGGAGCCGCCAATGCCTCTGGCACAAGGGGGAGACCTCGGGTAACACGCAGGAGGTCGTCAGTGTCGCGGCCGATTGCGACCTGGACGCCCTGGTCATCCGGGTCCGCCCGAAGGGGCCCGCGTGCCACACCGGGGCGCGCTCCTGCTTTTACGAGGCGGTGGAGGGTTTCGCGGCCGGGTAGAACACGCCCGCGGGCGCGGGCCGGAACCGTCGGAGTGCGGGCATGAAAGACGTCATAGGAGTGATTCTGGGGGGCGGACAGGGGCAGCGCCTGTATCCCCTGACCAAGGAGCGGAGCAAGCCTGCCGTGCCCCTGGGCGGCAAATACCGCCTCATCGACATCCCGATCAGCAACTGCCTGAACTCCCACATCAACCGGGTGTTCGTGCTGACGCAGTTCAATTCGGCCTCCCTCAACAAGCACATCGTTCAGACGTACAAGTTCGACATGTTCAACGGCGGCTTCGTCGACATCCTGGCCGCCGAGCAGACGCCCGAAAGCTCGAGCTGGTTCCAGGGGACGGCCGACGCCGTGCGCCGCAGCCTCAAGCACCTGATCCCGTACGAGGACGCGAAGTACATCATCGTGCTGAGCGGGGACCAGCTGTACCAGATGGACCTGCGCCGGGTCATCGACTGCCACATCCGGAGCGGCGCCGAGATCACGGTGGCGGCGATCCCGGTTTCCGCCGCCGATGCCCCGGAGCTGGGCATCATGAAGACGGCGCCGGGGGGGGAGGTGGTCGGCTTCAGCGAGAAACCGAAGCCGGAGGAGCTGCCGGGCCTGATCTCGGAAGACCGGCCCGACGGCCGGAACTACCTGGCCAGCATGGGGATCTACGTGTTCGAAAAGCGGTTCCTGGTGGACCTGCTCACCGGCACGACGGCGGCCGATTTCGGCAAGGAAGTGATCCCCCAGGCGATCGGGACCCATCGCGTGTGGGCCTGTCCCTTCGACGGGTACTGGGAGGATGTCGGGACCATCCGGGCGTTCTACGAAGCCAACCTCGCCCTGGCCGACGTCGCCCCCCGGTTCAATTTCTACGACGTCACGCGGCCCATCTACACCCACCCGCGCAACCTGCCCGGGTCGAAGCTCAACAACTGCAACGTGCACCAGTCCATCATCTCCACCGGCTGCATCCTCACGGGCGCCGACATCAAGCACTCCGTCATCGGCGTCCGCAGCCGCATCGGGAGCGGAACGACGATCAAGCACTCGATCGTCATGGGCGCCGACCACTACGAGACCGCGGAGCAGTTGCTGGAAAACACGGAGAAAAAGCAGCCCCACATCGGCATCGGGAACCACTGCACGATCATCAACGCCATCATCGACAAGAACGTGCGGATCGGCGACAACGTCTCCATCATCAACGCCCACAACCTGCAGGAAAAAGACGACGAGAACTATTGCATCCGGGACGGGATCATCGTCGTGCCCAAAGGGGCCTGGATTCGCAGCGGAACGGTCATCTGAGACCCGCTCCGCCCCAAGGGGGACCGATGACGGCCAGGACGATCCGGACCCTCGGCCTGATTGTGCTCTTCGCCGCCGTTCTGAGGGTTCCCTACCTGCTGCACACCCTGCAGGACATGGACGAGGGGTGCTACGCCGGGGCCGCCGTGGTGTTGATGGACGGGGGGCTGCCCTACCGGGACGCCGTCGAGAACAAGCCGCCGGGGATCTTCTACGTCTACCGGGCCGCCTTCGAACTCTTCGGCAAATACAACATGCGGGCGGTCCACGGGGTGACCTTAGCCTGGACCCTGCTCACGGCCGCGGTGCTCGGCCTGCTCACCCTGGGGCTGGGGGGGCGGCTCGCGGCCCTGTGCGCCTTCTTCTTCTATCTCGTCTTCACCGCCTCGCTCTACCCGAAGATGATCGCGGCCAACGGCGAGATCTTCATGGGCCTCCCCTACGCCCTCGGGGCGTTCCTCCTCTTCCATGCCTTCACCCGGGACCGCCGGGCGCTCTACTTCGCCGCGGGGCTGGCTTTCGGGTTCGCCCCCCTGTTCAAGCAGGTGGGCGCCGTCGGGGGCGCCGCGGTCCTGGTCTTCCTCGTCGCCCTCCCGCTCTTCGGGCGCGGGGCGCGGATCGGGCGCACCGTCGGTTCCGCCTTCCTTTTCGGGGCGGGGTTCGTCCTGCCGGCCGGCGCGGTCGCGCTCCTCTTTCACCGGGCCGGGATTCTCGACGACTGGGTGTTCTGGAACCTCACCTACCCGTCCCGGTACATCCAGTCGGGGAACGCGGCGCTCCCGTTTTTCCCGCAGCTCCTGGCCGAGTTCCTCCCCTTCGTCATGTCGACCGTCCTCCTGTGGGCGCTCGCCGCCCTCTGGGTGCGCCGGGAGGCCGGCCGGTGGCGCCCCGGCGGCGGGGGCGGGTTTTCCGCCTTCCTCCTGCTCTGGCTTGCGGCCAGCACGGGTGCGACCCTGCTCGGCAGCCGGATGTTCGGGCACTACTTCATCCAGATCCTCCCCCCCCTCTGTCTCGTGGCGGCGCTTTGCGCCGGGCGCCTCCTCGCCGAAGGGTCCCCGGGGCGCCGGCGCGCCTGGAAGGGGGCCATCCTCGCGCTGACGCTGATCCCCGGGCTCGTCTTCGCGGGGATGGGCGTCTTCTTCGAGGCTTCCACCGACACCTGGTGGCGGCCCGAGCCCGATTTCCGCCCCGCGACCGACTACATCCGGGATCACACGGGCCCGGACGACACGGTGTTCGTCTGGGGGTGGTTTACGCCCGTCTACGTCTACGCGGAGCGGACCCCCGCCACCCGGTTCATGAACACGCACCTCCTCACGGGATACCGGAAGGGGAACGACCCCGACGAGCGGGACCGCGCCGACATCGCCTGGCGCGCCGTCCCCGAGGCGTGGCCGATGCTGGAGGAGGACCTCGCCAACAACCGCGTGGATCTCGTCGTGGACACCTCCCCCGGCGACTACCACGATTTCGGCCGTTACCCGATCCGGGACTACGCCCCCCTGGCCGGCTACCTCGACGACGCCTGCCGCCTTGAAAAACAGATCGCCGGAATGGATATTTATCGTTGCGGTGAGGACCGGGAGAAACCGTGACCGATGAGATTTCGGAGGCATTGAAGCGGTACTGGGGGTATGACCGGCTCCGTCCGTTGCAGCGCGAGGCGATGGAGTGCGTCCTTCGGGGGCGGGACTCGATCGTGGTGCTCCCGACCGGCGGGGGGAAGAGCCTCTGTTACCAGGCGCCCGCCCTCCTCCTTCCCGGGCTGACCCTGGTGGTTTCCCCCCTGATTTCCCTGATGAAGGACCAGATCGACGCCCTGTCCGCGTGCGGCATCCCCGCCGGACGGCTCGACAGTTCCCTGTCGGCGGGGGAGCGGAACCGGGTGTCCCGGGAGCTGGGCGCGGGGGGGCTCCGGCTTCTCTACGTGTCGCCCGAACGGCTGCTCGCTCCCGGCTTCATCGATTTTCTCCGGGGCCTGGGGGTGTCCTCCGTCGCCGTCGACGAGGCCCACTGCGTGAGCATGTGGGGGCACGATTTCCGCCCCGAATACCGCCGTCTCGGCCTCCTGCGCGAGGCGTTCCCCGAAATCCCCATCGGCGCCTATACGGCTACGGCCACCGAACAGGTGCGGCGGGATATCGCCGTTCAACTGCGGCTCGGCGAGCCGGAGGTCCTGGTCGGCAGCTTCGACCGCCCCAACCTGGTCTACCGAGTGCGGCGGCGCACCGAAGGGGTGCGGCAGATCCGCGCCGCCATCGACCGCCACGCGGGGGAATCGGGCATCGTCTACTGCCTCCGCCGTTCCGACGTCGACCGGCTGACCGAAACCCTCCGCCGTCAGGGCTGCCGCGCGGTCCCCTATCACGCCGGCATGTCGGACGAGGAGCGGCACCGGAGCCAGAACGCGTTCATCGGGGAGGAGGCCGACCTCATCGTCGCCACGGTCGCCTTCGGCATGGGGATCGACAAATCGAACGTCCGCTACGTGATCCACGCCGCCATGCCCAAGTCGCTCGAACACTACCAGCAGGAAAGCGGCCGGGCGGGGCGCGACGGGCTCGAGGCCGAATGCGTCCTCCTCTATTCGGGCGCCGACTACCTCACCTGGAAGCGCATCATCCAGGAATCGGAACCGCAGACCGTGGAGCACGGCCTGGCGATGCTGGGACAGATGTCGCGCTTCTGCCGGGGGGTCTCCTGCCGGCACCGGGCGATCCTCGCCTATTTCGGCCAGCCGCCGGGGGCGGAGCCGTGCGGCGCCTGCGATATCTGCCTGGGGGAGGTGGAAGGGGTCGCCGATTCCCTCGTCGTGGCGCAGAAGATCCTTTCGAGCGTGCTGCGGCAGGGGGAACGCTTCGGGGCCGATTACACCGCCGGCGTCCTCTACGGCTCCAGGGAGGACCGGATCGTGGCCAACGGCCATGACCGGCTCTCCACCCACGGGATCCTCAAAACGGAATCGCGGCCGGCGGTACGGGACTGGATCGAGCAGCTGGTGGAGCAGGAGTGCCTCGCGCGCGTGGGCGATTACGGGGTGCTGAAGCTCACCGCGCGCGGGCGCCGGGTGCTCGCGGGGGACGAACGACCCCTCCTGCTCGAGGCGCCCAAGGCGGCGGCGCCCAAGGCGGCGGTGGAAAAGGACTCCTGGGACGGCGTGGACCGGGCGCTGTTCGAGCGGCTGCGCGGGTTGCGCCGTGCCCTGGCCGCCGAGGCCGGGGTCCCCGCCTACGTCGTCTTCGGCGACGCGACGCTGCGCGACCTGGCCCGGAAGAAGCCGGCGACCCCCGAGGGGCTGCTCGCGGTCTCCGGCATCGGCGCGAAGAAGCTCGAACTGTACGGCCCCCGGGTGCTCGCCGAGATCCGGGCGCACGCCCCGCTCCCGCCCGGGCCGGAGGGGGGGCGATGAAGCCGCCGCTGATCGGGGCGCACATGTCGATCGCCGGGGGGATCCACAAGGCCTTCGAGCGCGGGGAGAGCGTCGGCTGCCGCACGCTGCAGATCTTCCTCAAAAACAGCAACCGGTGGGACGCCCGCCCGCTCTCCGCGGAGGACCGGGAGCTTTTCGCCGCGGCCCGGGCCCGGACCGGGATCGGACCGGTGGTGGCCCACGACAGCTACCTGATCAACCTCGCCTCCCCCGACGCGGCGCTGCGCGAAAAATCGCTCCGCGCCTTCATGGAAGAGATGGGGCGGGCCAATTTCCTGGGGGTCCCCTACCTGGTGCTGCACCCCGGCGCGCACATGGGAACGGGGGAAAGGGAGGGGTGCGCGCGCGTGGCTGCGGCGCTCGACCGGGCGCTCGATGAGGTCGGGCCTCCCGTCGTCCCGCTCCTGGAAAACACCGCCGGGCAGGGGAGCACCCTCGGGCGCAGCTTCGAGGAGCTGGCATCCATCCTGGACCGGGTCGGGGCCGGCGACCGGGTGGGCGTCTGCTTCGATACCGCCCACGCCTTCGCCGCGGGGTATGACCTGAGGACGAAGCGGGGGTACGACGCGGTGATGCGCGAGTTCGACCGCCTGATCGGGGTCGGCCGGATTCGCGCCTTTCACGTCAACGACAGCAAAAAGGGGCTGGGGAGCCGCGTGGACCGCCACTGCGACATCGGCAAGGGGCACCTCGGCCTCGACCCCTTCGGCTGGCTCATGAACGACCGCCGCTTTTTCGCGATCCCCAAGATCCTCGAAACCCCGAAGGGGCCCGAACTGGAGGAAGACCGCATCAACCTGGCGGTGCTCGAATCGCTCTATCGGGGACGGAAAGCGGCTACAGCGCCTTGAGTTTCGCGAATTTTTCCACCAGCGACTTGCGGCCGACGCGGCTGAAGGTGATCACCAGCTTGAAGTCGTTCCCCATCCGCTCGCGGCTGAGGATGATGCCGTCGCCGAACTGCTCGTGCCGGACCCGCATCCCGCTCCGCAGCCCGGCCGGGCCCGCGGCGGCGGCCGGCGCCGCGGCAGGGCGCGCTGCGGTGCCGGGCGCCCCTTTCGGCTGCGCGGCCAGGTATTCCTTCAGTTCGGCGATCGATTTCGGCTGCGGCAGCGGCTCGGAACGGTTCCAGGTGGCTCCCTTGCGGGGCGCTTCCGCCCCCTTGCGCGCAAACGGGGTGCGGTACGCGGCGGGAGTCTCGGAAAAGCGCCCCCTCGGACGCTGATCATAGGCGTCCGCATCGGGCTCTTCCAGCCCCTCCACCAGCTCCGCGGGCATCTCCTTCAGGAAACGGGACGGCTGCGCGGGAAAGCCCGCTTCGGGCCCGTAGGCCTTGCGGAAGGGGGTCCAGGTGACGAAGAGCTTTTTGCGCGCGCGGGTGATCCCGACGTAGCACAGGCGCCGCTCCTCCTCCAGGTCGGCTTCCGACCCGCTCGACTGGGAGTGGGGGAAGAGCCCCTCTTCCATCCCCGCCAGGAACACCACGTCGAACTCGAGCCCCTTGGCGCTGTGGAGCGTCATCAGGGCCACGCGGGCGTTGGGGTTGAGGTGGTCCAGTTCCGAGGAGAGGGAGGCGCGGTCGAGGAACTCGGCGATGGTCTCCCCCCGCTCCTCCGATTCGGCGGCGGCGGCGATCAGTTCGTCGATGTTCCCGGTCCGGTTCTCGGCCTCGAGCGCCGTCTCCTGCCGCTCGAGCATCTGCCGGTACCCGGTGTCCGCGAGGATGGCCTCCAGCATCACGGCCAGGGTGCTCGTCTCCCTCATCCCCACCCACTTGTCGACCAGCGCCAGGAAGCGCTCGAGCGCCCGCGCCGCCCGGGGCGGGAATTGCGGGTCCCGCACCTTCTCCCGCAGCGCCTCGAGCACCGGGATCCCCCGCTCGAGGGCGAAGGAGGTCAGGGCGTCGGCCGTCGTCGCGCCGATCCCCCGCGGCGGGGTGTTGAGCACCCGCAGGAGCGCGATGTCGTCCACGGGATTGAAGACGATGCGCAGGTAGGCCAGCAGGTCCCTGATCTCCATCCGGCTGAAGAAGGCGGTGCTGCCGACGACGGCGTAGGGGATCCCTTCCTCGGTCAGGACGTCCTCGAAGTTGCGCGAGAGGAAATTGGCGCGGTAGAGGACGGCGAGGCGCCAGTCGGGGTTTTCGCGCAGGATCTGCTTGATGTGCCCCGTGATCAGCCGGGCTTCCTCCCGCGGCGTTTCGGCCGAGCGGCAGCTGATCACGTCGCCGCCGTCGTTTTCGGTCCAGAGCGTCTTCCCCTTCCGCTCCCGGTTGTTCCCCACCACGGTCCCGGCGGCCCGGAGGATGTTGCCGGTCGAGCGGTAGTTCTGTTCCAGCTTGATGACCTGGGCGCCGGGGAAATCCTTCTCGAATTTCAGGATGTTCTGGATGTCGGCCCCCCGGAACTTGTAGATCGACTGGTCCTCGTCCCCTACCACGAAGAGGTTCCGGTGCGCCGTCGTCAACAGCCGCAGCAGGTCGTACTGCGGGCGGTTGGTGTCCTGGTACTCGTCGACGAGGATGTAGCGGTACCAGTCGCTGTAGAATTTCCCCAGTTCGGGGTTTTTCTCCAGTACCGCCACCGATTTCAGGAGCAGGTCGTCGAAGTCGAGCGAGTTGGTGTTTTTGAGGCGCGTGTTGTACTTGTCGTAGATGTACTCGAGGTCCTCGGCCTTGTCGGAGGGGAAGCGGGCGGCGAAACGCTCCGGCGGCACCCCGTGGCTCTTGGCGTAGCTGATCCGGCTGATGATCTCCCGCGGGGAGAGTTCCAGGTCGGGCTTGTGCATCTCCTCGAGCGTCTGCTTGATCAGCCGCTTCTGGTCGTCGCTGTCGTAGATGGAAAAGTCCCTCTTGTATCCCAGGTGGTGGATCTCCCGCCTGAGCAGCCGCACGCAGAAGGAGTGAAAGGTCGAAATCAGCGGCTCCGCGCTCCGCTCGCTCCCCAGGAGCTTCTGCACCCGCTCGCGCATCTCCTTGGCCGCCTTGTTGGTAAAGGTAACCGCGAGAATGTTTTCCGGGCGCACGGCCCCGTTTTGCACCAGGTACGCGATCCGGTAGGCGATGACGCGCGTCTTGCCGCTCCCCGCCCCGGCCAGCACCAGCGCCGGTCCGGAGCCGTGTTCCACCGCCAGCCGCTGCTCCCTGTTCAGCCCTGCCAGAATATCCATCCGGCAATGCTATCAAGCGCGCGCCGAATAGACAAACCCGGGAGCGGGAGTTTTTTGATATTTTGCCCGCCCTCCGTTTTGCTATAGTGGTTTCCGCCCCGTTCCCCGCGGGAAGGCGTCCGACCCTTGCATCCGAGGAGTGTCCATGCTGATCAAAGCCGAAAAGCTGAAAGCGATCTTCGCCCCCCGGTCCGTCGCCGTCATCGGCGCCACCGCCCGCCCCCAGAGCCTCGGGCGCGCCGTATTCGCCAACCTCCTCTACGCCGGCTACGGCGGCTGCGCCTACCCCGTCAACCCGGGCGTGAAGAGCGTTTTGGGGGTGCGGGCCTACGCCTCCATCCTCGACATCCCCGACGACGTCGATCTCGCCGTCCTCGTCGTCCCCGCCGCCGCGGTCTGCGATACGCTCGAGGAGGCGGGGCGCAAGGGGTGCCGGGGGGCCATCGTCATCAGCGCCGGTTTCAAGGAGACCGGCGGGGAGGGGGTCGGGCTGGAGCGCCGTCTCCAGGAGGTCGCGCGCCGGCACGGCATCGCCGTCGTGGGGCCCAACTGTTTCGGCGTGATCAACACCGACCCCGCGGTTTCCCTCAACGCCACCTTCTCGCGCAATTTCCCGGCGGCGGGGAAGATCGCCTTCGTCTCCCAGAGCGGCGCCCTGGGTGTGGCCGCCCTCGAGCACGCGGCCCAGGAAAAGATCGGGTTCTCCAAATTCATCTCGATCGGCAACAAGGCCGATATCAACGAAAACCACGTCCTGGCGGCCCTCGCGGACGACGAGGCCACCGACGTCATCCTCCTCTACCTGGAAGACCTGGAGGACCCGAAGGCGTTCATCGACCTGGCCCGGGAGGTTTCGGAGAAGAAGCCGATCCTGGCGGTGAAGTCGGGGCGGACCAAGGAGGGGGCCAAGGCCGCCGCCTCCCACACCGGGGCGCTCGCGGGGTCGGACGAGGTCTACGACCTCCTCTTCACCCAGTGCGGCGTGCTCCGGGTGGAGACGCTCGAGGAGCTGTTCCGCCTCGGCATGGCCTTCACCCACCGGCCGCTCCCGCGCGGGAAGCGCCTGGCCATCGTCACCAACGCCGGGGGGCCGGGGATCATGGCCACCGACGCCGCCGTCCGGCACGGCCTGGAACTGGCCCGGCTCGACCCGGCGACACAGGCGCGGATGCGGCCGCACATGTCCCCCGCGGCCAGCCTCGGCAACCCCGTGGACTTGGTGGGGGACGCCGGCGAGGCCCGCTACCGGGAGGCGCTGGCCGCGGTGCTCGACGACGACGGGGTGGACGAGGCGATCGTCATCGTCGTTCCGCAGATGAACACCGATCTCGGGGCGATGTCGCGCGTCGTCGCCGAGGCGGTCCGCGGGACCGACAAGCCCGTTTTCGCGGTCTACATGGCCACGGGCGACATCGAGGGGCCGCTCCGGCTCCTGGACGAGGCGGGGATCCTGCACTACCGCTTCCCGGAGGACGCCGCGCGCGCCCTGGGCGCCATGGCGCACTATGTCCGCTGGCGCAAGCGCCCGCACACGGGCCTGCGCCTGTTCGACGACGTGCGGCCCGACATCGTCCGGGAGATCCTCGCCGGGGCCGCGCGGGAGGGGCGGAAGTTCCTGCCGGAGCCGGAAGCGCACGCGGTGCTCGGCGCCTACGGGCTGCCGGTGTCCCGCAGCCGCTTCGTCCGGGACGGGGGGGAGGCGGCCGCAGCCGCCCGGGAGATCGGCTTCCCGGTGGTGCTCAAGATCGTCTCCCCCGACATCGTCCACAAGGTGGACGTGGGCGGGGTGCGGCTCAACCTGAATTCGGAAGCGGAGGTGCGGAGCGCGTACGGGGAACTGACCGCGCAGGTCGCGGCCGCGCTCCCCGAGGCGCGGATCTGGGGCGTCTTCGTGCAGGAAATGGTCGGCCGGGGGAAGGAGACGATCCTGGGGATGAAGCGGGACCCGCACTTCGGCCCGCTCCTGATGTTCGGCCTCGGCGGGATCTACGTGGAGGTCTTCCGCGACGTGATCTTCCGCCTGGCCCCCATCCGCGAGCTCGACGCCCGCAACATGATCCGGGGGATCCGGGGCGCGAAGCTGCTCAAGGGCTTCCGCGGCGAGCCCCCCTCGGACATGGACGCCATCGCCGACGCCCTGATGCGCCTGTCGCAGCTGGTCACCGATTTCGCCGAAATCGAGGAGATGGACATCAACCCGCTGATCGTCCTCCCCGAGGGGAAGGGCGCCCGGGTGGTCGACGCGCGCATCCTGCTCCGGAAATAGCCGCCCGGGCAGCAAGGCGCGTCCTGCTTGATGTCCGATTGACAAAAAGTACCTTATAAGGTACAGTTGTGATACGGGTGTTTGCCAATGCCCCGGTTCTCGAGAAAAATCGTTCCGGCAGCCTTCTATCGCGCGGAAACGGGAAGCGAGCCTGTCCGCGATTGGCTGAAGGAACTCCCATTGGAGGACCGGCGCATTATCGGCGCCGATGTCCGGACTGTTGAATTTGGCTGGCCGGTGGGCATGCCGGTGTGTCGGCCAATGGGGCAAGGGTTGTTCGAGGTTCGCAGCACGATTACGGGGAACCGGATCGCTCGCATCCTGTTCTGTTTTCACGAAGGGACTATGCTCCTGCTCCACGGATTTGTGAAAAAGACCGGCAAGGTTCCAGCCGCCGAGCTGGCCATCGCCCTGAAACGCAGGAAGGAGGTAGAAAGATGACGCGGCGAACGGTCGGGACGTCCTTCGACGATTTCCTGAGAGAGGAAGGCATCTACGAAGAGGTGACGGGTCATGCCATAAAGCGTGTCATCGCATGGCAGCTGGCCGAGGCCATGAAGGCCCAGAAGATATCCAAAGCGGAAATGGCCCGCCGGCTGAAAACGAGCCGCACCCAGATCGCTCGTTTCCTCGATCCCGAAAACAGCAGCGTTCAGCTCGACACCATGCAGCGGGCGGCGGCCATCGTGGGCAAACGCCTGGTGATCACGCTTGAGGATTTCCCTCGTCCGGCGGCATGAATCACCTCGGAACAGGCGGGAACGGGGAGTTTCGTCGCCGGGAGAGGCGGAGCGGATATGCATCATCCACGGTCGGGACTTCCGGGTCCAGGTAAACCCCGACGACCTCCACGTCCGGGTATGGCTCGAGGACCTGTTTCAGGGCCGTGCCGCAGCCCGGGCAGCAAGGCCCGAACCGCCGTCAGTTCGCGCACAAGGGTCAATCGCAGACCTGGACGGTCACGTGGACGAGCTCCTCGTGCATCCTCACCAGGTCGTAGTACTCCCCGACCTTCTTCGGGCTTTTCGCGTTGATCGAGATGATGGCGGCGAACTTGCCCGCGGCCACCTGCCAGATATGGAGGTCGTTGATGGTCGTATCCCCGGCCGCCGAGAAGGCTTTCCTGATCTCCTCCTCGAGGTCGCTCGACTTCGGCATGTAATCGATGAGGATGATGGCCGTCTCCCTGGCCATCCCGACCGCCCAGACGATGATGACCACGCCTCCGAGGAGGCCCATCACCGCATCGACCCACCCGATGCCGAGGAAGTAGCCGAGGAGCAGGGCGGCGATGGCGGTGACGGACGTGAAGGCGTCCGCGATGACGTGGAGATAGGCCGCCTTCAGGTTGGTGTCGCCGCCGTGCGCATGTCCCGGGCCGTGCGCGTGGCCTCCGGCATTCTTCAGGATCAGGGCGGAGGCGAGATTGACCAGGAACCCCAGGGCGGCGACGACCAGGGCTTCCATGTAGCGGATCTCGCCCGGGTGCATCAGGCGCTCGAGCGAATCCTTGATCATCACCGCGGCGACGACGAACAGGAGCATGGAGCTGGCGAACCCCCCCAGGGCGCCGATCTTCCCCGTGCCGAAGCTGAAGCGCCGGTTCTCCCTGTTCCGCCTCGCGATCGAATAGGCCGCGACCGCTATGAGGAAGGCCGACAGGTGCGTGCTCATGTGCCAGCCGTCGGCAAGGAGGGCCATCGATCCGAAGACCCTGCCGGCGATGATCTCGGTGACCATCATGACGCCCGTCAGCGCCATGACGATTTTGGTCTTCGCCTCGGCCCTTTCGGTGCTTTCCTGGAATACGTGCGAATCATGGGTGAGCATCCGATACTCCTCTGGCCGCCCTACCGGACGAAATCGCCGAGAATCTTCTTGAAATCGATCAACTCCCTGCCCAGGGCGGCATCCGCGTTCTTTTCGAGCAGGCAATGGTCATAGTGATCCTCGAGCAGGATCCGGGTCGCCTTCCTGAGGGCGGACATCACGGCCGACATCTGGATCAGCACCTGATCGCAGGGCTGGTCTTCGTCGAGCATCTTCCTGATCCCGCGGATGTGCCCCTCGATCTTCGCGAGGCGCTTGACCACGTCTTCGCTGTGCGCGTGCTGTCCCATATCCCCTCCCCCCCCAGGGGATACAGTAGCATCGCACC
>CAZWXG010000012.1:0-4997 GCA_964637825.1 uncultured Acidobacteriota bacterium
AAAATCGTCGGGAAATCCGGGGGAGGGTACAGTATATTGACCCGATGCGGAAGCGGCTGTGGGAACTCGGGGGGATCGGGGCGGCCGAGGCATTGGCCTGGGTCGCGGTCTGTTCGCTCGGGCCGCTGCGGGAGAACACGGCGGCTTTTCTGGTTCTGATCTTTGTCGCGTTCGGTTTGGGGCTCCTGGCGTTTTTCCGATTTCCCGAAGGTGTGCGGCACGCCCCGGCGCTGGTGCTCGGGTTCGCCCTGCTCTTCCGCCTCACGGTCCTGCCCGCGCCGCCGTCCCAGAGCGAGGACGTCTACCGCTACCTGTGGGACGCGCGCATCGCCACGCTGGGGGTCAACCCCTACGCCTATCCCCCCGACGCGCCCCAACTCGAGCCTTACCGGGATGACACCATCTACCCGATGATCAACTCCAAGCCGTACGTCACGGCCTACCCTCCCCTGTCGCAGGTCCTGTTCCGCCTCTCCTGGGGGCTGTTCGGGCCGAGCGTGACGGGCATGAAGGCCGTCTTCGCCCTGTGCGAGTTTCTGGCTTTGCTCGTGACGTGGAGGCTGCTGATCCTGTGGGGGCGGCCGCTCCGGTTTCTCCTCCTCGCGGCCTGGAACCCGTTTTTCATCTTCGAGTTTGCCCACTCGGGGCATTCCGACAGCGCGATGATGCTCCTGATCCTCCTGTCGGTATGGGCACTCGCGCGTAAGAAGAAGGCATGGGCGATGGCGGGCTACGCGGGGGCGGTCGTGGCCAAGCTCCACCCGGCGCTCTGGTTTCCGCTCTATTGGCGCCTCACGGGGTGGAAGGCGCGAGCGGCCGGCTTCGGGGCGGGGATCGGGCTCATGCTGGTCTATTTCAACGTGGAGTCGCTCGGGCGCTATCTTTCCTCGCTCGGCCTCTATTTCCGGCTCTTCGAGTTCAACGCCTCGGTCCACTACCTCGTCCGGTTCGTGGGGCGCGCCGGGTTCGACCAGTCGTGGGACAAGCTCATCGGCCCCTGGCTCGCGGCTGTCCTGGTGGCGGTCGCGGCCGGCATCTACCTGAAATTCCCGCAGCGGGACGAGCGCGATCTGCTGCACGCCGGCTTCTGGCTGATGACGGCCGACCTCTGCCTGGCCACCACCGTGCACCCGTGGTACCTCTCCTGGGCGGCGCTGGCCCTCCCGTTTTTTCCCTACGCCTTCATGCTCTACTGGACCGCGGCGGCGTTTTTGTCCTACGCCGCCTACGCCTTCCACCCCGTCCACGAGCCGGCCTGGGCGCTGCTGGTCGAGTACGTCCCCATGTACGTCCTGATGGCGTGGGAAATCCGCCGGGGGCGCCCGGCGCTCCTCCGCTGACTGATCCGGGCGGCCGTGCTAACTGTTCCGGTGCCCGTTCTTGAAGACGAGGTCGAGGAACTCCATCCGGGTTTCCACCGACTTGCGGAAGGTGCCGCGCATGGAGCTGGTGGTGGCGCGCGAGTTCTGCTTCTGCACCCCCCGCATCATCATGCACATGTGCTGCGCCTCGATGATGACGCCGACCCCGAGGGGCTTGATCGTCTCCTCGATGGTCTTGGCGATCTGGGTGGTCAGCCGCTCCTGCACCTGGAGCCGCCGGCTGTAGATCTCGATGAGGCGCGCGATCTTGCTGATGCCGATCACTTTCTTGTCGGGCAGGTAGCCCACGTGGCATTTCCCGAAGAAGGGGAGCACGTGGTGTTCGCACATGCTGTAGAAATCGATGTTCGACACCACCACCATCTCGTCGTACTGGACCTCGAACAACGCGTTGTTGAGCACTTCCTCCGGCTTCTGGCCGTAGCCGCTGGTCAGAAAGCGCAGCGCCTGCTCCATGCGGCGCGGGGTCCCCTTCAGCCCTTCGCGGTTCGGGTCCTCCCCGAGTTCCACCAGTATCTTTTCTATCAAGTCCTGCATCTGTCCCCCTATCCCTCAATCGGACCCGGTCGGGCCGCGCCATAGCGGTGGTTGGCCCGGACATCGGTCCCCACCCCCCGGAAAAACCTGTCAGTGTACCACACGAAGGGGAGCGCGGGCAGGGACGCGCCCGATTTTGTGGTCGGGAGCGCGCGGGCGCCGCCTATTGTACTTCCCCGGCGGGCTGCTATACACTCACTGCCATGGAATCGAGGATCCGCTATTTCCGGCAGATGGGGAAATCGTTTGCCGCGGTCGGCCGCATGATGCTGCGCCACGAGGCCCCGCGGGATGCCGCCGGGATTTCCTATTTCACCCTGCTGGCCCTCTTTCCCGCCATCCTGACGATCATCACCCTGGCCGACACATTCCTGGGGTGGCTCGATCTTCACAATTTCGTCATTCAGAGCATCGTCGACCTCTTCCCCGGGTCGCGCCAGTTCCTCACCTCCAACCTCGAGGAGATCGTCGCCCCCTCCACCCCCGTCCTCGTCGGCTGCATCGTGGTGGTGATCTGGGCCTCTTCCTGGATCTTCACCTTCATCGAGAGCTCCATCAACCGCGCCTGGGACATCCCGAACCAGCGCACCTTCTGGGAGAGCCGGCTGCGCACCTTCCTGCTGATGGCCATGGGGGGGATCAGCCTGCTGAGTTCGGCCGCCATCACCGCCTTCATCAGCGCCGCCCGCGTCCGGGCGGCGGCCCATATCGCGATTTCGGAACAGGCGTCCTATATCCTGGGCTGGTTCTGGTATTTCGTCCTGCTGGGGGCGGGGCTGCTGCTGGCCGTCCTGGTGTTCGCCTCGGTCTTCAAATGGACCCCGCACTGCAAGGTGTTCTGGAAGGAGGCGTTCTCGGGGGCCCTGGTCTCCACCGTGCTCTGGGAGATCGGCAGCATGATTTTTTTGAAGGTGGTCCCCTATTTCGATTACCAGCGCGTGTACGGGCGGATGGGCGCCGTCATCCTGCTCCTGGCCTGGGTCTATACCTCGAACCTGATCCTGCTCTACGGCGCCAATTTTTCCGCCCAGTTCCACTGGATCGGCGTCAGCGCATCGGGCTCCGCCATCGTGTCACCCAAAAAATAGCGGGGGCTCCCCGCGCCTGACGGCACTTCTATGAAACTCGACGATTTCGACTTCACCCTCCCCGACCGCCTGATCGCCCAGCACCCCGCCGCCGAGCGGGACCAGTCCCGCATGATGGTCCTGTGGCGGGAGAGCGGGCGGCGGGAACACCTCCGGTTCCGCGATCTCCCCGAGCTCCTCGGCCCCGAGCATTTTCTGGTCGTCAACAACACCCGGGTGTTCCCCGCCCGCCAGCGGGCCGCCCGCCCCGGCAAGGCGGAAGAGATCGAGGTCCTGCTGCTCGAGGAGGTGCGGCCGGGGGAATGGCTGGCGCTGGTCAAGCCGGGGCGCAAGGCGCCCCCGGGGCAGGAGCTGAGGATCGGCCCCCTTTCCGCCCGCGTCATGGAGGTGGCCGCCTCCGGCGGCAGGATGCTCCGTTTCGACCCGGCCCCCGGCAGCCGGGAAGTCCTGGAGCGACTCGGGGAGCCGCCCATCCCCCCCTACATCCGGCGCACCCCGCACGAAGACCTGTCGGGGGACCGGCTGCGCTACCAGACCGTGTACGCCGACCGGAGCGGGTCGGTGGCCGCCCCGACGGCGGGCCTGCACTTCACCCCGGAGGTTCTCGACCGCCTGGCCGCCCGGGGGGTCCCGGTATGCCGGTTGCTCCTGCACGTCGGCTACGGGACGTTCAAGCCGGTCCGGAGCGAGGAGATCGAACAGCACCGGATGGAGCCGGAATACTACAGCATCGACGCCGCCACCGCCGGCCGGATCCGCGCCTGCAAGGCGGAGGGACGCCGCCTGGTGGCGGTCGGCACCACCTCCACCCGCTGCCTGGAATATCTGGCCCGGCAGGAGAACCCCCTGGGGCAGGCGTCTTCGGGACACTGCAACCTGTTCATCTATCCCGGGTTCGAGTTCAGGATGCTCGACGGGTTACTCACCAATTTTCACCTCCCCCGCTCCACCCTCTTCATGCTGGCCTGCGCCTTCGCCGGCCGGGAGGCGATGCTCGACGCCTACCGCGAGGCGATCGCCCGGGAGTACCGCTTTTACAGTTACGGGGACTGCATGCTGATCCTTTAGGAGCCGGATCCTCCGGCAGGTTCCGGTTGATCCGTCCTCCCGTCTGTGGCTAAATGGCGGGTGCCCTTCGAAAGGGAAAGAAGACCGAAATATCGCGGAAACGCCGACGTAGTTCATATTTCAGGAGGTGAAGGCTCGTATGAAATGCAAAACCGCACGAAACCTGCTGTTGCGCAAGATCGACGCCGAACTCTCCTGCACGGAGGACGCCCGGCTGGAAGAGCACCTGGCCGGTTGCGGATCCTGCAGCCGGCAATACCGTCTGCTCCGGGTCCCGCTGCGGGTGGCCGCGTCGACCCCCCCGATCGCCCCTTCCCCCTGGTTCTACCAGGGGCTGCGGGCGCGCATCGAGGAGGAAGCCCCGGGGTTCGCCCTCTGGGTTTCGGTCCAGACCCTGGCGCACCGCATGATCCCGACCCTGGCCGGAGTGACGCTCGCCCTGCTGATGGCCTTTGCCTACCTGCAGATGCGCGCGCCCGAGGCGGCGCTGTACCGGGGGTTTGACGGCGTATTCGTTTCGGATGAGCAGTCCCACCGGATGCTGGTGGCCGAACAGACGGACATCACCTACGAGAGCGTGCTGACCGCCATCGCTTCACGATAGAGAGGTGGGGGGCCCGACGAGATGAATTCCAGGCTGAGCATCGCGTTGTTATGGTGTCTGCTCTTCGTCATGGGGGGCGTGGCCGGCTGGGTGGGGCACTGCCTGTACCTGGGACACCTGCCGCCGGGGAAAACCGCCACCGGCACATCGATGACGGCCCAGGAGGTCATGGACGGGATGGCGCGGGAACTGGAACTGGACGCCGGGCAGAAGGAAGCGCTCAAGGCCATTTTCGAGGAGAGCCGGACCCATTACCGGGGACTCAACAGGGAATTCAAGCCCCGGTACGAAGCCATCCGCAACGACTCCGACGACAAG
>CAZWXG010000012.1:5097-32773 GCA_964637825.1 uncultured Acidobacteriota bacterium
CAACAGGGAATTCAAGCCCCGGTACGAAGCCATCCGCAACGACTCCGACGACAAGATCCGGGCCATCCTGCGGGGGTCCCAGAAGGAGCAATTCGAAGAGATGCTCAAGAAATACCGCCCCAAAAAAACGGCCTCCCGTTAAGCCCCGCGGCTAGAGAACGGCGCGCGCCGCCGTCAGCACGGACACCCGCCGGGCACCCGCCGCGAGGAGCGCCCCGGTCGCGCTCGCGACCGTAGCCCCCGTCGTCATCACGTCATCCACCAGCAGGATGCGCTTGCCCCGGACCAGCCGGGGCCGGGTGCACCTGAAGGCACCCCGGACGTTGGCAAGCCGGTCGGCGTCGCCCAGCCCCACCTGGGGGGGAGTGGGCCTCGTGCGCTCCAGGGCGCGGACGAGGGGGAGGCCGAGAATCCGCCCGAGCCGGGCGGCCAGGAGTTCCGACTGGTTGAACCCCCGCTCCAGCTTGCGCCCGGGATGAAGCGGCACCGCCGCGATCGCGTCGAAATCCTCCCGCCGCCACGCTTCGAGAAACGCCTCGGCCAGGAGCGGCGCGAGGCCGTCGGCCAGTTTTTGTTTCCCCGCGAACTTCAGGGCGTGGATCACCCCCCGCAACGATTCGGCGTAATGGCCCCAGGAGCGCGCCCCCGCATACGGGGGGAGCCGGTCGAGGCACTCGAGGCAGAGGGGGGCCGGATCGGCGTCGAAACCGGGCAGGGGCAGACCGCAGCAGGTGCAGCGGGGGGGACCGATTTTCAGCCCGAGGACCCGGTCCCAGCACGCGGCACAGACGCCGCATTCGCGGCTGCGCGCCACGGGGGCGCCGCAGAGGGCGCACGTTTCCGGGTAGACCAGGTTGAGGAACCCGTCGAGCAGTTTCCGGGCGGCGGAGTCGGGCAGCTCCCGGGGGATCGGAAAACGGGGAATGGGCTCCATTGCCTCCTCCCTCGACCGACGGTGGGCTATTCCCGCAGGAGCCCCTGCTCCTGCAGCTGCTGGCACCGGATACAGAGCGGGGTCCAGGGGACCGCTTCCAGCCTTTTCACCTGGATTTCGCTTTCACAGTGGGTACAGGTCCCGTACGACCGGTCCTCGATCCGCGCGAGCGCCTCCGCGACGAGCTGCAGCACCCGCCGGTCGTCCGCGCTCATACCGAACAGAATCTCGCGGGTGTACGATTCCACGGCCATGTCCCCGATGTCGGCGACGTTCTGATCCGTCTCCCGGCCGTATTCCCCGGAGCGCTGGACCCGTTCCCCCAGCGAACGTCTCCGCGCGAGCAGCCTCTGCCTGAACTGGTCCAGTTTTCCCTCTTCCATCAAGCCCTTCCCCGATCCTCCCGCCGCCTCGAAACGTCAATCCCCCCGGTGGTAGGGGACGTGGCGCAGGATGCAGAGCGCCCGGTAGACCTGTTCCAGCAGCAGCACGCGGCTCATGTCGTGGGTCCAGGTCATCCTGCCCAGCGACAGGACCCGGTCCGCGCGCCGGGCGAGGTCGCGGCTGAGCCCCGCGGGCCCGCCGATCACGAAGGAGAGCGCTCTGGTGCCGGAGTTCTGCTCCGATTCCAGCCACTCTGCGAATCCGGTGGACGAAAACTGGACCCCGCTTTCGTCCAGGGCGACGAGGCGCCCATCCGCCGGCAGGCGCCGGGTGATGGCGGCCCCCTCGCCGGCCACGAGTTCCGCGGGGGAGAGCGCCCGCCTCCCGGCGAGGTCCCGGATTTCCACCGTCTCGCAGGGGAGCCAGCGCCGGATCCGCTCGAGGTAGTCTTCCTGGAGCGCCCTCAGCGCGGGGTGCTTCGTTTTACCGACCCAGAACACCTTGATCTGCATGGCGGATCCGGAAGGTCACCCCTGCTTTGCGGTCGTCGGCGCCTTCGGGGCCCTGGGGGCCTTCGGGCCCTTGGCCCCCTTGGCTGCCGGGTCCGCCCTGGTTGCCTTGGTCGCCTTGGCCTCTGGGTTTGCCAGGAGGCGCTCGACGTCCAGCCGCCGGCCGTCGCGCCAGAGCCGCTCGAGGTCGTAATAGGTCCGTGCCGTCCGGGAAAAGATGTGCACGACCAGGTCGCCGTAATCGAGCAGGATCCATTCCGCGTTCCGGTAGCCTTCCACGTGCTCCGGCCGCCGCCCCGCCTCGGCCAGCGCCTTTTCGACCTCGTCGGCGACGGCCTGGTTCTGCCGGGCGGAGTCGCCGGTAACGATCAGGAAGCGGCTGGCGAAGGAGGCGATCCCGGAAATGTCCAGGGCGACGCAATCGTGCGCCTTTTTGTCATCCGCCGCCTTGAGGGCGATCTTGAGAGTGTCCATCTTCATTCCCCATAGAGCTCGAGCTTGCGTATGTAATCGCGGACCCCGGCGGGTACCGTCCGGCCGGGGAGACTCCCCCGGCGCGCCAGTTCCCGGATGCGGGAGGAGGAGATGTCGGGCGCCTTCACATCCACGATGTAAATCCCGCCTTCGCCCCCCGGTTCGGCTTCGATGCGGCGGCGGAGCGCAACCGGCCCTAGCCCGCGCCAGTCGCGCACCCTCCGGAGCGCCTCCGGGGGGAGTAACCGGGGCAGCTCGAGCCTCCCCGTCCCCGGGCGCGTCACGAAGATAAAATTATGGGACTCCAGGAGCCTCCGGCTGTCGCGCCAGGAGTGCACCTCCACGAGGGAATCCCCGCCGGCGATGAAATAGAGCGTCCCGCTCCCGGCCGCGCGCGCCAGCTTGCCGAGGGTGTCGATGGTGTAGGCGCTCTGCTTCGGCTCCAGCTCCACCAGCGAGGGGAGGAACGAGTTCTCCCCGGCGACGGCCAGGCTCACCATCGCGTAGCGGTGCATGAGGGGGATCAGGTCCCCGGGCCGCTTGTGGGGGGGGGAGCAGGCCACGACGAAATGGACCCGGGAGAGCGAAAACGCTCGTTGCACCGCCCGGGCGATGTGGAGATGGCCGACATGGACGGGGTTGAACGTCCCCCCGAGCACCCCTATCCGGATCTCCCCCAAGCGCCCCCCCTTCCCCGGAAAACATCTTTATACCAATTTGCGCCGCGGCGGCACAAGGCCGCCGTCACCCCTCCTCCCGGAGCATGCGGTCCAGGAGGCCGACGAGTTCGCCGATCCCCTCCCCGGTGACGGCCGAGATCTTCAGGAAGGGGAGCCCGCGGCGGGTGCACATGGCCTTGAGCCGGCCCAGCGCCCGGGCGTCGGCCAGCGCGTCGAGCTTGGTCGCCACCACCAGCTGCTTGCGCTCCAGCAGCTCCTCGTTGAAGAGCTTCAGTTCCTTGACGATGGCACGGTAGGCGGCCACGGGGTCACGATCGGGGTTCGAAACGTCGACGAGGTGGACCAGGATCCGGGTCCGTTCCACGTGTTTCAGGAACTGGTCCCCCAGTCCGTGCCCCTCGTGGGCCCCCTCGATCAGCCCCGGGATGTCGGCGACGACGAAGGTGTGGTAGTCGTCCACCCGGACCACCCCCAGGTGGGGGGTGAGGGTGGTGAAGGCGTAATCGGCGATCTTGGGCCTGGCGGAACTGATGCGCGACACGAGGGTGGACTTGCCCGCGTTCGGGTATCCCACCAGGCCCACGTCGGCGATGAGCTTGAGGCTGAGCGACAGCTCCGCCTCCTCCCCCGGCTCCCCCGGGTCGGCCCGGCGGGGGGCCTGGTTGGTGGAGGTCGCAAAGCGCGCGTTCCCCTTCCCCCCCCGCCCCCCGGACGCGACCAGCAGGCGCTCCCCGCAGCGGGCGAAGTCGCGCACCAGCAGGTGCTCCGGTTCCCGGTAGACCTGCGTCCCCGGCGGCACCAGGATGACGACGTCCTCCCCGTCCCTGCCGTGGCGCTGGTCCCCCTCCCCGTGCCGCCCGCGCTGGGCCTTGAACACCCGCTTGTACTGGAAATGGAGCAGGGTGTTCACCCGGTCGGAGCACTCGAGGAAGACATCCCCCCCGTTCCCGCCGTCCCCGCCGCTGGGACCGCCCCGGGGGACGAACTTCTCCCGGCGGAAAGCGAGGCAGCCGTTCCCCCCGCCGCCGGCGACGACCCTGATCCTGGCCCGATCAATGAACACGGTTACCCCACCTCTTGATGATGGCCCCCCGGGCCCCGCCCGCGCGCCCCCCGTCCCGGGGCCGGCGCGCAGAAAAAAAAAGGACCCCGCAAAGGGGTCCCGGCGAGGTCGAAACACCGGCCTCGGGCATCAGGCCTCCTGGATGTGAACGAACCGGCCCTTGCGCCCCTTGTCCTGAAACTTCACCACTCCCGACTTCATGGCGAACAGCGTGTCGTCGCTGCCGATCCCCACATTGACGCCGGGCTTGATCTTGGTGCCCCGCTGGCGCACCAGGATGGTGCCGCCGTTGACGACCTGTCCACCGAAACGCTTCACTCCGAGCCGCTTGGACTGGCTGTCTCTCCCGTTCCTGGAGCTTCCGACTCCCTTTTTATGTGCCATGACGTCCTCTCGCTAACCTGCAATGTTGATCTTGTCGATCCGGATTTCCGAGTACTGCTGGCGGTGCCCGCGGGTCCGGCGGTACTGCTTCTTCTTCTTGAACTTGAACACCAGCACGGTATCGGCCTTGCCCTGGGACTGCAGCACCCCCTGGACCGACGCGCCCGGCACCAGCGGCTGACCGATAAGGGTCCGGTCCCCGGTCTGCACCAGGAGTACATCCTTGAATTCCACCGGGGCGCCCAATTCGGCGTCGAGCTTTTCGACCTCGACAACATCCCCTTCAGATACGCGGTATTGCTTCCCGCCGGTCATGATCACAGCATACACGTCTCACCTCCTGGGCCGAAATAGAGGATTTAACCAGCAAGCGCGGGAAAAGGCAATAACAAATACGCGCCCTCCCGCACTTTTGGCCCCCGCCATGGCCGCCATTACACGTTGAACCGGAAAAGGATGACGTCCCCTTCCCGGACCCGGTACTCCTTCCCCTCCAGGCGCAGGACCCCTTTGGCCTTCGCCGCCGGGAAGGAACCGAGCTGGACCATGTCGTCGTAGGAGACGACCTCGGCCTTGATGAACCCCTTCTCGATGTCGCTGTGGATGACCCCCGCCGCCCTGGCCGCGGTGGTGTCCTTAGGGACCGTCCAGGCGCGGGCCTCCGGTTCGCCGGCGGTGTAGTAGGAAAACACCCCCAGCAACTCGTAGGAGTTCTGGATGATCCGGTCCACGGCGTTGTCGGGGAGCGCGAAATCCTCCATGAAGAGGCGGGCGTCCTCGGGGGGGAGGGAGGCGATTTCCGACTCGATCTTGCCGCAGACGGCGGTGATGCCGACGTTGGGCATGGCCGCCTGCTTCTGGAGGCCGAACGCCTCCACCACACGGTCGATCTTGGCCGCATCCTGGTCGCCCACGTTGATGACGAGCTGGATCGGCTTCGCCGAAAGAAAGGTGAAGCCCCGGATCCGCTTCTCCTCCTCGAGTGAGAGTTCCAGTTCGCGCAGCGGCTGCTCCGACTCCAGCGCCGCTTTGAAGCGCAGCAGGATTTCCTGTTCCATCTCCAGCTCCTGCGACCGCCCCTTTTTCAGGTCCTTTTCCAGGCGCTCCAGCCGCTTGTCGATGACGGCCAGGTCCGCGAATATCAGCTCCAGCTCGAAAACCCCGATATCCCGGACAGGATCCACGGACCCTTCGATGTGCGGCAGACTGGGGTCCTCGAACGCCCTCACCACGTGCAGCAGCGCCTCCACGTTTTTCAGGCTGGCGAGATAGGAAGCCATCTCCTTGCTCCGCCCCTCGAGCGCCGCTTTCCCTTCCCCTCGGGCCAGGCCCGGGAGATCCACGTATTCGATGGTGGCGTAGGTGGTCTTCTTCGGCTTCACGATCGCGGCCAGCCGGTCCAGGCGCGGGTCGGCCACCTCGGCGATGCCGATGTGCGCCTCGCGCCCGCTCCCCCAGGAGGAGGTGTCCACCCGTCCCCGGGTCAACAGCTTGAAGATCGTGGTTTTCCCCACCTGCGGCAATCCGACAATTCCCACTTTCATGTTTCCGCCCCCGAATCAAAGACGCCGCATAGTACCACACGATCTGTTCCATCAGGCGAAATCCGGAAGCATTTTGCCCCTCACCCGCAAAAAACCGCCGGAGAAGGAAAATTCAATAAAGATCATATGTATCCACACAATTCCCTTGACACCCCATGAGCCCCGGGATTATGTTCAAAGCGAAAGTGGTCAGCAGTGGTTCTTAGTGGTCAATCAGGGCCACATAACAACGTTTTCCGCTGAAAATGAACACTCATGTGCGCGTCTGAAGCAGGGCGGATTCCATATGCTTTGGGGTAGATATTCGGCGAGGATCGACGAGAAATCGCGCCTGAGATTGCCCGCGAAGTTCCGTCGCGACCTGCCGGAAACCGAAGACGACACCTATTACGTGACCAGCGACGACGGCCGGTGCGCCCAGATCTACCCGATTCCGGTCTGGGAACGGATCGCCAGGAAGTTCGAGGAGCCGCCGCGGATGGATCCGGCGAAGCTGAAGCTCGAGCGGTTCACCAGCTACTACGGCCTGGTGTCGCAGATGGACCCCCAGGGCCGCATCCTGATCCCGCAATCGCTGCGCGAGGATGCCGAGATCTCGGGCGACGTCATCGTCATCGGGAAGATGGACCACCTCGAGGTCTGGAACGACGAAGTGTTCCGCAGGAGCCTCAAGGAGAGTCCGCTCACGCCGGAGGAACGCGAGAAGTTGGCGGAGCAGGGCTTCTAGCGGAAAGCGGAATGGAAAAACAGTGATCGCAACGGCCCGGAACACCATGACACCTCACGGCGGACACGCGGAAACCGAACACCTTCCGGTCATGCGGCAGGAGGTCTTTGATCTGCTCCGGTGCGAGCCCGGCGGCGTATACGTCGACGCCACGGTGGGGCTCGGGGGGCACGCCCTGGGGATCATGGAAAGGATCCGCCCGGGGGGGCGGCTGATCGGCATCGACCGGGACAAGGAGTCGCTCGACAAGGCCTCCCTCCGGCTGGCCCCCTGCGGCCCGGGCCTGCGCCTGATCCACGACAACTACAAGAACCTGCCGCTGATCCTGAACAACCTGGCGCTGCCGCCCGTGGACGGCATCCTGCTCGACCTGGGGGTGAATTCCTACCAGCTGCTGTCCGCGGAGCGCGGGTTCAGCTTCCAGTCCGACGAGCTGCTGGACATGCGCATGGACCGGACCCAGCAGTGGACGGCGGCCGACCTGGTCAACAACCTGCCGGAGACGGAACTGGCCGATCTCATCTATCGCTACGGGGAGGAGCGGCATTCGCGCCGCATCGCGGCCGCCATCGTCCGGGAACGCGCCCGGGGCCCGATCACCCGCTGCCTTCAGCTGGCGGCCGTCGTCAGCCGCGCCTTCAGGGTCCGCGGGCACCAGAGCATCCACCCCGCGACCCGGACCTTCCAGGCGCTGCGGATCGCCGTCAACGAAGAGCTGGAAGGGCTGGAAGAGCTGCTCACGGAAGCCTTCGGCTTCCTGAAACCGGCGGGGAGGATCGTGGTCATCTCCTTCCACTCCCTGGAAGACCGCATCGTCAAGCGGGCGTTCCGCCGGCTGGCGGGACAATGCGTCTGCGACGCCGCGCCGGAACTGTGCACCTGCCCCCGGAGGGCACGGGGCCGCATCCTCACCCAGCGCCCCCTGACGCCGGGGGAGGAGGAAGTGCAAACCAACCCCAGGGCCCGCAGCGCGCGGCTGAGGGCCCTCGAGCGAACGGAAGCGACCGGCCCGGAGGCGGGGGACGGCGGCGCGCGCCCCGAACAGGAAACCTGGAGATCACGATGACAGACTGGGCAGCCAGCATAGAAACACGCAATTACGGGATCCGGCGCGAGATCGATGCCCGCATGCTCTCGGAACTGCTCGGCACCGTCGCCGCCCTGGCCCTGATCGCCGCGGCCTTCCTCTTCTCTTCCTATGTCCGCGGCCGGATCGTCAGCATCGGCTATGAAAGCCAGAGCCTGTTCGCCCGCGAGGAGGCGCTCGTGCGCCTCGAAAAGCGGCTGATCCTCGAGGAGGAGACCCTCCGCAATCCGGAACGGATCGACATCCTCGCCCGCAACGAGCTCAGGATGGCGCCGCTGCGGCCGAACCAGGTCATCCTGCCGCCCGCCCGGAGCGCCGAGCCGGGGGCCTATGCCCTGGCCCTGGCCGACGCCGGGGAGGCGGGGGGGAGGAAGCTGCCCCCGAGGCCCGGCTCGGGTCGCAACCGCAGCAACTGAAACCGAAGCACCACAGGAAAGAGGACCGACGATCGATGATCGACGATTGACGGGAGAACCCGCCCGCGCGCGGCGTCGTCGATCCACTCTCGTCCGTCATGAACCGTTATGTCCGACAGCGGCCGCAGCCCCAAGAATACGAGAACCGCGCTGGTGATCCTGGGGATCTCCTTCTGGAGCCTTCTCGTCCTGCTCCGGCTGGTGCAGCTGCAGATTTTCGAACACCCCTCCTACCGGCGCCTGGCCTCCGAACGGCAGCAGGTGCGGCGCTCCATCCACGCGCCGCGCGGCGTCATCTACGACAGCCATATGGCCGAACTCGCCTCCAGCGTGACCGTCAGCACCGCCGTGGCCGAACCGCGCCGGATGAAGGACATCCCCGGGGCCGCCCGGCGGCTGGCGTCGATCCTGGGGCTCGACCCGGGGGAACTCGCGCGCCGGCTCTCCGACCCCGGCCACCGGAGCTTCGCGATCCTCAAGCGCCGGATCGACCCCAAGGCGGAAGCCCGCATCGAAGCCCTCGACCTCGACGGCGTGTATTTCGTGGACGAAAGCATGCGCGTGTACCCCAACCGGGACCTGGCGTGCCACACCCTCGGGTTCGTCAACATGAACGGGGACGGGGGCGCGGGGCTGGAACTCCAGTACGACGGCGAACTCGAGGGTTCGGAGGGGATCTACTCCTTCGATGTCGACGCCCGCCGCCGCTCCTTCCGGGTCCATGTCGACAAGCCCCCCGTCCAGGGGAAGAGCCTCGTGCTCAGCATCGACAAATCGATCCAGTACATCGCCGACCGGGAGCTGGCGGCCGGGATCGAGGCGTCGGGAGCCAGGGCCGGGACCGTCATCGTGATGGAATCGGAGACGGGAAGGGTCCTCGCCCTCTCCAACCACCCCCAGTTCAACAGCAACAAATACAACGAGTACGAGGCCGATTACTGGCGCAACCGGGCGGTCTCGGACCTCTTCGAACCGGGGTCCACCTTCAAGGTGGTCGTGGCGACCGCGGCCCTGGAGGCCGGGTTGACGCACCCGGAGGAGAGGATCGACTGCCAGATGGGGTCGATCAGGATCGGCGGCCACCTGTTCCGCGACCACAAGGGCTACGGGCTGCTGAGCTTCAGCCAGATCCTCGAGTTCTCCTCCAACGTGGGGGTGGCCAAGCTCGGCCTCCGGCTGGGTGAGCAGCGGCTGTACGAGGCGCTCCGCACCTTCGGTTTCGGCTCCAGAACCGGCGTGGACCTCCCGGGGGAGATCGTCGGGCTCGTGCGCGACTGGCACCAGTGGTCGGGGTTGTCGATCGGGGCGATCTCCTTCGGGCAGGAGGTGGGGGTCACCTCGCTGCAGATCGTGAACGCCATCAACGCCATCGCCAACGGGGGATTCCGCGTCCGCCCCTCGATCGTGGACCGCGTGATCGACGAAAACGGCGATCTCGTCAGGGTGCGCGCTCCGGAGCGGGAGCGCATCATGAGTCCGAGAACGGCGGAGGCGGTGACCCACGCCTTCGAAGGGGTCGTGCTCCGGGGAACGGGGAAACGGGCGGCGCTCGAGGGGTACCGGGCGGCCGGCAAGACGGGAACGGCCCAGAAGATCGTCAACGGGCGCTACTCCCCCTCCCAGTACGTCGCTTCCTTCATCGGCTTCGCCCCGCTGCCGCGGCCGCGCATCACCGTGCTGGTGCAGCTCGACGAGCCCTCCCGGGGACACTACGGCGGCGACGTCTCCGCCCCCGTCTTCAAGCGGGTGACCCAGGAGGTCCTGATGCAGCTCCGGATCCCCCCCGACCCCGACCTGCCGCTGCCGAAGCTGCAGCCGATGGCCGCGAATTCGCAGGATTACCGGCCCGACGCCACCCCGGTGCGCCCCCTGGGGCCCTTCCCCGGGCGCCGCCCGGCCGGGCCCGAACAACCCGGGGTCCTCTCGGTCCGCGTCGGGGGGGATTCCGCCCCGCTGCCCGATTTCCGGGGACGGTCCAAGCGCGAGGTGCTCAACCGGTGCGTCGACATCGGGATCCACCTCGAGGCCAGCGGGTCCGGGATCGCCGTCTTTCAGTCCCCCCCGCCCGGGACCAGGATCTCCCGCGGGGAGACCTGCGCGGTGACCTTTGCCCAGGCGAACCTCGAACAAGCGCTGGCGGCCGCGGAGGCGCAGTACGCGGCCGAACGCGCCGATGCCCGAACGCCGGACGACCGGCCCTGAGGTGAACGAAACCATGCTGCTGAAGGAAGCGCTCCGACAGATTCCCGGCATCCTCCACGGCGGCGGCGCCGACGCCCGGATCGGGGGGATCGCCTACGACTCGCGCCTCGTGCGGGAGGGGGACCTGTTCGTCGCCATCCCGGGGGAGAAGGAGGACGGGGCGCGCTTCGTCGGCCAGGCCGTCGCCCGGGGCGCCGTCGCCGTGGCCTCCGAAGGCCCCCCCCTCCCCCTCCCCGGGGTGGAGTTCGTCGGGGTCGAAGACGCGCGCGCCTTCCTGGCGGAGGTGTCCCGCATCTTTTACGGCGACCCCGCGGCCGGGCTGAAACTCGCGGCGGTCACCGGGACCAAGGGGAAAACCACCTGCACCTATCTCCTGCATTCCATCTTCTCCAGCGCGGGGCTCCGCTCCTGCCTGGCGGGAACGATCGGGATGAAGATCGGCGCGCGCGACTTCCCGGCGCGGCACACCACCCCGGAAGCCCCCGACCTGCAGAGCTTTTTCCGCCGGGCGGCCGACGAGGGGTGCACGCACGGGACCCTCGAGGTCTCCTCCCACGCCCTGGCGATGAAGCGGGTGTACGGCGCCCGGTTTTCGGTGGGCGTGTTCATGAACCTGACCCGCGACCACCTCGACTACCATAAAACGATGGAGGCTTACTACCAGGCGAAGAGGATCCTCTTCACCCCCGGCAACCGCAACCGGCTGGAGGCCGCCGTCATCAACATCGACGACGCCTGGGGCCGGCGGCTCCGCGACGAGGCCGCCGCGAGCGTCATGACCTTCGGCTTCGACGCCGCGGCCGACATCCATGTCCTCGACTTCCGGAGCGGCTTCGCGGGCACCCTCCTGCACCTCGCGACGCCGGCGGGGGAAGCGCGGATCGAATCCCCCCTGATCGGACGCCCCAACGCCTACAACATCATGGCCGCCACCGGCGCCGGGCTCGGCCTGGGCCTCGGCCTCGACGAAATCGGCGCCGGCATCCGGGCCCTCGCGGGGGTCCCGGGGCGGATGCAGCGGGTCGAGGGGGGGCAGGACTTCCTGGTGCTCGTCGATTACGCCCATTCCCCCGACTCGCTCGAAAACGTCCTCTGCACCGCGGGACAGCTCCCCCGCCGGAAGCTGATCACCGTCTTCGGCTGCGGCGGCGACCGGGACCGGGGGAAGCGCCCCATCATGGGCGCCATCGCCGCGAAATGGAGCGATCGCGTGATCGCCACCAGCGACAACCCGAGAACGGAAGACCCGGACGACATCCTGAGGGAGATCGAGCCGGGCCTGAAGGAAGGCCCCGCCCCCTACACGGTCATCCCCGACCGCCGCGGCGCGATCGCCGCCGCCATCGACATGGCCGAAGCGGGGGACATCGTGGTGATCGCGGGGAAAGGGCACGAGGACTACCAGATCATCGGGACCCGGACCTTCCCCTTCGACGACCGGGAGGTGGCGCTCGGGTGCCTCCGCCGGCGCGCCGGCGCCGGGCACGGGGAGGAGGCGCCATGACCAGGCTTTCGGCGGCGGAGGTGCAGGCGGGCACCGGGGGGACCCTGGTCAGCGGCCCCGGCGCGGCACTCCTCACCGGAGTTTCCATCGACACCCGGACGCTCCTCCCGGGCGACCTTTTCTTCGCCATCCGGGGCCCCCGCCTGGACGGGCACCGGTTCATCGCCGCCGCGCTCTCCGCGGGGGCGCGGGGGGTGGTGGCGGAGAGAGGCTACCGGCACCCCGGCCCCTTCCCCCCCGGATGCGTGCTCATCGAGGTCGACGACACCCACGGCGCGCTGAAGGCGCTGGCCGGGGCGGTGCGGGCAGGCTGGCCGGGCACGCTCGTGGCCGTGACCGGGAGCATGGGCAAGACCACGACGCGGCAGTTCGCGGCCGGACTCCTCTCCCGTGAGTTCCCGGTGCACCAGACCCCCGGGAATTTCAACAACCTGTACGGGCTCCCGCTGGCGCTCCTGGGGCTGGAACCGGGGCACCGCCTGGGCATTTTCGAAATGGGGATGAGCGCGGCCGGGGAGATCGCCGAGATGTGCCGCATCGCCCGGCCCGATGTCGGCATCCTGACCAACGTGGCCCCCGTCCACCTCGAGTTTTTCGATTCGGTGGACGCCATCGCCCGGGCGAAGGCGGAACTGGCCGAAAGCCTCCCCCCCGACGGGCTGCTGGTCTACAACGCCGACGACGGGCGGGTGGGCGCCATCGCCGCCCGCTACCGCGGCGACACGATCTCCTTCGGCCTCTCCCCCGCCGCGGAGGTGCGCGCGGAGGAGATCCGGGTCCTCGGCCCGGAAGCCACCCGCTTCACGCTCACCTGCCCCGGCTACCGCGGACCGGCCGAACTCCCGTTCGCCGGCGTCCACTTCGTCCTCGACGCCCTTCCCGGAGTGGCGCTCGGCCGCCGCTGGGGCATGGAACCGGAAACCATCGTCGCGGGGCTCCGGGAGCTCCGGCCGGCGGCGATGCGGGGGGGGGTCCTCCGCTTCGCCGCCGGGTTCGCCCTGATCGACGACTCCTACAATTCCAATCCCGGGGCGCTCATGGGGATGATTGACACCCTGGCGGAAATGCCCTATTTTTCGCGCCGGGTCCTGGTCGCGGGGGAAATGCGGGAACTGGGAAGCGGGTCGGCGGGGCTCCATTTCGAATGCGGCCTCCACGCCGCCCGCCGCGGGGTGGACCTGGTCGTCGGGGTCGCGGGGGACGCGGCCGAGATCGTCCGCGCGGGGGTGGAGTCCGGGCTGACGGACTCCCGCTTCTTCGCGGACGCCGACGCGGCCTCCGGCTTCGTCGCCGAATGCGTGCGCCCGGGGGACCTGGTGCTGATCAAGGGCTCGCGCGGGGTGCACATGGAAAAGATCGTCGGGAACCTGCGTTCCCGTTTCCCGCTGGCCCACGGCCGCAGCCGGGAGAATAACGGATGAGCTATCGCGGGAAGTCGATCCTGGTGGCCGGGGCGGGGAGGAGCGGCGTGGCCGCGGCACGGTTCCTGCTGGCGCGCGGCGCCCGCGTGACCCTCACCGACTCCCAGCCGAGGGAGCGCCTGGAACCGGCCGTCGGCGGGCTCGAGGAGTTCGCCGCCCGCTCCGGCGCCCTGACGCTGGAACTCGGGGGGCACCGGGAGGAGAGCTTCCGCCGCTCCGACCTGGTCGTGGTCAGCCCGGGCATCCCCCTGTCGCTCCCGCTCTTCGCCGCCAGCCGGGCCGCGGGGATCCCCGTCATCGCCGAAATCGAGCTGGCGTACCGCCACCTCCGGGGGAAGATCCTCGGGATCACGGGCTCGAACGGCAAGACGACGACGACGGCCCTCGTGGCCCACCTGGCGGCCGGGGCCGGCCGCCGCTGCCGCGCCGCCGGCAATATCGGGACGCCCCTGGTCGGGTTCGTCGACGAGGACGCCCCCGGGAACCTCTACGCCGTGGAGCTTTCCAGCTTCCAGCTGGAGGCGATCGACACCTTCCGGCCCGCGGCCGGGGCGATCCTGAACCTCACGCCCGACCACCTGGACCGGTATGCCGGGTTCGGGGACTACGTCGCCGCCAAACAGCGCCTGTTCCTCAACCAGGGGGCCGGGGATTACGCCGTACTGAATGCCGACGACCCCCTGACCGCCGCGATGGCGGCCGGGGTGCCCTCCCTCCCGGTGCTGTTCAGCCGCCGGCGCACCCTCCCGCGCGGGGCCTTCGTGCGCGCCGGGCGCGTCATCTACCGCGACGACGACGGGGAAAGGGACCTCTTCCCCGTCGAGGCCGTCGGCCTCGTGGGGGGGCACAACCTGGAAAACGTGCTCGCGGCCTGCGCCCTGGCGATCCTGGCCGGGGTCCCGGCCGACGCCCTCGAAGCCGGCGTCCGCGCGTTCCGGGGCGTGGAACACCGGATCGAGTTCGTCGCGGAACTGGAGGGGGTGCGGTACTACAACGACTCCAAGGCCACCAACGTGGACGCGACCGCGAAGGCCCTGGAGTCTTTCCCGGGCAACATCCTCCTGATCGCCGGGGGGAGGGACAAGGAGGGCGATTTCCGCGCCCTGCGCCCCCTCGTCCGGGAACGGGTCAAGCGGCTCGTGGTGATCGGCGAGGCGGCGGACAAGCTCCGCCGGGCCCTGGAGGACGTGACCGGCGTTTCCGGCGCCGGGTCGATGGAGGAGGCGGTGTCGGTCTGCCGGCGCGCGGCCGCGCCCGGCGACGTCATCCTGCTGGCCCCCGCCTGCGCCAGTTTCGACATGTTCCGGAATTACGAAGAGCGCGGGCGCGCGTTCAAGGAAGCGGTCCGCAACACGCGGCCGGACGGGGGAACGGGGCCGCGCCCCGACCCCCCCGAGGATGGATCCCATGGCCTATAAACCGAGCAGCGACAAGATTCTCTTCTTCACCGCCGGGTTCCTGGCCATCTTCGGCCTGGTGATGGTGTACAGCGCGTCCTCGGTCAAGGCCGCGTCCGAACACGGCATGTCGTCCTACTTCTTCCTGCGCCAGCTGGCCTTCGCGGCGGGGGGCCTGGTGCTGATGTACGGCATGATGAAGATCGACTACCGCCGCTGGCAGAACCCCAGGTTCCTGATCCCCTTTCTGTCCCTCTGCGTGGTCCTCCTGCTCTTCGTCCTGACCCAGCCCACGATCAACGGGGCCCACCGCTGGCTCCACTTCGGGGGCTTCACCTTTCAGCCCTCGGAAATCGCCAAACTCGCCGCGCTCATGTTCGTCGCCTGGTTCCTCCACCGGCACGAGGGGGAGATCAACCAGTTCTCCCGCCGGCTGCTCCCGCTCGGGTTGGCCGTCGGCTTCTTCGCCGCCCTGATCGCCGTCGAGCCCGACCTCGGGCAGTCCCTCTGCCTCTGCCTGATCGTCGCGGTGCTCCTGTACGTCGCGGGGCTCTCCTGGCGCTATTTCGCCGGCGCCGCGGCCCTGGCCGTCCCCGCTTTCTACTTTTTCGTGGTCAACGTCCCCTACCGCTGGGACCGGATCCAGGCTTTCCGGAACCCGTTCGAGGACCCCATGGGGACGGGGTGGCAGATCACCCAGTCCCTGATCGCCGTCGGCAGCGGGGGGGTGACCGGGCTGGGCCTGGGCGCCAGCAAGCAGAAGCTCTTCTACCTCCCGGAAGCGAGCAGCGATTTCCTCTTCGCCGTCATCGGGGAGGAGCTGGGCCTCATCGGCACGACCCTGGTCGTGGCCGGCTTCCTGATCTATTTCCTCCGCGGGGTGCGCATCGCCCTGCGGGCCCGGGACCGTTTCGGGTTCTACCTCGCCCTGGGCATCACCCTCATGGTCGCCCTGCAGGCGCTCATCAACATCTCCATGGTGCTGGCGATGATGCCGACCAAGGGGATCGCGCTGCCGTTCATGAGCCAGGGGGGGAGCTCGCTCTGGCTGAACATGCTGGCCACGGGCGTGCTCCTCAACCTTTCCTACCAGAACAAGCTGGCGGAGGGGGCCGGATAGCCATGTTCAGGAAGATCCAGAAACTCCATTTCGTGGGGATCGGCGGCATCGGCATGAGCGGCATCGCCGAGCTGCTCCTCAACCTCGGCTACCAGGTTTCGGGCTCGGACCTGAAGCCGGGCCCGGCGCTCGACCGGCTGACGGCGCTCGGGGGGCGGATCCACCTCGGGCACCGGCCGGAAAACGTGGCGGGGGCCAACGTGGTGGTGACCTCCTCGGCCGTCCGCCCGGACAACGTCGAGGTGGCCGAAGCCCGGCGGCTGCAGATCCCGGTCATCCCCCGGGCGGAGATGCTGGCCGAGCTGATGCGGCTGAAATACGGCATCGCCGTCGCCGGGGCCCACGGCAAGACCACCACGACCTCCATGATCGCCACCGTGCTGGTGGCCGGGGGGCTGGACCCCACCGCCGTCATCGGCGGCAGGCTGAACGCCTTCGGGAGCAACGCCAAGCTGGGGAAGGGGGATTTTCTCGTGGCCGAGGCGGACGAAAGCGACGGCTCCTTCCTCAAGCTGAACCCCGCCATCGCCGTCGTCACCAACATCGACCGGGAGCACCTCGACCACTACGCCGACCTGGACGAAATCCAGGCCACCTTCGTCGCCTTCGCGAACAAGGTCCCCTTCTACGGGGCCGTCGTCCTCTGCCTCGACGACCCGAACGTACAGGCGATCCTCCCGAGGATCGGACGGCGGACGGTCACCTACGGCACCAGCAGCCAGGCCGACATCGTCGCCTCCCGCATCGAATTCCGCGATTTCGGTTCCGAGTGCCGGGTGCATCGCCACGGCCGGCCGCTCGGCACCCTGAGGCTGCAGATACCGGGCGCGCACGCGATCCTGAACGCGCTGGCGGCGGTGGCGACGGCCCTGGAGCTGGAGATCCCCTTTGAAAAGGCGGCGGGCGCCCTCGCCTCCTTCCAGAACGCCGACCGCAGGTTCCAGATCCGGGGGAAGAAGGGGGACATCCTGGTGGTGGACGACTACGCGCACCACCCGACGGAGATCGTGGCCACCCTCTGCGCCGCGCGCCAGGCCTGCGACCGCCGCATCGTCGCGGTCTTCCAGCCCCACCGCTACTCGCGGACGCAGGCGCTCATGGAGGAGTTCGCCCGCGCCTTCTACCACGCCGACGCGCTCATCGTGCTCCCCATCTACGCCGCGGGCGAAGACCCGATCGCGGGGGTGGACGCCGGCAGCCTGGTCGAGGGGATCAAGAAGTTCGGCCACCGGGACGCGGTGCACGCGCCGGACGCGGACAGCGCGCGGAAACTTCTCGGGCAAAGGCTCCGGGATGGAGATATACTTCTGACGCTGGGCGCGGGGGACGTCTGGAAACTGGGAGAGGAATTTTTGAAGTCATAGCCGGCCCGGGGGCGGGGACGCCCCGGCGGGCATCGAGGACCATGGAGATCAAGACCAACCGGCCGCGGGAAGCGCGCGCCACCCGGATCGTTCCGCCCCCGGACAGGGCGCGGTCCCGGAAAAAGACCCCCCGGAACATGGGCCAGAGCCCCATGACGGGACGCCGGTTCGCCGCCCTGCTCAGGGCGGCGGGCAGGGCGGGAGCCCTGCTCCTGCTAATCGCGGTGCTGGTCTCGGGCTACATCTACGCTGCGGGCTCCGAGGCTTTCCACCTGCGCCGGGTCCGGGTCCACGGCTGCCGCGAACTCGACCCCGCCCGGCTGGAGGCCATCGTCCTCCGGGAGTTCCCGGCGAATATCCTGAAGATCGACCTCCGCGCGGTCCGGGAGCGCCTCGCGCGGGAAACCTGGGCGCGCGACGTCGAGGTCCTCCGGGTCCTCCCCTCGGACCTCGTCCTTTACGTCCGGGAGCGCGTTCCGGCCGTCATCCTGGAAATGAACGGCGCGCTGATGGTCACCGACGGCGAGGGCGTCCTGCTCGGCCGCTACGAACCGAGGTTCGGGAAGCTGGACGTCCCGGTTTTCAGGGGCGTCATGGGAGAGGACGCGGAGACCTACCAGCTGTACCAGGAAGAGAACAGCGCGCGCATCGGCCGGGGGCTGGAGATGCTCGCGGAGATCGCCTCGGGGTCCCCCCGCTACACCCGGATCATCTCGGAGGTGGACATCGCGGACCGCGACAACCTGAAGGTCGTGCTGGTGGACGACACGGCCGAGGTGGTCCTCGGCGAGAAGGATTACCTGAAGCGCTTCAGCAAATTCGTCAACAACCCCGCCGAATACCGCAAGCTGAAGGACCAGTACACGGAAATCGAGCGCATCGACCTCCGTTTCGACAGCCAGATCGTCTACCGGCTGCGGCAGACGGATCCGCTGAAAAACCAGACGGCGAAACTTGAAGACCGGAGGCAGGGGAACCCGTGAAAAAAGATCGCATCGTTTGTGGACTGGATGTCGGGACCACCAAGATCTGCATGATGATCGCCCGGGCCCACCGGGACGGGGGGCTGGAGTTGATCAGCACGGGGTACGCCGACAGCGCGGGGCTGCACAAGGGCGTGGTCATCGATCTCGACGCGGCGGCGGCGTCGATCCGCAGGGCGGCCGACGAGGCGGAACTGAAGTCGGAGGTTTCGGTGGACTGGGTGATCGTGGGGGCCACCGGGGACCATTTCCAGAGCTTCAATTCCCGGGGCGCCATCGCCATCGAGGGGAACCGCCACGAGGTCACGGCGGAAGCGATGACCCAGGTCATCGCCGCCGCGCAGTCGGTGCCGATTTCGCCCGACCGCGAGGTCATCCACGTCCTGCCGCAGGAATTTTTCCTGGACGACCGGGGGGGGATCAAGAACCCCGTCGGGCTGTTCGGGTCGCAGCTCGACGTCAACATCCACGTCGTGACGTGCCAGAGCGCGCTCAACCAGAACCTGATCAACGCGGTCAACCGCGCGCAGATGCGGGTAAAGAAGGTGGTGGCGCAGCCGCTGGCGAGCGCCCAGGCCGTCCTGACCCGGGACGAAAAGGACCTGGGCACGGCCATCATCGACATCGGGGGGGGCACCACCGACATCGCCGTCTTCCTCGGCGACGCGGTCCATTTCACCAAGGTCCTGCCGGTGGGGGGCACCCACTTCACCCGGGACCTGGCGATCGGGCTGCAGACGCCGCTCGAAGACTCCGAGCGCATCAAGAGGGAGGCCGGGACCGTCCTCACCGAAAGGCTCGCGGCGGAAGACTCCGTGCTGGTCCCCGGGATGGGGACCCGCGCCGCCCGTAACGTGCCGCGAAAGGTGGTCTGCGGCATCCTGCGGGACCGCGCGGTCGAAATCCTGGAACTGATCGCCGACCAGCTCAGGAAAGGGCTCATGAGCGACAATCTCATCGCGGGAGTGGTCATCACCGGGGGGGGGAGCATGCTCGACGGCATGGTGGAGCTCTCCGAGGAAATCCTGGGCATGCCGGTCCGCCAGGGGCTCCCGCTGGGCCTGCGGGGGCTGACCGAGGAACTGTCCCACCCCGTCTACTCGACGGCGGTGGGCCTGGCCCTCTTCGGGGCGGAAGAGGCCGGGGTTCTCAGGAAAAAACCGGGGAAGGCGGGGAGCACCCCCTGGTTGTTCAACCGAATTCTGTCATGGGCCGGGAACTAGGATAGGAGGGACTCGATGCAATCGGAGAAATTACGTTTTGAGGAAGAACCTTTGAAATTCAGGTTCGACGAGGACCGGCAGCCGCCGGCGAAGATCAAGGTCGTCGGCATCGGCGGCGCGGGCGGCAACGCCGTCAACCGCATGATCCAGGCGAAAATCGGGGGCGTCGAATTCATCGCCGCCAACACCGACATCCAGGCCCTCCGCAACTCGCACGCATCCATCAAGCTGCAGATCGGCACCAAGCTGACCAACGGCCTGGGCTGCGGCGCCATCCCCGAGAAGGGGCGCCAGGCGGCGCTCGAGGACACCGAGCGGATCATCGAACTCCTCGACGGGGCCGACATGGTCTTCGTCACCGCCGGGATGGGGGGCGGGACCGGGACGGGCGCCGCCCCCATCATCGCCAGCCTGGCCACCGAGCTGGGGGCGCTGACGGTGGGCGTGGTCACCAAGCCCTTCAACTTCGAGGGAAGGAAACGCCTCCTCCACGCCGACGAGGGGATCAACGAGCTGAAGGAGGTGGTCGACACCCTGATCACCATCCCCAACGAACGGCTGCTCTGCGCCATGGGGGCCGACGCCCTGCTCGAGGACTCCTTCCGCTACGCCGACGACGTGCTCTGCCAGGCGGTCCAGGGGATTTCGGACATCATCACCCTGCCCGGCATCGTCAACGTCGATTTCGCCGACGTCCGCACCATCATGTCGGGCAAGGGGATGGCCCTGATGGGGACCGGGATGGCCGAGGGGGAGAACCGCGCCGTCGAAGCGGCCCAGCGGGCGATTTCGAGCCCCCTGCTCGAGGAGACCTCGATCCGGGGCGCCCGGGGGGTGCTCATCAACATCACGGCGACGCGCGAGAGCCTGCGCCTGCACGAGGTGGCCGCGGCCGCGCAGATCATCGAGGAGGTCGCGGGGGCCGAGGACACGATCTTCGGCGCGGTGTACGACGAGGAGATGGAGGACCGCATCAAGATCACCGTCATCGCGACGGGGTTCAACCTGGGCGCGGGCGAGCGGCCCAAGGGGATGGGCGAATACGCCCGGGGCGGGGGGAACGTCATCCCGCTGACGTCGTCCGAGGCGAGCAAGACGATCGACTACCAGCTGGAATCGCTCAAGGACAACCTCGACGAACCGGCTTTCCGCCGCCGCAGGGCGGAATAAGCGCGGCCGGGCCGCGCCCTATGGTTTTTTGCGGCTGACGCAGAGGCCCGCCGAACCTGGAATATCGAGGATGGAGGTTTCCAGGTTCGGCAGGCTGCGGGCGAACTCCAGAAAATCGCCGGCGGGACCGCCGCCCCGTGCTCCTCTCCCGAAACGGCCCCCACGCGCCGGGTATTCCGAAACGTTGTGGGCCGCGAAGATCCCCCCCGCCGTCAGTTTAGGCAGGACGGCCTCGAGATACTTCCCGTACCACTCCTTGTCGGCGTCGCAGAACACGAAATCGAAGGGGCCCGCGAGCGCGGGCACCAGCTCGTGCGCGTCCCCCAGCCTCGCCTCGACATAGCGTTCCAGCCCCGCCGCCGCGAAATACCCCAGCGCCTCCCGGTGGCGCCCCGGGTCGATTTCAAGGGTGATCAGTTTGCCCCCCGTTTTTGACAGGGCCCAGGCGATCCAGATCCCGGAGTACCCGTTCGAGGTCCCGATCTCCAGCGCGCTCTTGTAGTTGTTCCGGACGATGAGGTCGTAAAGCGCCCGGCCGTCCACCTCGGGAACGTTCATCCCTCCCCAGGACCGGTTGTGGCTCGCGAGAGTCTCCCGCACCCGGGCGTCGAGCGCCTCCGCCCCCTCCGTGCCCGCCCCCGGAAGAGGGAGGGTCAGGCCGATGGCCAGGAGGGCGCAGCAGGCCGCGGCCGTGAATGCCGATTTCGTCATGGCTGGTTCCCTTGCGGGCAGGCGGGCGCGCCCGCCTGCCCGCGGAAATGGGGCGTTACCGCACCCGCTTGGCTACGATTTCACGGGGAGCCCGAGGCCCGCCCCCGGGACCGCCGGGGCCGCCTCCCGGACCGCCGCCGGGCGGGGGACCGCCCATCCCTCCCCCGGGACCGCCGCCCGGAGGCGGGCCGCCCATGCCGCCCCCCGGACCGCCCGGGAATTCCCGGGCGATCGTGAAGGTGATCTCGTCCCCGGCGACCTTGCCGGTGTAGATGGTTTTCATCTCGTTCTCGCCCATCTTGCGGACGACGACGAACCTGATTTCGTCCCCTTTCACCGTTCCTTCGGTGATTTCGGTATCCCCCCCGCGGCCGCTCACGGTCCCGGTCAACGTGCCCCCGGCCACCGTGAAGTGGAAGGTGGTCTGCGTCGGCCCCTGCATCCCCTGGGACTCGGCCACCCACTGCCCGGTCACGTCGGCGCCCAGCGCCATACCCGCCAGCGCCAGCAGCAGCACCGAACCAACTATAAGGTTCTTATTTCTCATACAGCTTTCTCCTCGTATCACCGGTTTCCTCTACACGCCTGCTTCACACTTGATGATGATTCTGCTACAGACGCATACGCAGCCGGCGCCGGAGTGTTACCGGTTCCCGCCCCTGCGGGGGTGAGGGCCAAATAGGGATCCGGATTCCGCGCCGGCAATGATACTGTATAGAGCATCATGAACCACCGCGCGCCGCGTATCCTGTGCTTCTTCCTTCTCCTGGCCGCCGGCGCCGCCCCCGGGCGCCTCGGGGCGCAGCCTGCCGCTCCCAGGGTGGGGCTGGTGCTCAGCGGCGGGGGGGCCCGTGGCGCGGCCCACATCGGGGTCCTGAGGGCGCTCGAGCAGGCCGGGGTCCCCGTCGAGTGCATCGCCGGCACGAGCATGGGCGCCCTGGTCGGGGGGCTGTACGCCGCGGGACACAGCCCGGACGAGATCGAGCGGTTTCTGGGGAGCCAGGACTGGAACAACCTCTTTACCGACGCGCCGCAGCGCCGCCTCACCCCCCTGATCGAACGGAGCGACACGCGCTACCAGGGCCAGGTCACCTTCCGGGGCTGGAACCCCGAACTCCCGAGCGGGATGTGGGGGGGGCAGCGCCTGACGGAAACGCTGGATGTCCTGACCACCCGCCAGATGCTCGAGGCGGGGTACGACTTCGACCGGCTCCGCGTCCGCTTCCGTGCCGTGGCCACGAACCTCCTCGACGGCACTCCCTACGTGTTCCGGCAGGGCTCGATGACGCAGGCGCTGCGGGCGTCGATGGCGGTCCCGCTCCTGTTCACCCCGCTCGAACACGAAGGGATGCTCCTGGCCGACGGGGGCCTGACGAACAACCTCCCCACCGACATCGCCCACGCCATGGGCGCGGACATCATCATCGCCGTGGACGTCACTTCCCCGCTCCTGGACGCCGAGGACCTCCGGACCTTCCTCAACGTCATCGACCAGTCGATCAGCCTGCAGATGGAGGACAACGTCCGGGTGAACCGGCGGCTCGCCTCCCTGCTCCTGAAGCCCGACCTGGAAGGGTACTCGGGCAGCGATTACGGCAAGATCCCCGAAATCATCCGCCGGGGGGAGGAAGCGGCCCGGGCGCGCATGGAGGAACTGAAAGAGCTGACCCGGGAAGCGCTGCCGCGGGCGCGGGCGCAGGCCCCCCCCTCCGTCCCACCCGTCATCGGCTCCATCTCCTTCGAGGGGCTGGCGCAGATTCCCGCCTCCCAGCTCCAGGCGGGGATGCGGATCCGGGCGGGGCACAGGGCGGACCCGACGGCCATCGGCGCGGAGGTCAGCCGGCTGTACGCGACCCGGTTTTTCGAGAGCGTCTCCTACGATCTCAACCCGCTGGGCGAGGGCCGCTATCATCTCACCTTCGTGGTCCGGGAAGCGCTCCTGAACACCCTGGGGGCCAGCCTCCGCTACGACAACGACTACCAGTTCGTGGCGCTGGCGGAGTACACCGCGCGCCAGCTCTTCCACACCTCCTCCAAGCTGACGGTCTCGACCCAGTTCGGGGGGCTGGAAAGCCACTTCGCCTCGCTGCGCATCGTCCCCCCTTCCCTCCCCTTTCTCTTCGTGGAGCCGCGGGTCGAAGTCAGCCGGCTGGAACGGATGGACATCCGGCAGGAGGAGCGCGTCGACAAGTTCACCGACAGGCGGGAGGGGGGCCAGCTGATGATCGGCGCCCTGCTGCACCGCCAGCTGGAGTTGTCCGGCGGCTACCGCTTCGAGCGGGTGCGCATCACCGGCGGCTCCGACCCCTACCGGTTGGAGGGCGCCTCCCGGCACGCCGGGCTGCTCTTCCGGCTTCGTTGGGATTCGCTCGATGACGCCGAATTCCCCCGCAGCGGGGTGAGGATGGAACTGGGGGCGGACCTGCAGGAGCGGGAACTGGGGGGGGACCGCGACTATTCCCGGTGGCGGGCCGAATACCGCCACCACCTGACCCCCTGGCCCGGGACCACCTTTCAGTTCATGGCCGGCGGCGCCTATTCCGACGGGGAGGTCCCCTTTTACGACCTGTTTGCCATCGGCGGGCATTCGTTCGCGGACGCCGCCTCCCGGCAGTTTCTCGGGCTCCGCAGGGACGAGTTCCGGGTGCGCCAGATGGCCGTCGTGGGGGTCGGTTACCGGCGCGAGATTTTCGCCCGCCCCCTCAACCTGGTCAAACGCGGCTACCTGACCGCGACTTACAACGGCGCCTTTCTCGGCGAGCGCACCTCGGCACCCTATGACTTCCGCTACTTCAACGGGATCGGGGTCGGGCTGGCGGCCGACACCATGATCGGGCCGCTCCACGTCCAGACCGGATGGGGGGAAGGGGGGAGGCTGAACTTCCACCTCTCCTTCGGCCCCAGGTTCTGACCCGGCGCCCGGCGGCGCTCCTGGGGTTCAGTGGATGGTGGGCCCCTTCTTGTTTTCCCGGTCGACCTTGCGCCTGACGTCGCCGTAGTAGACCTCGAACTGGCGCTTGAGCTGCTCCCGCCGCCGCTGCTCGTTGAAGGCGCGGTAATTGTCACGCCAGTTCCTCCCCTTCAGGACCAGGTAGCCGATCACCATGCCGCCCAGGTGGGCGATGTTGGCCACGCCCGGTTCGCCGCCGCTGACGGAGGAGAGGAAGGCCATGGCCCCCATGATGAGGACGAGCCACTTGACCTTGACGGGGAGGAGGAAATTCAGGTAGACGACGCGGTCGGGGTAGGTCACCCCGTAGGCGAGCAGCAGGCCGTAGACGGCGCCGGAGGCCCCGATGACGATGGCGAAGGAATTCGGGTCGACCAGCCAGGAGCAGACCCCGGCCCCGGCGCCCGTGACCATGTAATAGCTGAGGAAGCGCCGGGTGCCCCAGTACCGCTCCAGCTCGTTGCCGAACATGAAGAGGGTCAGCATGTTGAAGAACAGGTGGAACACCCCGCCGTGCAGGAACATGTAGGTCGCGAACCGCCACAGCTGGAAACCATGGGTGACCTGGGCGGGGACCAGCCCCAGGGAGAGGTCGAGGAGGTTGCTCCCCAGCTGGTGGGACACGACCTGCAGCAGGTAGACCGCGACATTGACGATGATGAGGGTCTTGACCGTGCGCGTCACGGGTCCGCCGAAAAAGTAGGTTCGCATCGATGCAATGCTAGGAGAATTGCGGCGCGAATGCAATCGCCATCACGCGGGCGATCGGCCGGTTCCATTCCCCCGGCCCCGCTGGTATCATGAGGTGCCGATACCGGCACGGGGGAGCGTCATGAGACCAAGCGGCCGCAGCCAGGACACGATGCGCGAGGTGCGCATCGAGATGGATTACACCAAGCACGCCAAGGGCTCGGTGCTGATTTCGGTGGGGGACACCCGGGTGCTGTGCACCTGCAGCGTGGAGGACAAGGTCCCCCCCTTCCTCAACCACATGAACCAGGGGTGGATCACGGCCGAATACGGCATGCTCCCGGCCGCCACCCACAGCCGCTCGGCGCGCGAGGCCGCCCGCGGCAAACAGACCGGCCGCACGGTCGAGATCCAGCGCCTGATCGGGCGCTCGCTCCGCTCGATCGTCAACCCGTCGCTGCTGGGGACCCGGACCTTCCTGATCGACTGCGACGTGATCCAGGCCGACGGCGGGACCCGGACCGCCTCCATCACCGGGGGGTTCCTGGCCCTCTGCTCCGCCGTCGTCAAGCTGATGGACAGGAAGCTGCTCCCCGCCTCCCCGCTCCTGGACTGCGTGGCGGCCACGAGCGTCGGCATCATCGACGGGGCCGCCTGCCTGGACCTCGACTACCGGGAGGACTCCCGGGCCGAAGTCGACATGAACCTGGTCATGACCGGCGCGGGGCGCTACGTGGAAATCCAGGGGACGGGCGAAAAGAGCGCCTTCGGCGAGGAGCAGCTCCTGGAGATGAAGCAACTGGGGCAACTGGGGATCCGGCGGCTGGTCGAAATCCAGCGGTCGATCCTGGAAGCCCGGGCGGAGCTCGACCGCCTCTTCCCCCGGCCGCCCCAATGACCCCCGCGCCCGCCCTCGTCCTCGCGACCCGGAACGCGGGAAAACTGCGCGAGTTTCAGGCGCTCCTCGAACCGCTCGGGTGCCGGGTCCTGAGCCTGGGCGACCTGGACGTCACCGAAGAGATCGAGGAGGACGGGGAGACCTTCGCGGAAAACGCGCGCCTGAAGGCCGTCGGCTATTCCCGCCTGGTGCCGCTCCCCGTCCTGGCCGACGATTCGGGCCTGGTCGTCGACGCGCTGGGCGGCCGCCCGGGAATCCGTTCCGCCCGCTACGCCGGTCCGGACGCCAGCGATTCCGACCGCATCCGCAAGCTCCTGGGGGAACTGGGGCAACTCCCCGGCGCCCCGCGCGCCGCGCGCTTCGTCTGCGCCCTGGCCCTGGCCCGCGCCGGATCGCCCGTGATCGAGGTCGAGGGCGCCTGTTCGGGCGTCATCATCGACGAAGCGCGGGGAACGAACGGTTTCGGCTACGATCCCGTCTTTCTCTTCCCCGCGCTCGGCAAGACCTTCGCCGAGCTGGACGAAGCGGAGAAGAACCGCTACAGCCACCGCGCCCGCGCCGTCCGCGCCCTCTTCGCCACCGACGCCCTCGCCGCCCTCATCGGGCCGCCCGCCTAGCCCGCAATTGTTGACTGGCGGCCCGGGGCGAACTGCGCTAAAATGACGGCTCTCCGCAAGGTCGGGGCATAGCGTAGCCTGGTAGCGCGCCTGCCTTGGGTGCAGGAGGTCCCCAGTTCAAATCTGGGTGCCCCGACCATGTAATTATCGCCCCGGCAGAGCCGGGGGCTTTACGGTTGCTGGCCCCTCAAAGGGGCCTATCCGCAACCGAAAAATCAGAAGCCGAGATTGATTCCATCAGCGGTTGCTTACATTCATCTTGAAAACCGATTAATCCACTCCTGGAAATGTCAAACTCTGGCTGCCTCCCCGGCAGAGCCGGGGGACCTCCCTTTGTTGGTCAGGCCACCCGGGACTTTCGATCAAGGGTAATTTGGACCTGGATTCCAGCATGTCCAAGCATCGCCACCAGAGTATCGATGCTGAATCGTTCGACCTTTCCTCGGACCAGGTCGCTCACCCTTGGCTGGGTCACCCCAAGCAGTCCTGCAGCTTGTGCCTGCGTGAGTCTCCGGGAGCGGATCAGTTTGCTGATCTGAATCATCAGCTCGGATCTGATCTTGAGATTTTCCGCTTCCTCCCGCGGGAAACCGAGGTCTCGAAATACATTACCAGTGGACTGTTGAAGTTTGATGGTCATGAGATCTCCTGTCCCCGGTGACGTGACTCAAGCAACTCGGCCAATCGTTGGCGCGCCAATGCGATATCGGACTGACGAGTCTGGCGCGTACGCTTTTCAAACGCATGCAGCACATAGACTGCATTATCGTACTTGGCTACGTAGAAAACCCGGCGTTCCGTTCCAGAATGGATTCTGATCTCGTAAACACCGGATCCAACAGCCCTCATCGGTTTCCAGTCATTCGGCATCATGCCTTGCTGCACGCGGCTGAGCTGGTATCCCGCATCTCTTCGCGCCTGTTCCGGAAAAGCCCGGAGATCTTCAAGCGAAGACCCCAGCCAGCGGATAACCCTGTCGACCATAATTCAATATACACCTATTTATATATCACCGGCAAGCGCAGCCGTTCTTTCGGGGCCGATACCCAGGCCCTTACAGGCCCCCGATAGCCATGGGCGCGGATTTCCGAAACTTCTCCCGAGTCTCCCCCGGCGATTCCCGACCCGGGCGCAGCGCCCGTCCATAAAGTCTTTGGTGTCTTTTAGTCATTTCTTGTCATCTTTTACGCTCTTGAGGTACAATCAGGAAGTCTGTTGCGCCTG
>CAZWXG010000013.1:0-8671 GCA_964637825.1 uncultured Acidobacteriota bacterium
GTCGCCAAGCAGTACGGCCGCCAGGTGCTCTTCACCGACCTCAGTTTCCAGATCAACCCGGGGGAGAAGGCGGGCCTGGTGGGGCCCAACGGCTGCGGCAAGACCACCCTGTTCCGCCTGATCATGGGGATGGAACAGCCGGACGAGGGGACGGTTTCGCTCCCCAACCGGCTCCGGGTGGCCTATTTCCGCCAGGAGGTGGACGACATGTCCGGCTGGAGCGTCCTGGACGAGGCCATCGCCGGCAGCGGCGAACCGGGCCGGCTGCATCACGAGCTGGAGGAACTGCAGCACGCCATGGCGGACCCGGACCGGGCGGACGCGCTCGCGGAGACGCTCGAGCGCTTCGGCGAGGTCCAGCACCGTTACGAGAGCCTGGGCGGGTACGGACTGGAGGCCCAGGCGCGGGAGGTGCTCGCCGGGCTGGGATTCGAGGACGACCAGATCGACGGGGACGTGGGGGCGCTCTCCGGCGGCTGGAAGATGCGGGTGTCGATGGCCCAGGTCCTGCTCGGCAAGCCCGACGTCCTGCTGATGGACGAACCGACCAACCACCTCGACATCGAATCGATCCTGTGGCTGGAACGCTACCTGAAGGACGCCCGCTGCACCCTGATCCTCACCTCCCACGACCGCGATTTCCTGAACCGGGTGGTGGACCGGGTCGTGGAAATCGACGGGGGGGAGGTGTTCCTCACCCGGGGCAACTACGACGACTACGAGCGGGAGCGCGCGCTGCGCGGGGCGAACCGCGAGGCGGCCTACGCCCGGCAGCAGGCCATGCTGGCCAAGGAGAGCCGCTTCATCGAACGGTTCCGGGCCCATGCGGCCAAGGCGGCGCAGGTCCAGAGCCGGGTCAAGGCGCTCGACAAGATCGAACGGATCGAGCTGCCGCCCGTGCGCCGGACGGTCCATTTCGATTTCCGCACCCCGCCCCGGTCGGGCCAGGACGTCGCGGCGCTCGCGGGCGTCTCCAAGCGTTTCGGCCGGAGGATCCTCTACGAGAACTTCGATCTCCTGATCCGGCGGGGGGAACGCTGGTGCGTGATGGGGAAGAACGGCGCGGGGAAAACCACCCTGCTCAGGATGGTGGCCGGCGTCCTCCCCCCCGACTCAGGCGCGGTCCGGCTCGGCGCCGGGCTGAAGACGGGCTATTTCGCCCAGCAGGCGCTCGACCTGCTCGATCCCCGGCTGACCGTCATCGAACAGATCCAGCGCGACTACCCGCTGGAGTCCGCGGGCGTCATCCGGAACCTGCTCGGGGCGTTTCAGTTTTCGGGCGACGACGTGGACAAGCCCGTCCGCGTCCTTTCGGGGGGGGAAAAGTCGCGGCTGGTGCTGGCGCGGATGCTGCTCGATCCCCCCAATTTCCTGGTCCTGGACGAACCGACCAACCACCTGGACCTGGCCACCAAGGAGATGCTGGTGGAGGCGCTCCGGGAGTTCGAGGGGACGATGCTCTTCGTCTCCCACGACCGGACCTTCCTGCGCGGCCTGGCCAGCCGGGTCCTGGAACTGGGGGGCGCGGGTCCGGGCAAGCCGCAGGTCTACCCGGGCGGCTACGGGGAGTACACCCTGGCCACCGGGCGCGAAGCCCCCGGGGTGCACGCCTGATCCGGCTATTCCCCGCGAACCTGGATGGTGAGGCGGGCGGTCCTGCTCCGCCCGGCGGCGTCCTCGACGATGAGGGTGTACTCGGTGTCCCGCTCCGGCGCGACCTTGACGCAGCGGCCGAGCGAGGGCCAGACGTGTTCGACCGGCGGCTCGATCCGTACCCTGCTGGCGTTGGACACCCCGTAACAGAGTTCGGCCCCCTCCCCCGGCCGGATGACGCCCGGCATGCCGTAGAAGGAGAGGATGGTCAACTCCGCCCCCCCGTAGGCGTCCACGATCTTCCGGTTCTGCGCCTCCGGCGACCGCCCCTCCAGCCGCTCGGCGAGCTGCCGCCGCGCGCTGCTGCGCGCGTGCCAGGTCCAGCCCAGGTAGAGCGCGGCTCCGAAGATGAAGATTCCCAGCACGGGGATGGCCCGATGTACCCACCCACTCCTGTTCATGGCGGCTCCTGTGCGGGGAAAGCGCTTATCGAAGGACGGAATCCATCCGCCGGGCAAAGAAATTGGAGACCGGCGTCACCCGGCTCAGTTTCACCATCATTTCGATGGTGTCCCGGAGGTGGACCACGGACGCCTTCCGCGCCCTGTCCATGTCCTGTTCCCGGATCGCGGCCACGAGGCTGCGGTGCTGCCGGAGCACCTTTTCGTTGGCATACCGCGTGGTGGAATTCAGGGCGTTGGACCTCATGGCGATGACCCCCCGCTCGGACATGCCCAGCAGGGTTTCATACAGGCGGGAGAGCAGCGTGTTGCGCGTGGCCTTGAAGATGGTGGAGTGGAGCACCGTATTCCAGTAGGCCCCCAGGCTCGCCTCGTCGGGCCCCTGTGCGGCGTGGATCTTCTCCAGCATGGCGAGGCACTCCTCCAGCTTCGCCATGTCCCTGTCGTTGCGGCGCATGGCGGCCAGGGCGGTGGCTCCCGGGTCCAGGATCTGGCGCACCTCCATGACCTGCGACAGGATCTCCATCGGCCATACCTGGGCCTGTCCCAGCGCCCCGAGCGCCTCGCTCGAATCATCCCCCGTCAGGTAGATCCCCTGGCGGTCCCGGATATCCAGGTACCCCAGCGCTTCCAGCGAGATCAGGGCTTCGCGCAACAGCGGCCGGCTGGTGGCGAGGAGCGCCGCCAGTTCCCGCTCCGGGGGGAGCTTCCCCCCCTTGACGATATCCCCCTTGGAGATGAGCGTCGTCAGCTTCTCGATCAATTCCCTGCGTGTCCGGTTCATCGGGCCCTTTCCGCGCCGGGCTTGCGCGCACTCAAAATATCCCAACCGGGCGGGTAAAATCCACTGTCAAAACGGGGGGGCGCGGCCGGGACGGCCTTGACCATGCCCGATCCGGGCTATCCCGGGTTACCGATCATCCCCGGTTGCAAATCGACACCAAGATCGGCAAAGATGGGGCCCTACACCATCGGAAGAGGAGGGAGCCATGAGACTGAAGGACAAGGTAGCGATCGTCACGGGGGGAGCCCGGGGGATCGGTGCGGCGATCGCCGCGGGATTCGCCCGCGAAGGGGCCCGCATCGTCATCGGGGACAAGAGGGACGCGCGGGGGACCGTGGCCGCCGTCGAGGAGGCCGGGAGCCGGGGGATCTACGTGAAGACCGACGTGGCCGTCCAGGCCGATTGCGACGCGCTGGCCCGGGCCGCGGCCGACCGGTTCGGCGCCATCGACATCCTGGTAAACAACGCCGGGGTGCTCGTGACCATCAAACCGTTCATGGAGGTCACCACCGAGGAGTGGAACGAGGTGATGGCGTCCAACGCGCTCGGCCCCTTCCAGTGCATCAAGGCCGTCTTCCCCTACATGAAGGAAAAGGGGGGGCGGATCATCAACCTCTCGTCGGGCACCATCTTCGAAGGGGTGCCGGGACTCCCCCACTACATCGCCTCCAAGGGGGCGGTGATGGCCCTGACCCGCGGGATGGCGCGCGAACTGGGGGGCTTCGGCATCAACGTGAACGCCATCGCCCCCGGCTTCACCCACTCCGAGGGGGGGGATGAATTCGACCGCGACAAGCGCTTCCCCTCCGCCCCGCTCGACGAGCTCCAGCTCCCGCAGCGGTGCGTCCAGAAACCCCTCTACCCGGAGGATCTCGTGGGCACCGCCCTCTACCTGGCCTCCGACGACAGCCGCTGCCTGTCGGGCCAGCTCATCCTCCACGACGGGGGGATGTCGATGCACTAGGCGCGAAGGGGGCCGCCGCGCAGATTTCTCTTTTTTCGGATCGATTGTGCAGTAAAATCCCCCTTCCGCCGGCCCTGGAACTGTCAGGCGCGCGGGATCCATCACAAGGGAGGAGAGGAACGTACATGGCGCTGATCATTGCGATTGCCTATTTCCTGCTGCTGAGTGTCGGCACCAGCCTGTGGCTCAAGAAGAGGGTGAAGTCGGGGAGCGACTTCGTCACCGGCGGGGGGACCCTCCCCTGGCCCCTGGTCGCCGCGGGTTTCGTCCTGGCCCCGCTCGGGAGCGGCCACACGCTTTCGCTGTGGGAATCGTCCGCCGACATGGGCGCCTCCGTCCTCTGGTGGGCCATCATGTCCGGCGGCATCTTCGTCCCCCTCTTCCTGCTCTGGTTCGGCCCCTGGTTCCGCCGGCTCCAGGTCCAGACCTTCCCGGAGGGGATGGGCAGGATTTTCGGGGAGAAGATCGGCTGGATGATCTCGGCCGTGTTCCCGGCCCAGCTGATGGGCATCTGCATCGCGGAGGTGTCGGCCACGGCCGCGGCCCTGTACGCCCTGGGCGGGGGCGCGCTCCCGCTCATGCCCCACTGCATCCTGATCGCCGTCGCCCTGACCATCATCTACATCATCGCCGCCGGCCTGATGCAGGTGGCCTGGATGAACCTGTTCAACGCCACCATGCTGATCGCGGGCTCCTTCCTGGCCGTCTTCTGGACCGGCTCCTGGCTCGCGGGGCGCGGCGGGTGGGAGCGGATCTCCGGTTTTTACGCCTCCGAGGGCACCGCCTGGAAGACCAGCGTTTTCAATTTTTCGCCCGAGGTCATCTTCAGCCTCATTATCCCCTGCCTGATCCTGACAGTGTTCATGCAGAGCGCGTCCCAGGTGCAGAACCAGCCGATGCTCATGGCGCGCTCGGAATCGGACATCCGCCGCGGGCTGTTCTGGTCCGCCCTGGTCAACAGCTTCGCCGCCTACCCCTGGGTCATCCTGGCCCTGGTCGGCATGGCGATCCCGGCCGTCGCCGCCACCGGCGCCAAGCTCTCCGTGCCCGCGCTGGCGCTCGAGGCCTTCCCCCCCTGGATGGTCGGGATCCTGATGATCGCGCTGCTGGCGGCCACCCTGTCCACCACGGCGGGGCTGGTCCTGGCGGCCTCGCACATCATCGTGCACGACATCTTCAAGCGGGCGTGCAACCCGCGGATGAGCGACCGCACCTTTCTCACCCTCACCCGCGTGATGATCGGCGTCTGCGCCGTGCTGGTCATCATCCCCGCCCTCAAGCTGGGGAGCCCGGTGTTCTCGATCTTCATGTGGACCTTCTCCTTCGCGATCCCCGTCTTCGGCGTCTACCTGATCGGGATGCTCTGGAAGGTGAACAAGGCCGCCGCCTGGATCACCATCTCGGCCGGCTACGCGGCGAACTTCTACTGGACCTTCGCGTCCCCGACCTGGCTCCCCTCCTACCTGAGCCTGAACCTGTACCCCACGACCTTCGCCACCCTCCTGTTCGGGATCGGGCTGAACCTCATCCTTCCCGGGGAGCCGGGATACCTGCGCCAGCTCAAGGCGCGGGCGGCGAAAACCGGGGGGCGGGCGGCGGAGGCGTAATGTCCGTTATCGCGATATCGAAAGGGGAATGAACGATGGCCTGGCCGTGGAAAATTCTGTTGTTTCAGTTTTGCGTGACGCTGGGGATGGCCGTGGTCTTCTACATCATCTGGCGCCTGGCCCATCGCGGGAAAACCTGGTAGCCGCCCGCCAAAGACAAAGGACGTAGACTCATGCAGGCACTCGATTCCGTCATCGCCTATTATCTCTGCGGCATCATGCTGGTCCTGGGGCTCATCATCGCCGTGGGCGCCGCGCGCCAGCACGCCGCCAACAGGCGCAAGTAGACCCTGCGCCCCCGGCCGCTCCGTGCCGGGGGCGCGTTGTCGTCCGTCCGCCCGGGCGGGGAGCTAGAGGAGGGAATCCTCCCCGGTCTCCCCCGTGCGGATCCGCACCGCGTCCGCAAGGGAGTAAACGAAGATCTTCCCGTCCCCGATCTCCCCGGTGTGCGCCGCCGCACAGATCGCCTTGAGCGCTTCCGCGCACTGGTCATCGGGGACCGCCGCCTCCACCTTCACCTTGGGAATCAGGTCGAAGCTGTATTCCGATCCCCGGTAGCGTTCGACCTGTCCCTTCTGCCGGCCCGCCCCGCGCACCTCGGTGACCGTGAGGCCGACGACCCCGACGTCCGAAAGCGCGTGCTTCACCTCCTCGAGCCGGTGCGGCCGGACAATCGCACATATCATTTTCATGTCATGTTCCTTTCGTGATTCGGGGATAGACCCCCGTGCGCCCTACCCGATGGCGTCGCTCCCCCGTTCCCCGGTCCGGATGCGGATGCAGTCGGGCAGATCGAGGATGAAGATCTTCCCGTCCCCGATCTGCCCCGACTTGGCGCCGTCGATGATCGCGTCCACCGTCTTCTCCACGAAATCGTCGTTCACCGCGATCTCCAGCCGCACCTTCTTCAGGAGGTTCACCTCCACGTCCACCCCGCGGTACGATTCGTGGTACCCCTTCTGCTGCCCGCACCCGAGCGAGTTCGTCACCGACATCTTGAACACTTCCGCCTTGTACAGCGACTTCTTCACGTCGCCGAGCTTGTGCGGCTGTATGTACGCTACGATCAGTTTCATGATGATCTCTCCTTGATTCCTCTTCGCTTCCCCCGGAATCCCGGCGGACGACCCTATTCCGTCGTGAACACCTGGAAGCCCGCATAGGCCTCGTTGCCGTGCTCCCCGATATCCAGCCCCTTGATCTGCTCCTCGGCGCTCGCCCGCAGCCCGACCGTCTTCTTCAGTACGAAGAACAGGACCAGCCCCAGCCCGAACGCCCACGCGAACGCCGTCCCCGCGCCCAGCAGCTGGACCCCCAGCTGCTTGAACCCGTGCCCGTAGAACAACCCGCTCGTCGTCGAAAAGAGCCCGAAGGAGAGCGTGCCCCACAGCCCGTTCACCGCGTGCACGCTCACCGCGCCCACCGGGTCGTCCACCTTCAGCACGTAATCGATGAACATCACGCTCAGCACCACCAGGACCCCCGCAACCGCCCCGATCGCGATCGCCCCCAGCGGCGACACGCCGTCGCACGGCGCCGTGATCGCCACCAGCCCCGCCAGCGCCCCGTTGAGCGTCATCGAAATGTCGGGCTTCTTCAGAACCGTCCACGCCGTGATCAGGGCCATCACCGCGCCCGCCGCCGCCGCCAGGTTCGTCGTCACCGCGATATAGCCGATCGACCCGTTCCCCGCCGTCGTGCTCCCGGGGTTGAACCCGAACCACCCGAACCAGAGGATGAACACCCCCAGCGTCGCCAGCGGCATGCTGTGCCCCAAAATCGCGTTCGGCTTCCCTTCCTTCGTATACTTCCCCAGCCTCGGGCCCACCACGATCGCCCCGGCCAGCGCCAGCCACCCCCCGATCGAGTGCACCACCGTCGATCCCGCGAAATCGTGGAACCCCCGCGCCGCCAGCCAGCTGTAATTATCCGTCAGCAGCAGGTTCCCCCACGCCCACGAGCCGAATACCGGGTAGATCACCAGGGTGATCACGGCGCTGTAGATCAGGTACGACCCGAACTTCGTCCGTTCCGCCATCGCCCCCGACACGATCGTGGCCGCCGTGGCCGCAAACACCGTCTGGAAGATCAGGAAGGTCCACTCCCACGGCGTCCCCATCTCCACGCCCTTGAGCCCGAACAGCGTCGTCCCGAACAGCCCGTTCGTCGCCCCGAACATCAGCCCGAACCCCACCAGGAAGAACGCCAGGCTTCCCACCGAAAAATCCATCAGGTTCTTCATCAGGATGTTCACCGCGTTTTTGGCCCGGGTGAACCCCGTCTCCACCAGCGCGAACCCCGCCTGCATGAAAAACACCAGAAACGCCGCCAGGCACGTCCACACGATATTCAGGTTCGTCTGCAACTCCTCCTTCACTGCCGCCGCCTCCACGCCGGCGTCCGCGGCCGCCGCGCCGGTGGCAAACAGCGCCAGCACCCCCGCCGCCACCAGGCCATCCCGCACCTTTCTCACCGTCTCCATTGTCTTCTCCATTCCCGTTTCGTAACCCGGTTGCTAGAAGCTCTTCGAGATCCCGATCCCGAACCACGCGTTGCTCCGGTCCGCCATCCCGTCCCCGATCCCGTCGTCGATCATCGTCGAGAAGTTGAAGCTCGGCGTCAGCGTCACGTGCTTCAGATCCAGCGGCACGCCCACCTTCATCGTGAAATCGTTCATCCGCGTCTCCTCGACCCCGAAGTATCCCGCGTTGTACCCCGCTCCCCCGATCCCGACGCTCGCGCCGAGGCTCACGCCCATCGAGCATCCGTTCGACCACTCGGCCACTCCCTCGAAGCTGTGCCCGGCGCTGATCTGGATGTAGCTGCCGTCCACCTCGTTCACGTCCCGGTACCACTTGATCGATGGCGCCAGCGGTACGTCGAAACTCAAGCCGCCGTAGATCTCGGTCGTCGGCGCGAAATCGGTGTTCGGGAACAGGTAATGGATCACTCCAGCCGAAAATCCCACCTTCTCCCCGAGGCTCCGGGAATAATCGAGGGTATAGTCCACTTCGCTGAACTCCCCGCGCCGGTCGTCGGTCAGGTCGTTGTTCGACCAGATCGACCCCGTGAATCCGTAAGCGCTCCCCGACACGTTCGTCTGCATCACGCTCTCAGGGTTGACCGGCTGCCCCCGCCACACGTATTTGCCCGCGTAGTCCGCCGACACCGCCGCGCTCAGCACCTTCTCCCCGTCCCCGGCAGCCGCCGTCGCCACGCCGACCGCCATCACCAGCACCGCCGCCTTCACCCTCCAGCCCCA
>CAZWXG010000013.1:8771-12839 GCA_964637825.1 uncultured Acidobacteriota bacterium
TTGTGTCGTACCTGGCAGGGCTGTGCCTGGTTTCGTGCCTGGCAATCAGTGTTTCCGCCGCCGACAACGCGGGGGATTTTTCGGGGACGTGGATCCTGGACGGCAAGAAGAGCGATGCCGCCCCCAGGTTCATCGCCGACCTGGGAGCGCCGGGGAGCGCGGACCGGGGGGGTGGCGGCATGGGCGGGATGGGTGGCGGCATGGGCGGGATGGGCGGCGGCATGGGGGGCATGGGCGGCGGCTTCCCGGGAGGGTTCCCCAAGCCCAAGAGCAAGACGCCGGCGGCCCCGGTCGAGCCGCCGCCCCTGGTCATCGAACAGGCCGCGGACTCGATCCGGATCACCAATACCGTAAACGGGAAGCCCATCGTTGAAAATTTCCCGCTCGACGGCAAGGAAAAGGTGGAAGCGGTGCCGGTGCCCAATTCCGATCAGCAGGGGAAGAAAAAAACCAAGGTGTCGCTGAAGGGGAACAAGTTCAAGGTCCAGGAGGTCACCGAAACCGGTGCGGCACGGAACGAGCTCAAGAAGGAATTCGAGCTTTCCGATGAGGGGAAGACCCTGACCCTGAAGATCAAGACGATGAACCAGATGGGGATGATGGTCAACCAGACGGAACAGAAGCTGGTGTACCACAAACCGTAGCCGTGCGGGGGAGGGTCAGCGCCGGTAGGTTTCCAGCGCCTCCTTCAACAGGCCGAGCCGCGCCTCCAGTTCCGTCAGGGCCTCCTCCAGCGCCCTGATCCGGCGCGCCTTGGCCGCCTCCTCCACCGCCGCGATCGCGTCGGCCGCCGGGTGCGCACCCAGGTAGATGATCGTGTTCTTGAGCCGGTGGGCATCGTCGCGCACCCGGTCGGTCTTCCCGTCGCGGAGCGCGTCCCGCATCGACTGGACCATGAGATCGACCTCGCCGAAGAAGCCGTCCACCATATCCAGGAAAAAATCGAATTTGCCGAAACAGCGGCCGACCGCCTCCTCCAGATCGAAAGCCGCAGGGGGGCCGGGGGGGCCGGCCGGTCCGGCGGGGGCCTCCGCCGCCGCCCGGGACCGCCCGTCCGGCGCCGCCCCGGGTTCCCCCAGGAATTCAACCAGGTCGATGAGGGACTCCGCCTGGATGGGCTTTCCGATATAGGCGTCCATGCCCGCCGCCAGGCAACGTTCGGCATCCCCCTTGAGCGTGTGCGCCGTGATGGCGATGACGGGGAGGCAGGACCTGGCCGGGTCCGGCAGTGCCCGGATCTCGGCCGTCGCCTGGAAACCGTCCATCACCGGCATCTGAACATCCATCAGCAGTACGTCGTAATCGGTGCGCCGGACCATGTCCACGGCCTGCCGGCCGTCCGGGGCGATGTCGACCACGTGCCCCCGTTTCTCGAGCACGTAGGCCGCCAGTTTCTGGTTCGTCGGGGTATCCTCGGCGACCAGAACCCGCAGGACCCGGCCGGGTGTCGGGGAAAGGACCGGGCGCGGCGGGGAGGGAGCATCGGTCACCGCGCCGACGGGGGCCTCCAGGCGCACGTTGAAGTGAAACGTGCTCCCCTCGCCCACCTCGCTCTCCACCCACATCCGCCCCCCCATCAACTCCACCAGCCTGCGGGAAATGGCCAGCCCCAACCCGGAGCCGCCATAGTTCCGGGTGGTGGTCGCGTCCCCCTGGGTGAACGCCGAAAAAATGCGCTCCCGGTCCCCGCCCGCGATCCCGATCCCCGTATCCGACACCGAAAACTCCAGGGTCAGGGTTTCCGCGGTGCGCTCCGTCACACCCGCCTCGATGATGATTCTCCCCCGGTGCGTGAACTTGACGGCATTGTCGACCAGGTTGATCAGGACCTGGCGGAGGCGCAACGGGTCCCCGACCAGGCGGTCGGGGACCGATTCGGACAGGTGGTAAGCGAGCGCGAGCCCCTTCTCCATGGCCCGGACACGCATCGTTTTGACCACCTGCTCCACCGTCGCGTCAGGGTTGAAGGGGGTGGACTCCAGTTCGAAGCGCCCCGCCTCGATCCGCGAGAGGTCGAGGATTTCGTTGAGCAGGTCGAGCAGGGAACCCGCGGAGTCCCTGGCCGTCTCGAGGCAGTCCCGGACCATCGGCGCCAGCGGCTCGGCCAGGGCCAGGTCGGTCATGCCGAGGATGGCGTTCATGGGCGTCCGGAGCTCGTGGCTCATGTTCGCCAGAAAGCGGCTCTTGGCGACGCTGGCGGATTCCGCCGCCCGGCGCGATTCGATGTGCTGCAACGCCAGCGAGGTGATCGCCGCCAGTTGCCGGATGCGGTACTCGTCCTCCGCGGTGAAGTCGCCGCCGTTTTCGCAGTCGCCGATGATGATGGACCCCGTCATGAGGCCCCGGGAATCGATGAGGGGCACCCCTACATACTGGCTTTCGGGGCCGGGGTCCGGGCCCAGGTTCCTCCATGTCGTCCGGCCGCGCAATGCCTTCGAGGGGGCCCGCTCCCGCTCCGCCTGTGCCAGCAGCTTCAGGCAGACGCCGCAGTTCAGGCATTCGCGCCTGGCCTCCCCCCCGGGGTGCGCCTCCCCGTGCGCGATCGCGTTGACGCGGAACTGGCCGTCGACATGACCCGCGCCCGTACAACAGATGCGGGCGGAAGCGAGCCGGCGCCCCGCCTCGGCGACGCTTTTCAGCAAGTCCTCCACTTCGGTCTGCGCCACCACCCCCGCCATGACCTCCGCCAGCAGGAGGTTCTGCTGGGCGGAACGGGCCAGGGCCGTTTCGAACCGCTTGCGCTCCACGGCATGATGAATCGTCTGCAGCAGCTGCCGGGCGCCCGCCTGACCCTTGGGCAGGTAGTCCTGGGCCCCCCGGCGCACCGCCTCCACCCCCAACTCGTCATCCTCCCGGCCGGTCAGGATGATGATGGGCACGGAATCGGCGGCGGCGTACACGCGATCGAGGGTTTCGAGCCCCCCGCTGTCCGGCAGTTCCAGGTCCAGGAGCACCGCGTCGACCCGGGTGCGGCCGAGGCAATCGAGGGCCCGGTCCAGGCTTTCGGCGTGCAGGACCTCGGGCGGGTTCGGGACCCGGTCGATCGACTCCCGCAGCAAAAAGGCCTCGGCCTCGTTGTCCTCCACGAGCAGTACGCGCAACGGGCTCTGGGGTTCCCCTTCCGTTCTCATCCCGAAGCCTTCGGCAGCCGGGCAACGCCCAGCCAGAATTCCCCGATGGTGGACATGATGCGCAGGAACTGTCCGAAATCGACCGGCTTGGGGATGTAACAGTTGGCATGCAGCCGGTAGGCCTGGAGGATATCCTCCTCGTCCTGCGAGGTGGTGAGCACCACGACCGGGATTTCGGCCAGGGTGGGATCCCCCTTGATTTCGGCCAGGAGCCGGCGGCCGTCCTTCCCCGGCAGGTTGAGGTCCAGGAAGATGATGTCCGGACGCGGGGCGTCGGCATGCGCCCCCTTCCGGCGGAGGAACTCCATGGCGTCCGTCCCGTCCGATACCACGTGCAGGCGGTTGGAGACATGCGTCTGCTCCAGCGCTTCTTCCGTCAGCGCCACATCCGCCGGGTTGTCCTCCACGAGCAGAATCTCAACCGGAGGCCACGGCCTCGCTTCCGCATGCATGACTGTTGACGCCCCCTGAATATGGATACCCTCCGGATTCGGACGCCCGCGCCGGTATCGGCCGGGGATCGCCCGATGTCAGGGGCGCCAGAGCCCCGCCGGCCTATGAAGTCGGATTTTGCGTGCTCGGCATATTTAACCCCCGACCGGGGGTGGCGTGCAATGCGTACTAGTGCGCAACCGCCCATGGGTAGAATTACGCACTTCGGGCCCGGGCGGGGGTCTACTCGTTGATGGTTTTCAGGTAGACGTTGCGGGCCATGATCCCGAGCATGACGGGCCAGAACGGCAGCATCAGCAAACCGAGGGCAAGCCGCGCCATGAATCGGCCGCTGACGGGAAAGGCCGCCAGCGTAAAGAGAAAACCGAAGATCCACAAGCTCAGGAAAGATTCCATGCCGCCTCCCTCAATCGTCACCCCGTTGTTGCCGGCGATGCCGCTCCCCTCGTCGAAGCGGGCGCCTGACGCGCGCCATTATCCCCGG
>CAZWXG010000013.1:12939-14846 GCA_964637825.1 uncultured Acidobacteriota bacterium
TCGGTGGCGACGACCCCGTTCCGGGAAAGGGTCACCATGTCATTGACGATCGCCGCGGCCTTGATCCCCGATTTCCTGATGTTGATGAGGATGTCCCGCATCGGGCTGTCCGCGGGGAGGTCCTCGAGCAGAAGGTCCGGGTACCCGACGATGCTTCCGAGCGTGTTGTTCAGGTCGTGCGCGACCCCGCCCGCGAGCTTCCCGATCGATTCCATCCTGCGCGCCATCTGCAGGCTGCGTTCCAGCCGGCCGCGCTCCTCCTCGGCCCTCCGGCGCTCCGCCATCTCCTGTTCGAGACGCCGGTTATTCTCCGCCAGCGTCCCGTTCTGCCGCTCCAGGGAGCGCACGAGGTCTTCCATCTGGTGGCTGACCGCACCGAGCGCGCCGATCACGATGCCGCCCGCCAGGGCCAGGGCCATCATCCCATTGATCCAGTCGGCGGTCGAACGGGGGAATGCCCCGGGGTCATGATCGAAGACCAGCTCCCCCGCCATCACGCCCACGGCGACGGCCGCGAGGACCAGGAGGCAGAGGAGGGCGGTGGCGGCCCCCGTCCGCCGGCCGAAGAAGAGGGTAGCCAGGATGCAGGCGCAGAAGAGGGCGACAGGCCCGAAGGCGAGGAAGCCCCAGGACAGCAGCGCCGCGAGCCCCAGCAGAAAGCAGCTCAGGACGACCACCGCGGCCCTGAACCCGAACCGGAGCCGCCGGCGAAAACCCAGGGTGACCAGCAGGAGGAGGTAGAGGGCGACATGCAGCGCCATCACCGGGTGCCACCCCGTGGCGAAGGACCGCGCGAGCGAACTCATCAGGGCGAAGATTCCGATGACGGCGATGGCGCGGATGCTGCGATCGAGCTGCTGATCGCGCATCCGCTCTACGCGGGCGGACGTATCGTTCATGGGAAAATCCGCGCCTCTCCACGGGGCTCATGCCCTCCCGGACCGACCGGAAGGGCCAGCGGCCGCTTCCCTTATCGGTCGGCGGACCGGGGGATCTGTAGGGGATTCCGTCCATTCCCGAATGATTGGCGGCGCCGGCCGGAGGGGTTCACCCGCGGTCACGAATCGCCCTTGAGGCGGGCGATGTCGCGCTCGATCTCCTCCCACATGTGGCCGTGCAGGCGGATCCTCACGCGGCACGAGGGGCACTCGAGCATGGCCCCCTCGATCAGGGATTCCAGGCGGAACGCGTGCTTGCGGCCGCAGAGGGGACAGGTGATGGGCAGCAGTTCGATGTGCATCGGGGCCTCCCGTTTTCCGGCTCCCAGTATACCTCGGCCGCCCGGGATCCCTTACTCCGGATCGACGAGGTCGCCGGGATTTCTCAGGAAAAAGGAGACGCGGCCGTTGGAGTGGCGCACGTCGACCGCCTTCCTCCGCCGCAGTGCGCTCACTTCCCGGCTCAGGGTCTCCCGGGCGCACCCCACCATGCGCGCCATCTGGGTGAGGTTCATGTCGATGCGCACCCCTTCGCCGGTCTCGACCCCGATGCGCCCGGAGAGCCAGGCGAGGCCCGTGCGCACCTTGTCGCGGACATGGGTGCAGCCGAGCACTTCCATCTGGGTCCAGGCGTCGTCGCAGCGGCGGGCCACCGCCTCGAGCAGCATGCGGCACGCCTGCGGGTCCTCGAGCGCGCTGCGGAATTTCCGCTCGGGGAGCTGGAGCAGGACCGACCGCCTGGTCGCCCGGGCGCTGAACGTCGCCGGGCACCCGCCCAGCAGCGCCCCCTCGCCGAAAAACTCCCCGGGCCCCAGGATGGCGATCAGGGTCTCCCGCCCGTCGGGCGAAATGCGCGTCAGCGCGATCTCCCCCTGCTCGACCAGGTAGAGGCAGGTGAGCTTTTCCCCCTGGCTGAACAGGACGGTGTTGCGCTTGATCCTGACCGGGGCGCAGTCCTTCCCGAAGCGC
>CAZWXG010000013.1:14946-32569 GCA_964637825.1 uncultured Acidobacteriota bacterium
TTCGAGATTTTGCTTTGATATCCGCGCGGGGAGTGCTATAAATCGCGCCGGATTTTCAAGGAGAAGTGAATTATGGCTATGGTTGCGGTATTAGGTGGACTGTTTGCCGGTGCGTTGGTGCTTGCCGGGGTTCGCTCCGCGGTGCGCGGAAAGAAAACGAAACCCGACACCTCGATTCTTCATTAATACACCCTCATCCTGGTTTGCCGGGGCCCGTGCCGCTTTCTGGCGGCACGGGCCCTTTCTTTTTTTTGGTCTCCGCCTACTTCGCCTCCTCCAGGGTTTTCCGGAACTCCCTGGCCTCGGCCGCCAGCTGCTTCTCCAGCCACTTGGGATAGATCGATTTCTTGGGCGATTCCCAGGTCTTGAGCTCATGCATCCAGGGCGCGCGCTCGACGAACTCGTCGTGGGCGAACGGCACCGGCGGATGACAGGTCCAGGTCGGGTCGAATTCGTTTTTGATCTTGAGCATCCACTCGTGGTAGTTCGGCCCGTACATCGGCCCGGTGAGGTACAGGGGCTGATGCGGCCCGATCAGCGCGGTGTAGAACCGGTGGTCGATGTTCATCTTGGAGGTTTCCAGGTAGAAGTGATCGACGCCGGTCGTGTCCTCGTCCTGGTCCCAGTAGATCAGGAACTCGGAGTAGCCCTGGTACCCCAGTTCGAAGGTCTGGAACCACCCCGGGTCGCCGTGATCGGGCATCAGCGGCGGCGTGTACTTCTTCTTCAGCTCCGCGTACACCGGCCCGTGCTCGGTCGCCTGCTTTAGGGTCTCGATCACGTAGTCGACCGAGACGTAGGAGCCGCACATCAACCACATCCCGGCCGAATCGGCGTTCTTGATCCAGGACTCGTCGCTCGGCTTGGTGCGCCGCGGCTGGCCGCCCAGCTCCATCATGATGTCGTTCAGGACGTTTTCGTCGTAGGTCAGCTGCTCTTCGCTGGTGAAGCCGATCAGCAGCACGCGCACGATGTGGAAGTTGGCCACCGTTTCCGGCGTCTCCTTCAGCCACAGGTCCCAGAACTCCTCCTTGCACTCGGCCTTGGCGATCGCGCGCCAGAAGAGGGGGACCTTGGTGACCGCGCCGCCGATTTCGGCCTTGCAGATCTCGTACATCGCCTTCACCTGCGCTTCCTTGCTGGGCATGATGTAGTTGATCCACTTCACCCGCTTTTCGGGGAGCGCCAGCGCCGTGTTGGGGGAGATCCCGGTAGGCTGGAGCTTTTCGGGCTGGAACGGCAGGACCTTGACCGCCATCTTGGTCACGATCCCGAGGCATCCGCGTAGTCCCGTATACCCGCGCAGGATTCCGCGCAGGTCCGGACCGATGCCGTCCCCCCAGAACCAGTCGTCGCCGACCGCCAGGGACCCCATCTTGAGGATTTCGCCGTCGGGGAGGACCATTTCCGTACCGAGGATGCGGCGGTGCGGGAGCCCGATCCGGTGGCTGAGGGGGGACCAGCCGTCCCCGATCAGGTTGGCGATGACGGACGCCTGGGCCCCGCCGCCGCCGATGACGACGTAACCGCCGCGGCGGAGGCATTCCTCCTGGAACTGCGAATAGACCACGCCGCTGCCGACCACGGCGTACCAGTGCTTTTCGTCGAATTCGAAGTCGTTCAGCCGCTTCAGATCGACGAGCAGCTCGTTTTCCACGTGGCAGTGCGAACGGGGCCCGTAGAAACCGGTGCTGTACGGAACATAGGGAATCGTGTAGCGGACGCAGATCTTGACGATCTTCTGGACCTCTTCCGTGTTCTTCGGCAGGATGACGGCGCCCGGGATCTTGGTCATCACGCGCTCGTACCCCGTCCCGTTTTCATACCCCGCGGGGCCCGACTGGTACCCCTGGCAGATGACGGGATCGTCGGACAGGAACCTGGCCCCGACGACGGCCTCCAACGCTTTGTACGCTTCTTTGACAATGGCCATGATTTCCTCCTATGCGTCCAGGGATGCAGCAATGAGTTCGGAAAAGTCCATCACCCTCACCGCGTCGCCGCCCTCGCGGACGGCCTGCGAGAAGTTGTTTTTGCACCAGGGGCATGCAGAAACCAGGACCTCGGCTCCAATTTCCTTCACCTCTTCCATCCGGTGTTGCGCCGAGGAGGAAGCGAGTGTGGGGAACGCCTCTTTCGTTCCCCGGCCGGCACCGCAGCAGAAGGCGTTCTCCCGGATCCGGATCATCTCCACGAAATCGACCCCCGGGATGTTGGCGATGACGTTTCTCGGCTGCGCGTAGAGCCCGTGCGTCCCGCGCCGGCGCTTGAGCGGCGGGGAGACCGTCCCCATCCAGCCGCGTTCGCCGCTCCAGGGGGTCCACGGGTCCGCCAGCCGGCTGATGCTGCAGGAATCGTGGTAGGTCACGCGCGCGTTGACCGGCCGGGTCATCTTGAGCGCCCCCTGACGGAGCAGTTCATCCGCCAGCTCCGTCAGGTGCACCACCTCGAACGGGAGATCGGAGGTGGCGATGTTGAGGAGCTTCGGGTATTCGACCTTCCACATCCGGTACCCTTCCGCGCAGGAGAGGAGCACGCGCCGCGCGCCCGTGCCCTTGACGGCCTCGATGTTGCGCCGGGCCAGTTCGCGGGCTTCGTCGAGCATGCCGACCGACTGCAGGGTGTTGCCGCAGCACCACTCGTCCGGCATCAGCATGAACGGGGTACCGGTGGCGTTGAGGATCTTCGCCGTGGCACGGGCGATTTCCGGGTTCGTGTAGGAGGCGGTGCACCCAACGAAATAGAGGAGATCGGCATGTTCCGCCACCCGGATGTCGGGGGTGAGCCACCCCTTCCGGTCGTCGTGCGCCTTGCCGAAGCAGTTGTGCGCGGCCGCGATGTTCCGGGCCGTCTTCTTGTGCGCCGGCATCGGCCCGGCGCCGTCCTGGACCGCCTTCACGCGCATCGCCTCGAGCGACAGCCCGATCTCCAGGTCCAGGTTTCGCTTGCAGGCGACGTCGCAGGCGCCGCACAGCGGGTCCGCGTAGACGATTTCCAGCAGCTTGGGGGTCCAGTCGAGTTTTTTCTCGACCATGGCGTGCCCGATTCTCATCTTGCCGAACGCGCCGTAGGAATCGAAATCGTTCCACACGTTGCTGGGGCAGCGCGTGCTGAACTTCACGCCCGGCATGTAGGTGTGCTCCACCCAGTAGCACCCCTTGCACTTGATGCACCGGCTCATGTCGTATTTGTAATTATTAAGATCGGTTGTTTCCAGATTCACTTTCGTCGGCATCGTCCCCTCCCTAAAAACACAGATTGCCCGGGTTCATGATGTTATTGGGATCGAAAATCTTCTTCACCCGCTTGAGCCCCATGACGTAACTGGCCGCCCGTTCGTAGACCATCGGCGCCAGGTCGCCGTATGGCCGGGTAAAGAGGGCGCCCTCGCTGATGAGGGCCCGTGCCGCATCCAGGTAGAGCGCGGCGATGCACGCCTCGTCCTTCTTGTCGTAGAAGAAGGTGAATTCCACCTGGCAGGCGCGGTTGTGTTCTATGGGCTGGATGTAGCTCCCGATATCGGCCACGGGATACCCGTACTGGGGGGCGATCGATTCCATGATCTCCACGAACCTCGGCGTATCTTCCGGCCTGGCGATGAAAAACAGGCTCTGGGACGCCCCCTGCCAGCGGTTCTTCCAGTAAGGGCCGTCGGCGGGCCAGGGGTTGCGGAGCAGGGAAAGCATCCGGTTTCCCAGTCCGGGGAATCCCGGGAGCGCTTCGTCGATCGTCAGGCTCCGGAATTCGTTCTTGACGAGTTCCTTGAGGAGATTGACTTCATAGGCGATTTTTTCGTCCGGACGGCGCACCAGCCCGCTGATGACGATGGCCAGGGTCCAGGGGGGCAGGGTCGCCCGCAGCCGCTCGAAATCGGCGGGGAAATCCTCCGCGACGAGGGCCGCCAGGTCGGTCTGGTTCAGGAGCACCACCTCCTGGCCCACCCTGCGCGGCAGCAGGCGATAGAGAAATTCCTGCGCCTGCGCCAGGTCGTCCACCGGGACGAAGAACACCTTGTCCTTTTTGGTGCCGTGGACGATCTTCAAATTGGTCCAGGTCACGACCCCCATGGTCCCCTGGGCTCCCTGGACGAAGCGGTAAAAATCGATCCCGGGGCCGGAAGGGTTGCCGCCGTGCGAACCGGAATCCGGGTATCCGTTGACGCTGGCCGAACCCAGCCGGAAGATCTCGCCCGTGGGCCAGACCACCTCGAACGCCTGCATCGGTTCCCCGTAGTCGTAGACGGTGTTGGTCGGCACTTCCCGGTCCAGGAAATCGGAGAGCACCGACCGGTCAGCGTACGGCGCCAGGGGCATGATGACCCTCATCTCCTGTTTCGCCAGTTCCGCGGTCAGCTGCCCCCAGGTCACTCCGGCCTCGATGCGCACCTGCTTGAGGTCGCAGTCGATTTCCAGGATCCGGTTCATCCTGGAAAGGTCGATGACGACCCCCCCCTGTTTGGGGATGGCGCCGCCGTTGGGGTGTACCCCGGAAGAGAGCGGGACCACGGGGATGTTCTTCCCGTTGGACCATTTCAGGATTTCGCTCACCTCTGCCGAGCTTGTCGGCCAGGCCACCAGTTCCGGCCTGCCCGCGGGCACCAGGCTGAGGTCCCGGGAGTACCGGAGCAGGACGTCTTCCGCATCGCTCACATTCTCCTTGCCCACTATCTTCGCCAGCTCATCCTTATGCTTCATTATTTCCTCCTTTAGGTTTTCTCACGGGCGGACGCTCCGGTGGAGCTCCAGGCCTGGGGTAACGGGGGGCGAAGCGCGCGGCCATCAGCCCGCGCCCCGCAGATCTGCTGGACGGCAATGGTTGGTTCAAGCTGGCAGAAATCGCTTGTGCAGTCCCCCGTGATCCGCGGGTCGCCGGAAGGCACCCTCTTCCTTGCGCCGATTCAAGCTTCTCCGCTCTGCAGGATGAAACTCCGGGTGAATCATGCCGGTTGCATTCTAACTCATCCGGCAGGAACCTCCGCGAACAATTCCCTTTCCGTCCCGCCGGGGATTGCGCCCCGGCCGGGGGGGGGCGGCCGCCCGCCCGTAAAGACAGCGGGGACGCCGGCCCTGGAAGGTGCGCCGGCGCCCCCGGAGCGATCATGAAATGGATTCGAGGACCAGGGCGATCCCCTGGCCGCCGCCGATGCACATGGTTACCAGCCCGTAGCGCAGTTTCCTGCGACGCAGGGCATAGGCGCAGGTCAGGGTCAGGATCGACCCGGTCGCGCCCAGCGGATGACCGAGGGCGATGGCGTTCCCCATGGGGTTGACCTTCTCGGGATCGATCCCCATCTTTTCGTACTCCCGCAGACAGGCCAGGGCCTGCGGCGCGAACGCCTCGTTGATTTCGACGATGTCGATCTTGTCCCCCCCGATCCCGGCGCGCGCGAGCGCGTTGCGGGTGGCAGGGACCGGGCCGATCCCCATGACCCGCGGCTCCACCCCCGCCACCCCGTACCCGATGATGCGGCAGAGGGGTTTGAGTCCGTGGCGCTCGGCGTCCGCTTCGAGCCCGAGCACCATGGCGGCGGCGCTGTCCACCACCGCGCTGGCGTTGCCGGCGGTGATGACCCCGCCGGCCTCGAACGCCGCGGGGAGCTTCGCCATCGTCTCGAGCGAAGGGTTCTCCAGGATGTGGGTGTCGTATTTGACGGTCAGGGGCGCAAGCCCCCCTTCCCGCTCCACCGTCACCGGTTCGATCTCCTCATCGAAATGCCCCGCATCGCGCGCCTTCTTGGCGTTCGCGTGGGAACGGAAGCCGAAGCGGTCGCATTCCTCGCGCGTGATCCCGTACCGCCGTCCCAGCTCCTCCCCGGTGTTGGCCATGGCCAGCTGGGCGCTGGGGTCGTAGAGGCACATCAGCAGCGCATCCTGAAGGTAGGTGCCCGCCGCGAGCGTCCGGGTGTCCACGGGGCCGTACTTCTGGACCGCGCCCCCCACCTTGCGGCCGCGGGTGTTGTAGAGCACGAAGGGGTACTGCATGCTCTCGGCCCCCCCCACCACGTAGAAGGGGCGCGCCTCGTCGTGCCGGAGCCCGGCGAGGATCATCTCCGAAGCCACGGAAATGGCCTCGGCCCCGCTGCCGCAGATGCGGGCCACGGTCAGGGCCGGCACGTCGTCGCCCAGCCCCCCGCGCCAGCGCGCTCCCTGGGCCCCGTAGATGGAGTCCCGGTGGCTGTGCGCCGCCATCCCCATGACCACGTGCCCGACGAGACCCTTGTCGACGGGGGTGTGCTCGAGCGCCGCGCTTACGGCCATCCCCCCGAGCTGCGTCGTCGTAAAACGGGTAAACAGCCCCGGCTCCCGGTTGTTGTGCAGGATATCCGCTCTCGGCAGCCTGCGGCCGCCGTCGAGAATGACAATCGATTTTTCCTTCGTCATAGTCGCTCCCCCCCTACTCGTGTATGAAGGCGGCCGGGACGCGCGGGCCGTTCGTTGTGAAGTTCTTGATGCCGATATCCGCATCCACCGTCGATCGGGCCTCGGCAAACGCCCCGGCCTCGATCCCGAGCCCCTCGTCCAGGGGAAGAGCGATGCCGCGGGTCACGGCGTCCACCAGGATGGCGTCGATACGAAGCGACCGGTGGCCGATGTCCACGGCGGGGATCTTTTCCGGAACGGGAACGGGAGCCGGGTCGACCGGCGCGAGTTTCACCTTTCCGGACAGGTGCGCCCGGAGGAGTTCCCCGGCGGCCCGGCAGGGGTCCGCAACCGGCTCCCCGTGCGCCCAGCCGATGGCGCAGGCCTCCCCGGCGCCGACCACGCGTCCGGTGCGCATCAGATCGAGCGCGCGCTCGACGCCGATGAGGCGGGGGAGGCGCTGGGTGGCGCCGTACCCCGGCACGACCCCGAGGTTGACCTCGGGCTGGGCCATCTTCAGGTTCGGGCCGACGACCCGGGCGTGGCAGGCCAGGGAGAATTCGGCCCCGCCCCCCATCACCGGGCCGTCCAGGGCGGCGACCACCGGCTTCGGCATCCCCGCGATCTTCCCGAGCACGGGATACGCCTTCCGGCAGATCCCCTCGGCCGCTTCCCTCGTCCCGAGGGAGGTGAACTCGTGGATGTCGGCCCCGGAAAGGGAGCCGTCGTAGCTCGTGAAGATGATCCCGGCGACGGCGGCGTCCGCCCCCAGTTCGTCGAACGCGCTCCCGATCTCCGCGACCGTCCGCATCGTGAGGGCGTTCTTGGCCTCGGGCCGGAAAACCCTCACCACGCCGAGGTTGCCGTCGCGCTCCACCTTCACGTCGCGGCGGTAGGGAATGAGTTTTTTCGCAGCGACGCATTCGGGGACCGGGAAATCGGGGTATTTCCGCTTGAAGCCGAGGCAGAGTTCGGCCACCCGGTCCGCCCCCAGCCGGCTGCCCAGGTCCAGCGTCCCCTCCGAGAACCCGAGGGACATGCGCAGCAGCCAGTTGAGATCGGTCGGTTCGCAGACCCCGTTCTCGGCCACGGCGTAGGCTCTCCCCAGCAGGACGGCCAGGATGCGGTCCAGGACCTCACCCCGTTGGGCTTCGGTGAACGCGGGGTCGCCCGGCGCCTTGGGGTCGTGCCACGCGGCGTTCCCCTGCCGGCGGAGCAGTGCCGGGGGCTCGAACCACGGCGTCCCGGTTTTGGAATCGCGCATCAGTTCCTGGCAGTGGGCCACCAGCAGGTTGCCGTGGGTCAGGTCCATGACGTTGAACGGCCCGCCGCCGCCGACGGCATCGTTGACGATCCTGTCGACCTGGGCGGGGGTGGCGACCCCGTCTTCGACGATGCGCACCGCTTCGCTGATGTAATTGCAGAAGACATCGTCCGCGGCGAACGCCTCGACATCGGCCGTCAGGATCGGCACCTTCCCCAGGGTCCTGAGCACCGACACCATGCGCCCGCTCAGGGCGGCGTCCCCGGACGGGACGACCTCGATCGGCGTCGTGCGCCAGGCCGGGAAAAACGGGTGGTTCACGAAACAGCGCTCCGGATGGAGCGCGCCGGCGGCGATCCACGCCCTCGGGATCCCCGAAGTCGCGAACCCGATCAGGCAGCCGGGCCCGACGACGCTTTCAAGGTTGCCGAGGATGACCTTCTTGGTATCGAGGTTCTCCGTGGCCGCCTCCAGGACGTAGTCGCAGGGCGCCAGGTCCTTGATGTCCATGGTGGGGATCAGCATGGCACGGAGGGTTTCGGCGGCCCCGGGGCTCATCTTGCCCCGCGCGAGCGCTTTCGAAACATACCCCTCGATGCGCCGGACCCCCGCGTCCAGAGCCTCCTTGCTGATATCCAGGAGGAAAACCTTCCCCCCCTCCCCCGCAGCCAGGGAAGAGAGGAAGCCGTAAGCCAGGTCGGGTCCGATGGAACCCGAACCGATCACTCCTACTATCATTGTTAACTCCTTCCCGAAAAGGTGACCCGAACCTGCTTACGCGACCCCAGACTGGCTTACCCTCCGGCCCGGCGCGGAAATCCCGCCGCCGCGTGTCGCGGCGCGGCGACCCTGCCCGCGCTTCCTTCGGATAGACAACAAATTAGTAAACAGAATCGAGCGGTACGACGTGTCTGATAACGTGGGTTTGAAACCGGCGGGGGAGGCGGTCCCTCCCATGCCGTTCTATGCCCGGAAACCGATCAAAACCGTGCAGGCGCAGCCCCGTCGCCGGCAAGGCCCGGATTTCGCAACCCTAATCCTAAAAACAATATGGCGCCAGCGCCCGCAGGCTTGCCCCGGGGCCGGGCCGGGCGGGCGCACGATCCGCCCACTGTGGTCTACCTTCCATCAGGTGAATCCGCCTTGTCAAGCGAAAACCCCCGCCCGGCGCGCCGACGCCCCCGGAAATTATTACGTTGACAGCCGAGAAGGCATTTTCTTAACATGAACCCATTGGAAGGGGTTTTACAATGGCGAAAAATGTTGTCAAGGGGAGTGCTTCCCTGAAATGTCCCCTGTCGGGCAAGGCGTGCATCAATTGCGCCCTCTACCGGGGGAGGCATTTCAACCTGTGCTTTCAGGATCATCACCGGGGGGAAGATCACAAAGGTACCGGTCCGCTCAAAAGCATGGGATACCTGGCCGCGGCGCGCATCGTCAAGTGCGACCAGTGCGACACCGGGTATTGGGTCGTAGACTCCTAGCCGCAAGTGTCAGGTTTCGTGGCTCTCCGGCTCCTCATCCCTACAGCCCATCAGGACAACCGCCCGTTTGGGGAGGGCTCCGGGCTTGACGCCCGCTCGCGTCCGGCGATGGCCGGATCGAACGTCAGACTTTTGGTTTGCAGCAGCGCACGGTGATTTCCGGATATGGCGGATTCACTCCCGGGCCCGGGATACCCTCCCGGAGAGACCGGGGACACGCGTCTGGAAGGTCCGCCCGTCCGGCATGAGTACACATAGCAGGGCCGTCAGCCGGTTTTCTGTTCTCAAAGGCGGCGCATTCCCTCCTTTCGGTCGAGGGCGGGGGCGTTATCCCGCCCCGGGAGGGGGAACCCAACTGAAAAAACAAGGGGGTCCAAGCGGAAATGAAGACCATCACCACTGATTTCAACTATCTGGCAGCGAAGACGGTCGAGGAAGCGCTCGACCTGCTGTGCGAACACAAGGACGACGACTACCGGATCATCGCGGGGGGGCAATCCCTGAACACGGCGATGAAGCACCGGTTGATCGCGCCCGAATACATCCTGGACATCAAGGGGATCACCGAACTGGATTACGTCCGGTTCGACGAGGGGGAAGGGCTGAAGATCGGGGCCCTGGCCACCCACCGGGCGGTCGAGCTGTCGCCCGTCGTGCGGGAAAAGTACGCGGTGCTGTGCGAAATGGAGGAGAACGTCGCCTCCGTCGAAACCCGGAACTGGGGAACCCTGATGGGCGACCTGTGCAACGCCGACCCCGCGGTGGATCCGGCCCCCCCCCTCATCGCGCTGGACGCGGAAATCACCGTCTCCGCCAAGGGGGAGGAGAGAACGGTGCCCGCGGAGGAATTCGCCGTGGACTTCTTCGAGACCGTGGTCCAGCCCGGCGAAATGGCGACCGGAATCCGGATCCCCCCCCTGCCGCCCAACAGCGGCGTCTATTTCATGAAATACTCCCAGATTCACGGGGATTACGCGCTGGCTTCCGCTTCGGTCCTCATCACCCTGGACGCCGGCAAGGAGCAGTGTGTCAATGCCAGGATCGGCCTCGGCGGGGTGGGGGTCACTCCCATCCGGGCGAAAAAGGCCGAAGAGGTTCTCAAAGGCAAGAAGATCACCGACGAGGTGCTGGCAGAGGCGGCCCGGGTCGCCGGCGAGGAAACGAGCCCCATATCGGGGATCGAGGCGTCGGCGGAATACAAACGGGAACTGGCGGGAACTTTGGTGAAACGAGTGGGGAAAGAAGCCCTGGAGAGAGCCCGGCGGGCCTGATCCTTTGACACATGGGAGAACACTATGAAACAGCAGTTGAACATCGTCGTTAATGGAGAGCCGCGCGAGCTCTTTATCGAACCGAAGACCCTTCTCGTCCAGGTCCTCCGGGAACATCTGGGCCTCACGGGAACCCATCAGGCGTGCGACAGCAGTTCCTGCGCGGCCTGCACCGTCGTCATCGACGGGATGGCCGTCAAGTCCTGCTCCATCCTGGCCCTGCAGGTCGACGGCAGGGAGGTGTTGACCGTCGAAGGCCTGGCGCAGGGGACCAGGCTGCATCCCATCCAGCAGGCCTATATCGACAACTGGGCCTTCCAGTGCGGGTTCTGCACCTCGGGCCAGATCATGGCCACCAAGGCGCTGCTCGACGAGAATCCCGACCCGACGAGGGAGGAGATCCAGGCGCAGCTCGACGGGCACATCTGCCGCTGCACCGGGTACAACATGATCAACGAAGCCGTGCGCGATGCGGCGAAGCGGATCAAGGCGCAGAAAGAGCTGGAGTCCCAGAAGTGGCTGCAGACGGCAAAATCCGGGAAGGGGGCGAAATGAGCGAATATTCCATCATAGGCAAACCGACACCAAACGTTGACGGCCCGGCGAAGGTCACGGGGGAGGCGCAGTACACCATCGACATGACCCTGCCGCACATGCTGTACGGCAAACTCCTCCGGAGCCCGTACCCGCACGCGCGGATCCTCAGCATCGACACCAGCGAGGCGGAAAAACTGCAGGGGGTGAAGGCGATCATCACCGGGAAGGACACTCCCGGGGGCAAATGGGGCCTCTGGCGGCGCTTCCGCGAGCTTTCCGACCAGCAGGCGCTGGCCACCGACAAGGTGCGCTTCATCGGCGACCCGGTGGCGGCCGTGGCGGCGACCTCCGAGGAGATCGCCGAGAAGGCGCTCGACCTGATCGAGGTCGATTACGAGCCGTTGCCCGCCGTCTTCGATCCGATCGAGGCGATCAAGGACGACGCACCCATGGTGCACGAGGATTTCCCCAGCAACATCAACGCGACGCGCCACATCGAATGGGGCGACGTGGACGACGCCTTCGCCAAGGCCGACTACGTCCGGGAGGACCGGTTCGTGCTCGAGGCGGCCCACCCCTGCGCGATGGAGGTGCACAGCTCCCTGGCCAGCTACGACAAGGGCACCGGCCGCCTGACCATCTGGACCTCCACAGGGTCCCCCTACTTCGTCCAGCAGAACCTGGCGGAAGCCCTGAAGATGCGGGAAGGGGACATCCGGGTCATCAAGCCCCACGTCGGCGGCCACTACGGCGGCAAGAACTCCACCATGCCCGACGCCGTCAACGCGGCCATCCTTTCCATGAAGACCGGCCGCCCGGTGAAGATCGTCTTCAACCGCGACGAGGAATTCACCACCACCGAGCACCGCACCGCGCAGCACATGGCGCTGAAGCTCGGCCTGAAGAAGAACGGCGAAATCGTCGCCTTCGAGGTCAAGGCGATGACCAACGGGGGGGCCTACACCGGGCTGGGGGCCACGACCCTCTACCTGACCGGCACCTTCATCACCATGCCCTACAAGATCCCCAACTACCGCTACGACGGGGTCCGGACCTACACCAACATCGTCTGGGGCACGTCGATCCGGGGTTTCGGCGCCGTTCCGGGCAAATACTGCTCGGAAACCCAGCTCGACCGGGCGGCCAAGGACCTCGGGGTCGACCCGCTGGAGATCCGCCGCATCAACGCGGTGGCCCCCGGCTACACGGCTCCCGGCCAGTACACCTTCGAGAGCTGCGGCATCCAGCCGTGCATCGAGAAGATGGCGGTGCGGGTCAAGGAGAAGTGGCCCAAAATCGAGCAGAACGAGGGGATCGGCTACTGCGGGTTCGCCTACATGTCCGGCGGCATCTTCAACTGGATCGACACTCCGTACGCCTACTCCTCGGCCCACATCAAGGTCAACTGGGACGGCACGGTCGACCTCTACAGCCAGGCGGCCGATGTCGGCCAGGGGCACAACACCGTGGCCGCCATGATCTGCGCCGAGGAGCTGGGGATCGGGATCGAGGACATCCGCCTGCACATGGGGGACACCGCCCACGCCTACACCGATCTCGGCGCCTGGGGGAGCCGGGAAACCCTGATGAACGGCAACGCCATCAAGGACGCCGCCTCCCAGGTGAAACAGAAGCTCATCGACATCGCCCGGCTGAAGCTGGGGGAGAACATCGCCTACGACCTCGTGGCCCGGAACAAGCGGATTTTCCTTGAACTGCGCCCGGAACGGGGCCTCTCCTACTACGACCTGGTCAAGGATGCGATCCGGCAGAACGACGGGGTGCCGCTGACCGGCACCGGCCACTACACCCCCCACAACAAGGGGATGATCTCCCCCGCCTACGGCATGGGGATCATGGCGATCAAGGCGAAGGTGGACCGGGAAACCGGGCACGTCACCGCGCAGGACGTCCTCGTGGTGCACGATTCCGGCCAGATCATCAACCCCCTGGGCGCGCGCGGCCAGGTGGAGGGTTCCATTCACATGGGGCTCGGGTACGGCCTGTGCGAGGAGATGCCCATGGACCAGGGGATGCTGCTCAACCCCGAATTCGTGGACTACAAGATCCTCCGGACCCGCGACATGCCGGAGATCGAAATCCTGGATGTCCCCACCTACGAACCGAACGGCCCGTTCGGGGCCAAGGAAGCGGCCGAAGCGACGATCGCGCCGACCGCGCCGGCACTGGCCAACGCGGTCTACCAGGCCTGCGGGGCTGAATTTTTCAGCAACGTCCTGAAACCCGAGAAGGTTTTGAAGGCGATCCGCGCCAAAGAGGCCCGAAACCACGCCACTTCCCAAGCGAAAGAGTAAGGAGGAGATTCACCATGCCAAATTATCGTTGCCCGATGTGCCGCAAAATCTGCGCCGAACACCTGGACCTGGCCCGGCATTACCTGGGCCAGACCGACAAGAAGCACAAGGAGTGGCTGAAGACCCAGGGGCTTTCCTACGCGGCCCTCATCAAGGCCCAGGTCACCGAATTCGGGAACAAGGGCTACGAGGCCCTCGCCGAGGTGCTCAAGAAAGAGGCCGTCGTCATCGACGAAGTGTAGCGCTCGAAGATCCAGGCCCCGGGGAGGGCGGAAATCCCCTCCCCGGGGCCGTTGCCGCTCAGAGAGAAAGGAGTCTTGAATGCTGATAGAAGGACAGTTCACGTTGCAGGCGCCCATCCAGAAGGTGTGGGATTCGCTGCTGGACCCGAAAACGCTCGGTTACTGCGTACCCGGCACGGAGAAGATGGAGGCTCTCGACGCCGAAACGTACGAAAGCGTCGTGGCGCAGAGAGTGGGGCCCTTCAAGGTCAAGCTGAAGTTCACGACGAAGTTGACCGAGGTGCGGCCGCCGAATTTCATCAAGGCGGTCGGCAGGGGGGCCGACGTCACCAAGCTGGGGAATTTTTCGACCGACATCGAGGTCAACCTCAAGGAAACCTCCCCCGATAACGTGGAAGTCTCCTATGCGGCCAATGTCGCCCTGGTCGGGCGCCTGGCCACCTTCGGGGAAAGGATCATGCGGGCCAAGGCAAAAGAGGTGGGGGACCAGTTCACGGAAAATCTCAGGGAAAAGCTCAAAGGCTGAGCCCGATTCCGGGAACCCGGGTTCCTCACGCCGACCCCATCACCCCCGGGTGGTGGGGTCGATCTGTTCCGGCGGGTCGAAACAGGGGCAGCTGATCAGCTGGCCCCCGCATCGCGGGCAGATCTCCTGGTCGCAATTGGCATGATGCCGGGCGCCGGGCGCCACGTTGCAGTCGGGACAGCGGAACCAACCCGGAAAGTGGAGCTTGCGGGGGTCGTAGGGCACCGAAGGCAGGACCGTCCCGTCCGGGTAGCGCACCTCCGCCTCCCCCTCGCAGGTCCCGACCTCGGCATCCATGGTTTCTTTTCGGCATCTGGCGCAGATTCCCATCGGGCCGTCTCCTCGAGCCGTCCCGGGCGGCGAGCGCCCCCCGGAACGAAAATGTACATCAGCATTCTATCAGGAACATTATGGGCATCGCCAACTATACCAACCTGAGCGAACTCATGAACCGCCGCCTGGCCACCGGGGCGGCCGTGTCCCTTGCCTCCCTGGTGGCGGAAGCCCTCGAGGGGGGACTCATCCTCGCCTCGGAAGGGACGCGGGCGGACCGGGCGGAGCTGGAGAACGGCTTCATCGACCTGGCGGACACCCTGTACCGCGCGGGGGCGATCCGGCCCGAACCGGCGGACGAAACCGAGGAAGCCCTGATCCGCAGTTACCTGTCCGGGAAGCTGGCCGAAAACGGCTTCGGCGGCACGGAGGGGGACCGGTTCCTCGAGATCCGGTGGCGCGCCCTGACCGACCCCCTCCCCGTCATCGTCAACCTGTAGCCCCGCTCACTCGGGCGCGCACGCGAGGCAGAGAAAGACCGGCTTGCCCGCCTTGTGCGCATACCGGGGGCGGCACTGTTCGGTGTCGTACAGGGACTCGACATCCACCCGTCGCGGCCCCTGACCCGGATCGGGGATCGGCACCATGCGGTAGCGCCCGTTGTCGATGGCCGCCATCAGCCCGGATTCTTTGTTTTCGATGCTTTCGACCGCCATGTGGGCGAACGTCACCGCCACCATCTTGTCGATGAAATCGGCCTCCCCGCTGCGCAGGTCGTAGGTCAGGTCGCTGATCACGATTTCCAGCCGCTTGCGGTTGCGGATCTCCACCCCCAGGGCCTCGGCGACATTGGCCTTCTTGCGGTGCCCGTAGGCGTCGGGCTCCCCGTATTCGCGCAACTCGTACCCGGACCAGGTGCACCCTTCGGACAGGACCACCAGGGAGTAATTGCTGGGGTTCTCCCGCCGGTCCTTCATCAGGAGGTCGATCATCCTCTCCAGGTCGAACCGGTGTTCGGGAATGCCGCACCGGATGCCGGTCACGTAGGCGGTGTAGAGCGCCGTGTATCCCGCGTCCCGCCCGAAAATCCTGAAGATGCCGATCCGTTCGTGGGAACCGATCGTGGACCGCTGCCGCTGGATGGCCTCCACCGCCCTGGTGATCGCCGTGGAAAACCCGATGCAGTATTCGGTGTTGCGGACGTCGTTGTCCATGGTCTTGGGGATGGCGACGATGGGCACCCCCTCCTGGTGAAGAACGGACGCGTAGCTCAGCGTGTCGTCGCCGCCGATGGAGATCAGGGCGTCGATTCCCAGCTTCTCGAGGTTCCGCAGCACCCTCTCGGTCAGATCGTAGGTGGTGTCGCCCGCCGATTCCTGGCTGGGAAAATACCCCGCGTCCAGGTGCTCCGGGACCGTCTTCATCCGCTTCGGGTTGGTCCGGCTGGTGTGAAGAAACGTCCCCCCCGTCCGGTCGATGGTCCGGGTATTGTCCCGGTTGAGGCTCAGGATATAGCGCGCGCGGCTTCCCGGGTCCTCCAGGTTCACGTGGGTCAGCCCCTCCCATCCGCGGCGGATCCCGATGACCTCGTACCCCTTGTCGATGCCCGCGTCCACGATCCCCTTGATGGCCGAGTTCAGTCCCGGGACATCCCCGCCGCCGGTCAGCACCCCGATGCGCTTCATCCCCATGCTCCCTCCTTGAGCTCGATCGATCCTGCGTGTCCCCGATTATACCGGATAAGGGGGACATTATGCCGCATCCGGAGCAAAAAGGCACCCGTCACGGCGGCCCGGGGGGATGCCGGCCCTCCCGGCCCGGCGGGGGGGCGGCCCAGGAAATTTGTTTTCTTTTGTATTCCCCGCGCCCTTTTGGGTACAATGGCCGGTGAAATTCGCGCGGCACCTTGCATCGATTCGCACCGTGTCACCGGCGGACAGCGGAGAGGACTATGACGGAAGGTTCTGATCTGGAAGCTCCGAACAGCGGTACCGTGGGCCCGATCGTTCTTCTCACCCCCATCGGCCAGAGGTACCTGAACCAGACCCGCCCCTGGGCGCGGTTTTTGTCCATCTGCTGCTTTGCGGGCGCCTGCTTCACGGCGCTCGCGGGCCTGGCCCTGCTCGCCGTCGGCCTGCTCGGGCACATTCCGGAATCCCAGGGGCTCCCCCCCTGGTTCGGGCGCGGTTTCGGGGTGGTATCCGGCATCCTGTATGTCCTGGTCGCGGCTTTGTATGTTCCCGCGGGGCTTTTCCTCTTCCGCTACGCCGGGGCCCTGGGTTCGCTCGGCACCCACGAAACGACGGAGATGCTCGAAAACGCCCTGAAGCAGCAGCGGTCCTTCTGGCGCTATGTCGGGGTCCTGGCCCTCGTCGGCATCCTGGTCGCCGTCTTCGCCTTTTTCGCCGCCCTGTTCCTGGCCCTGTTCGCCCAATACTCGAAATGACCGTCAGCCTGCCCGGATACGTCTTCCTCCTCGCCATCGGCGTGCTGCTGCCGCTGCGCAGCTGGCTCGCCCTGCGAAAGCACCCCCTCGGCGCGCCGATTGCCGCCCCCAAGGCGAAACGCTACCGGGTGGGCATCACCCTCACGCTCCTCCAGGCGGCCTTCGCCTTCTACGTGGCGGTGGACAACCGCCTGCAGCCTCTCTTCGGCTCCCTCCGCCTCGACGCGGCGACCGTGCTGGCCACCCTGGCCCTGCTCGCCGTCGCGCTCTGGACCCTGCAGTGGATGGTCCGGCACCGGTCGCCCGGCTGGAGGATGAGGTTCTACTCCATCCTGCCCGAAACCCCGCGGCAGCGGGTCGTCTGGGTCTTCATCTGCATGATCGTGGCCGTGGCCGAAGAGGTGCTCTACCGGGCCGTGCTCTGGGGGCTGCTCGAGCGGCTGACCGGGGATTACTGGATCTCGGCCCTCCTCGCTTCCCTCGTCTTCGCCCTCAACCACCTCGTGCAGGGGTGGATCAGCACCGGCACGATTTTTGTCATCGGGTTCGGGTTCCACCTCCTGGTCGACGTCTCGGGAGGCCTGTACGCCGCCGTCGCCGCCCACTTCGTGTACGACCTGTCGGCGGGGCTCTGCTACAGCGGCGCGGCCCGGAAGGAATCGCTCTCCGCCGAATCGATGAAAACCGCTCCCCTCGCGACCCCCTGAACCCCGTCCGCAGCGGGCGCCTACTCCTCCTGCACCCGGCAAAGGGGGTGACGGCGCACGAGCGGGTTGAGATCGACCAGCACGATCGGGGCGAAGCCGGGGTGGATATCGTCGATCGTGATCGTCCCGGGATCGAGCGTCCCGGGGATCCAGGCCCCGGCCAGGTGCAGGTGCGCGGGAGCCCCGGCCCCCTTCGACC
>CAZWXG010000014.1:0-4741 GCA_964637825.1 uncultured Acidobacteriota bacterium
ACGTCGCGCAGGTCGACGAATTTGTCGATCTGCCCGTCCGAGTCGCAGGTGATGTCGCACAGGGTTGCGCGCACCGTCGGCTCCTCGGTCAGCCGGGTGATCGGAATGATGGGGAACAGCTGGTCGAGCGCCCAGCTGTCCGGGGTGGACTGGAAGACCGAAAAGTTGCAGATGTACTTGCTGGCCAGGATGTTTTCCAGGTCGATGAACTCCTCCGGGCGCTCCTTCATGGAGCGGGAGAACTTGATCGCCTTGCGGCAGATCTCCCAGAAGAGCCATTCCCCCTGCGCCCGGTTCTGCAGGTTCAGGTAGCCGAGGTTGAACAGGGACTGGAGCTCTTCCCGGTGCTGCAGCGCGTCGTGGTAGTACTCGCGGAAGTTCTTGGGGGTGATCTCCCGGTAGAGGTCCATCATCTCCTGCACGACCTCGGAATCGACCTTCGCGGGATCGACCTCCGTCCCCCCCAGCCCGGGGTTCAGCGTCCGGATCACGTTCATGATGAACAGGGCGTGATGCGCGGCGACCGCCCGGCCGCTTTCCGTCACGATCGTCGGCGGGGGCACGTTTTCCGACAGGCAGATTTCATTGATGGTGTAGACGATGTCGTTGGCGAACTCCTGCATGCTGTAGTTGACGCTGCAGTCCGACGCGGTGCGGCTCCCGTCGTAATCGACGCCGAGCCCCCCGCCCACGTTGAGGTACTCGACCGGGAACCCCATCTTGCGCACCTTGGCGTAGACCCGGGCCGCTTCCTTGATGGCGTTCTTGATCCTGCGGATATCGGTGATCTGGGACCCGATGTGGAAATGGAGCATCTTCAGCTGCCGGGTCCAGCCCCGGTCGGAGACCGTTTTCAGGCAATCGAGCAGCTGGATGGTGTTGATGCCGAACTTGGAGGTCTCCCCCCCCGATTCCTCCCACTTGCCGGCGCCCCGGGAGAAGACCCGGACCCGGAACCCCAGGTCGGGATGGATCCCCAGGGCGGCGGACACCTCGGAGATCTTCTGCAGGTCGGACACCTCTTCGATCACCAGCACCGGGTTTTTTCCGATCCGGGACGACTGCATGGCCCATTCCAGGTAGCGGCGGTCCTTGATGCCGTTGCAGACCATCAGCGCGTTGGGGTGGATGGAGAGGGTCAGCGCCGCGGCCAGTTCGGCCTTGGTGCCGACCTCGAGCCCGTATTCGTAGCGGTGGGCGGCGGCCATCAGGCGCTCCACGACGCTCCGGTTCTGGTTCACCTTCATGGGGAAAACGCCCCGGTGCCGTGCCCCGTAGCTGTATTCCGCGATCGAGTTCCGGAACGCCTCGTGCAGCTCCCGGATCTGGGTGTCCAGAATCTGGGGGAATCGAAGGAGGAAGGGGGGCTTCACCTTGCGCTGGAGCAGCGTCTGGACGAGCCCGATCACTTCCACCCCCATCAGGGGGTTGCGGGTGGGGTGCACGGTGAGGGCCCCCTGTTCGCTGACGCCGAAATACCCCCCGCCCCAGTTCTCCACCCCGTAAATCCGGTTAGGGATCTCGCTGGGAGAAAGACGAAGACTGGTCGTTAGTTCCTTCATCGATCGGCTCCCCCACTCATACCGCGGTTACGATTTGACCCGCTCCTGGTATTTCCCCTCGCTCGTCTCCACGCGGATCAGTTCCCCCTCGTTGACGAACGGGGGCACCTGGATCACGAGCCCCGTCTCCAGGGTAGCCGGCTTGTTGACGTTGCTCACGGTCGCCCCGCGCAGCGCCGGTTCCGTGGACGTCACGCGCAGCTCGACGCTCGCGGGGAGCTCCACTCCGATCGGCTTCCCCTCGCAGTATTCGATCTTGAGCTTGATGTTCGGGGTCATGTAGGGGATGGCGTCCTCGAGCCATTCCGCGGAAAGGTGGAACTGCTCGAAGGACTCGGTATTCATGAAATAATAGTCCGATCCGTCCGAGTAGAGGTATTCCACCTCGTGGGTTTCCATGTAGGCCTGCTCCACGCGGTCCTCGGACCGGAAACGGTGCTCGATGATCGATCCCGATTTGATCGATTTGAGCTTCGTCTGCACCATGCCGCGCCAGTTTCCGGGCGTGATGTGCTGGAAGGAGAAGACCCGGTAGAGCTCCCCGTTCAGTTTGATGGCCATGCCCCGCTTGATCTGTGTCGCAGAAATCATTCGCTAACCCCGTTTTGAATGCGTCATGTTACTGAAACCGGGGCCCCCGCACAAGCCAAAGGATCGCGCCGACAGATCCGCCCCGCGCCGCGGGAGCGAGCCCATGACAGACGCGGGGGCGCCGGATCAGATCTCGAGTATCTCGGCTTCCTTCTTTTTCTGCAGCTCCCCGACCTTTTCGATGTACTGGTTGGTCAGGTCCTGCACCTTTTTCAGGGCGTCCTTTTCCTCGTCCTCCGATATCTTCTTGTCCCTGAGGTGGCTCTTGATCTGGTCGTTCGCCTGCTGCCGCACCAGGCGCACCGCGACGCGGTGGTGCTCGCCGATCTGCCCGACGCTCTTGGCCAGCTGCTTGCGCCGCTCCTGGGTGAGCGGGGGGATGGGCAGCCGGACCACCTTGCCGTCGTTGGTGGGGTTCAGTCCCAGGTCGGAGGTCAGGATCGCCTTCTCGATGGCGGCGATGGTCGAGGTGTCCCAGGGCTGGATCACGATCAGGCTCGGGTCCGGGGTGGAGAGCGAAGCCATCTGGGACAGCGGCGTCGGGGTGCCGTAGTAACTGGCCTGAACGCCGTCGAGAATGTTGACGGAAGCCCTCCCCGTCCGAATCGTGGCGAGATTCCGCCCGAGGTCTTCCATGCACTTGTCCATGCCTTTCCGGGCAGCATCAAGTATCTGTCGCACCATATCGTTGGTCACTCCTTTCGCTGGGGCATCGACATGCCCGATTTCCGCGGCTACAGCCGGACCAGGGAACCGACGCTCTTCCCCATCACCACATCGAGGATGTTCCCGCGCCGGAGAAGGTTGAACACCGCAATCGGCATCCTGTTCTCCATGCAGAGGGTCACCGCCGTCGTATCCATCACCCTCAGGTCCTTCTCCAGGACTTCCCGGTAGGTGAGGGACCGGAACAGCACGGCGGAAGGGTTCTTCATGGGATCCGAATCGTAGATGCCGTCGACCTTGGTCGCCTTGAGGATCACCTCCGCGCCGATCTCCATCGCGCGCAGGGCGGCCGCGGTATCGGTGGAGAAGTAGGGGTTGCCGGTCCCGGCCGCGAAGATGACCACCCGCCCCTTTTCCAGATGGCGGATGGCGCGCCGGCGGATATAGGGCTCGGCCACCTCCTTCATTTCGATGGCGGACAGCACCCGGGTGAAAACGTTCAGCCGTTCCAGCGCGTTCTGCAACGCCAGCGCGTTGATGACCGTCGCCAGCATCCCCATGTAATCGCCGCTGACCCGGTCCATGCCCGCGGCGCTGACCGAGATCCCCCGGACGATGTTTCCCCCGCCCACGGTCGCGGCGACCTGGACCCCGATGGCATGAAGCTCGGCGATCTCCTCCGCGATCCGTGCCGCCATCGCGGGGTCGACCCCGAAGCCCTGGGCCCCCATGAGCGCTTCCCCGCTCAGTTTGAGCAGAACCCGCTTGAATATCGGTTTGTCTCCCGGAACCGTCGCTTCCATAGGCCCTCCCGCCCGATGATGCACGTTGTCGTCTGGATGCGGCCCCGTCCCGGCCCACGGCGGGGGCACGGCCGGAGGTTTCCGGCCGCGGTCGGCGCGCAGAGTGATTTTACGCTAATCGCGAATCGAGGAGGAGGCTATTTTGGCGAAAACATCGCCAGCCGCACCGGGGTGCCGTCGCGGCGCGCCCGGTCGCCGGCCGGCCGCGCACCGGGGATGCCGGGCATCGGGGCGTTTCGCGCCGCCCGATGCCCGGAGGACAGGTCCCCGGCTATTCTCCGAGTTTGTAGCGCACGAAGCGCCGCACCTGGATATTTTCGCCGATCTTCTGAATATGGGAGGCGATATGGTCCCGAACGCTCACGGACGGCTCCTTCACGAACGGCTGCTCCAGCAGGCAGGCCTCGGCGTAGTACTTGGCGACCCTTCCTTCCACGATCTTGTCCAGCACGCCCTCCGGCTTGCCCGTGGCCTTGGCCTGTTCCCGGTAGATGTCCCGTTCCTTGGCCAGGACGTCCCCGGTCACGTCCTCCTTGGAGACGAAGCGCGGATCGCTGGCGGCGATATGCATGGCGATATCCCGCACCAGGGCCTGGAAATCGGGGTTCCGCGCGACGAAATCGGTCTCGCAGTTCACCTCGACCATGACCCCGATCTTGCCGTTGTGGATATAGGAACCGATCAGGCCGTCCTTGGTTTCGCGCCCCGATTTCTTGGCCAGGGAGGCCAGTCCCCGCTTGCGCAGGATGGTGACCGCTTCCTCGACGTCCCCGTTCGCTTCCTGCAGGGCGTTTTTGCACTCCATGAACCCGACACCCGTTTTTTCCCTGAGTTCCTTCACCAGATCCGCGGAAATAGCCATGATATTCCTCCTAAGATTCCTGTGTCCGGCATTCGTCGCCGACGGAGGTGCGCGGACGCCGGTCGTCTCCCGACTGTGTCCCTACGGTCCCGAGCCGCCCGAAACGGAGACTATGATTGAATGGAAACGAGCCGCAGCCCGCGCCGCCCTGCCGGCGGGCCGGAGATCGGGCTTCCCGAAGGCCGGGAAGCCCGTTATCGAACGCCGGTTATTCCGGCCGCCCGCCTTCAGGCTCGGCCGCGGGAGCGGGTTCTTCC
>CAZWXG010000014.1:4841-10576 GCA_964637825.1 uncultured Acidobacteriota bacterium
TCAGCCGGAGCGGCCTGGACTTCAGCATCGGCGGACGCGGCTTCCACGGCCTCCGTCCCCTCCGCGGCGGTCTCCGCCTTTTTCGCCCTGGGCTTGCGCTGCAGCGTCCGGCGCACCGTGGTTTTGGGCCTGGCCGCCGAAGACGCGTCATCGGCCCCCGCCTGGGACCCGGCTCCCGCAGCTTCTCCCCCTTCGGCAGCATGGGCGGCGGCCCGGGCGGCCGCCGCTTCGCGCGCCGCCGCGGCCTGCTGTGCCTGCACCTGGCGCTGCTTTTCCGCCTGCTCGGCCATTTCCTTCTGCCGGGCCTCGAAAACCGCCTTGCCGTCGAGGTAGGCTTCGGCCACCGTCTCCGTGATCAGACGGATCGCCCGCAGGGCGTCGTCGTTGCCGGGGATGATGTAATCGATGGAATCGGGGTCGCAGTTGGTATCGGCGACGCCGATGATCGGAATCCCCAGCTTGGCCGCTTCCTTGATGGCGATCGACTCCATGTTGGTGTCGATGACGAACAACGCGTCGGGGAGGGCTCCCATGTCCTTGATGCCGGAAAGGTTCTTTTCCAGCTTCTTGCGCTCGCGCTCGTACCGGGCCACTTCCTTCTTGGAAAAGAGGTCGTACTGGCCCGTGCTCCGCATCGTCTCCAGTTCGCGGAAGCGCTTGATGCTCTTCTGGATCGTCACGAAGTTGGTCAGCAGCCCCCCCAGCCATCGCTGGTTGACGTAGTACAGTGCCGTGCGGCCCGCCGCTTCCTGGATCACTTCCTGGGCCTGCCGCTTGGTGCCGAGGAACAGAACCGTCTTCCCCTGGGCTCCCAGCTCGTACACGAACTGAATGGCCTGCTTGAACAGCTTGAGGCTCTTCTGCAGATCGATGATGTAGATGCCGTTCCGTTGCCCGAAGATATATTCCTTCATCTTCGGATTCCAGCGTTTGGTCTGGTGGCCGAAGTGCACCCCGGCTTCCAGCAGTTGTTTCATGGTTACCGAAACCAAGTAGAACCTCCTCGGGCTATCGTTTCGAGAATTGGAATCTCTTGCGAGCCCCCTTCTGACCGTATTTCTTTCGTTCCTTGACACGGGAGTCCCGGGTCAGCAGGCCCGCCTTCTTGAGCCGGGAGCGCAGTTCGGCGTTGAACTGCAAGAGCGCCTTGGCGATGCCAAGCCGGATAGCGCCCGCCTGGCCCGAAGTGCCGCCACCGCTCACGATGGCCCGGATATCAAACTTGCCAACGTTTTCCGTGACCGAAAGGGGGTAACGGACCACCGTACGCTGGGTCTCATTCTTGAAATATTCGCTCAGATCGCGCTTGTTGATGATCACCTGGCCGGCGCCGGGCAGAATCCGTACGCGCGCGGTGGAGCTTTTCCTTTTTCCTGTTCCGTAATACTCGACTGTCGCCATTCCATTCCTCGGCTCGACGCAGAATGCAGAGCATTCCATAGTTTAAAGGACTACAAGGCCAGCGGCGTGGGCTGCTGGGCCTCGTGCGGGTGCTGAGGCCCCGGGTACACCTTCAGTTTTTTCCTCATCGCCCGACCCAGTTTCGTCTTGGGAAGCATGCCGAACACCGCTTCGCGCAACAGCCTCCCGGGATCCTTGGACAGAAGCTCGATGGCGGTGGTTTCCCGCAACCCGCCGGGATAGCCGGTATGATGGCGGTACTTCTTATCCGTGAGCTTGTTGCCCGTCAGCTTCACCTTTTCGGCGTTGACAATAATGACATGATCACCGGTATCCAGAAAGGGGGTATAGATCGGCTTGTTTTTGCCGGTAAGGAGGGTGGCCACCCTGGTGGCGATCCTGCCCAGGATCTGCCCTTCGGCGTCGATGACGTGCCAGCGCTTCCGAATGTCCTTCTCTCCGGGAATAAAACTCTTCATCACTTTCTCCCTCAGTAAATGCCAAGCAGAACAATCCTTTAGGCTATCCAAGAGCGGACAGCGTGTCAAGTAGTTTTGGAACAGGCAGCCATTTTTCGGGCTACCGCCCCCGGACGCTCCGCCCCGAAGCCCCCATCGGCGGGCCCGTTTACGCCGCTTTCCCCTGAAATATCGGCCCGGGGCGGGAAACATTCCCCGTATCGGTGATCCCGGTCACCATTAAATCCGATAAAAAAACGCAACAGGTTTGCGCCTCGGAACGATAAGGATAGCAGGAAGCCCGCGGCACGGGTAGAAAAATTGCCGCGGCGGGACCATTTTTGCGGCACCCGGACGAACGGACCATGTCAAACGCGTTCATTCCTTCCGACGCTTCGGGGTCCCCGGACGATTCCGGGGTTTCCGGCGGCACCATGGAATGGACAGAGAATCGGCGAACCTAATTATGTTAAGTCTCCTGAATCGCAACCGGCAGCCCATCGGCCTCGACATCGGCAGCAGCGCACTGAAAGCGGCGGAGTTGCGCTCGACGCGCAAGGGCGGCTACGAACTGCAGAGCCTCGGTTTCGAGGAACTGTCCCCGGACTGCATCGTGGACGGGGTCATCATCTCCAAGATACCGGTTTCCGACGCCATCCACCGCATCTTCACCCAGCAGGGGATCAAGAACGAGCGGATCGCCACCTCCCTCTCCGGGCACTCCGTCATCGTCAAGAAGATCTCGCTCCCGGTGCAGGGGGAGGCGGACCTGGCCGAATCGATCCGCTGGGAAGCGGAGCAGTACATCCCCTTCGACATCGCCGACGTGAACATGGACTACCAGGTCCTGGGCGAAAACATCGGGACCGGAAACCTGGACATCCTCCTGGTGGCCGTCAAGAAGGACAAGATCACCGATTACACCAGCGTCCTCAACATGGCGGGGAAACACCCGGCCGTCGTCGACGTCGACGCGTTCGCCCTTCAGAACGCGTACGAGGTCAACTACGAGCCCAAGAACGGCAGCACCGTGGCGCTGCTGGACATCGGCGCCAGCACCATGACCATCGTCATCGTCTCCGGGACCGATTTCCTCTTTACCCGCGATGTCGGCGTCGGGGGTCACCAGTACACGGAATTCCTGCAAAAGGAGTTCAACCTCACCTACAGCCAGGCGCGGGCGCTGAAGCACGGGGAGCAGGTGGACAACATCGCCCCCCAGGACGCGTCCCACGTGATCGATTCCGTGACCGAGATCCTCTGCATGGAAATCCAGAAAACCTACGATTTCTTCAAATCGACGACCACGGTGGACCGCATCGACCGGATGATCGTCAGCGGAGGGGCCGCGCACACGCCCGGGCTGATCGACGCGCTCCAGCGCAAATTCGACCTGCCCGCGGAAAAATTCAACAGTTTCAGGAAGATCTCGTTCGATCCCAAGCGCTTCCCCCCCTCGCTCATCGAGGACCGGGCGCCGGACCTGGCGATCGCAATCGGTTTGGCACTCCGGAGTGCCGAGGAATAGGGCGGCTATGATCAAAGTAAATCTGCTGAAGGATCAAACGGCCCGGACACGCAAGGCTTTCGTCAAGCCGAAGGTCTCGCGCACCGGGCTCATTTTCGGAATCCTCCTGCTGGCGGCGGCGGGGGTCATGGGGGCGTGGGCCTTCACGGTCAACCGCCAGATCTCCGTCGACACGGTCCGGAGGGAAGAGCTCCGCCGCGAGGTGGCGCGCCTCGAGCTGCTGAAAAAGGAGGTCGAGAAATACGAGAAGCTGAAACAGCAGCGGCAGAGCCGGATCGACGTCATCGAGACGCTGAAGGACAAGCAGAGCGGTCCCGTCCTCCTGCTCAACACCGTGATCCGGAGCATCCCGCGGGACGGCGACCTCTGGCTCACATCCCTTGCGCAGAATGCGGGCATCATCAAGATCGTGGGGAGCACCCGGGTCCCGGGGGTCATCCCCCAACTGATGAGCAACCTCAAGGCGAGCGGAATCTTCGCCAGCGTCGACCTCGAGCTGATCGAGCGGCAGGAAGACACTTCGAAATTTTCGCTCATTTGCACCGGCGTCAAGCAACCCCAGGCGGAGTGAAGGAATGGCCATCAGCAATTTCCGTTTTGAAAACCTGTCGCGCGCGACCCAGATCGGCGTGTTCGCGGCCCTCGTGCTCTGTCTCTCTTTCGCGTTTTACCTGTACTACCTGAAAGACCGGATCCAGCAGCACGACCAGATCCGGGCGGAGATCCGGGAACTGGAAAGATCCGTGCAGCAGGGGACCGCCATCGAGACCCAGCTCGCGCAGTTCAAGAAGGAGCTGGCCGAACTCGAACAGCGGCTCGCGGTGCTGCAGAGCATCCTCCCGTCGGAGAAGGAGACGCCGGGCCTGTTGCGCGGCATTCAGCAGATGGCGGCGGCGAGCAACCTCAAGATCAACAAGTTTCAGCCGCGGGCGATGGTGCCGCGCGATTTCTACTCCGACTGGCCGATCGACATGGTCGTCGAGGGGAATTACCACGGCCTGGGGCTGTTTTTCGAAAAAGTCAGCCAGGCCACCCGGATCATCGACGTGGGTACGCTCTCGCTCGAGAACGCCAAGGACCAGACCGATCCCAGCCGCACCCTGGTCGCCGGCTGCACCGCGACCACCTATGTCTTCAGGGATACGCCGCTGGATCAGGCCAACGACAACCCGATCAGGAAGGAGACCAAGCGTTGAACCGCCAATATTGCGCCACGCCATCGTCCCCCCGGACCCCCGGCGCCTCCACCCGCCCGCGCGGGTGCGTGCCGTTCCTGGGCCGCGTGCTCCCCTTGCTGTGCCTGTCGGTGCCGCTGGCGGCTCCGGCCCCGGCCCGGGACGCCCGCACGGTCCACAACCAGGAGGGGGCCGCGAAGGCGGCGGAATCCCCCATCCGTTTTGCCGGCATCCCGTATCAGCCCGCCAACCGCCAGGACCCCTTCTGGCATCCGGAAAGAAAGAAGTCCGGGTCCAGGCCCGCGGACGAGGAAGTGTCCCGGGGGCTGCCCCCCCGGGGGATCTCCGGAACGTATATCGCGCAGGCGGCCCTGGAAGGCATTTCGCTCCGCGACGACAGGAGGACGGCCGTCATCCGCGGGGCGGACGCCCGCGCTTATTTTCTCCGGGAAGGCGCCCGGCTCTTTGACGGTTATCTGAAAACCATTCACGAGGATTCCGTCACGTTGGTTCGTGAAACAAAAATGCGCTCTGGCAAAACCGTGTCTCAAGAGGTCACCAAGCGATTAAGGACACAATAGGATGGCTGGTATGAAAATGCGACATGCCCCGATCAGAAACCGAAAACCGATCAAGGCGAAGGGTGCGACGTGCGGAATCCTTCTCCTCCTGCTGGCCTTTTGCGTCCCCGGGTTCAATCTCGCCCAGGAGCAGGCCGGCACTCAGGCCAGGGAGCTCCTTCCGGCCGCGGCCCTCACCGACGTCCGGTTCGTTCCCGAGGACGGCCGGGCGGTGATTACGGTCGCCGCCGACCGGCAGACTGCACCCGAGGAGTTCATGCTGGACAACCCGAGGCGCCTGGTCCTCGACTTCCCCAACACCCGGAACCGGGTCCCGTTCACGCGCCTGCCGATACGGACGGCGTCGGTGAAAAAGGTAAGGGTGCAGCAGTACCAGACCTCCCCTTCCCTGATCACCCGGATGGTGTTCGATCTCGAAGAGGGGCACGGAACTCACGAACTGTCGGTCGACAGGGATTCCGTCCGGCTGGTCTTCCATCCGGGACAGAACTCCGCCGCTCCGCAACAGACGGCCGGTGCGGCCGCCGGCAAGCGGGAGTATGCCATCAAGCCCTACTCTCCGCCGGAACCCTCCGCGGCGGCTCAACCGGCC
>CAZWXG010000014.1:10676-25134 GCA_964637825.1 uncultured Acidobacteriota bacterium
CCTTCCGCCGCTCCGGCGCCGGAGGCCGGTGCCATAAAGCCGCGCCCGATCCGGATGCAGGCAGCCGCCCAGGCGCTCCAACCGGCACCGCGTCCGCCGGCGCCGACGCCGCAGGCGCCGACGCCGCAGGCGCCACCGCTGATCGCCGCGCTGGCACACTCGGCGCTCCCGGCCGGAAACGGCGGCGGTTCCAACGGCTCCCGGTTCACGGGACACCCCCTCACGCTCGACCTGGTCAATGTTCCGCTGGTCGATTTCTTCCGCCTGATGGCCGACGAGGGGGGGATCAACATCGTCCTCGACCCCGCCGTGAAGGGGACCCTGTCGATGAAGGTGGTCAAGATGCCCTGGGACCAGATTTTCGATGCGGCCCTGCTCAATAACGGCCTCGACAAGCAGATCGAGGGGACGATGGTGCGCGTCGCCCGGAAATCCACGCTCCAGGAGGAGGCCAAACAGCAGGAATCCCTCAAGAAAGCGAACCTGCTGGCCGCAGACCTCCAGACGCGGATCAAGCGCCTGAACTACGCCAAGGCCAAAGACCTGATCGACGCGGTCTCCGACCAGAAAACGGTCCGGGGCACCGTGGTCGTGGACGAACGGACCAATTCCCTGATCCTGACCGACATCCCCGCCTCCATCGCGAGGCAGATCGACCTGATCGAGGCCCTGGACCTGCCGCAGGCCCAGGTGGAAATCGAGGCCCGCATCGTGTCCGCCTCCCGCAATTTCGCCCGCGACATCGGCGTTCAGTTCGGCTTCGTCCAGGGGAACCTGGAGCGGGTCACCGTCGGCGGCCCCAACACGTTCGGTACCATCGGCGGCACCCGGCCCAGCGCCACACCGGACAAGACCTACGCCGCCGGGAACCCGATCACGGGAAGGGGAGCGGGAATCACCGGCGACGACGGCGGAACGGCAAGTGAAAGCGCCGCGGTAAGCACCGGGACCCAGGCGACCAACAAGGGCAACTACAACGTGAACCTCCCCGCGGCGCGGGCCTTCGGCGGACTGGGAATTTCGGTCGGCAACATCTTCGACACCTTCCTGCTCGACGCCGCCATCACCGCGGGGGAGACCAAGGGGATGGCCAAGCTCATCTCGCAGCCCAAGGTGATCGCGCAGAACAACAGCCGCGCGGTCGTGACCCAGGGGTTGCGCTTCCCCGTCCCGATCAATTCCAACAACACGGTGACGATCCAGTTCTTCGACGCCGCCCTGACCCTGACGGCCACCCCTCAGATCACCTACGAGGGGAATATCGTGCTGGACCTGAAGGTGGAAAACAACACGGCCGACTTCGGGAACTCGGTCGACGGCGTTCCTTCCATCCGCACCAGCGAATCCTCCACCCGCGTGCTCGTCACCGACGGCGGCACCACGGTGATCGGGGGCATCCTCCTGGACGAGGACGCCAACAGCGAAAACAAGGTCCCGGGCCTCGGTTCCCTGCCCGTGATCGGACATCTGTTCAAGAATACGTCCGTCACGCGCTCGACCCAGGAGATCCTGTTCTTCGTGACTCCGCGCATCGTCAAGTAATCCCGGGGAGAGGGGCGGCGCGGCACGCCGCCCCTCTTTCCCCCTTCCCTTCCCGCCCCCCACTGCCTTACAATCCAACCTCCGGCGATGAAAACGGCTCTCCCCCCCATCTACCCGATTACGGATAAGGTCCTGGCGCGGAAGGCGACCCATCTGGCCGTGCTCCGGGAACTGGCGCGCGGCGGCGCCACGTTCGTGCAGATCCGGGACAAGACGACCCCGGCCGGCGAACTGCTCGGCGACCTCTCCCGGTGCGTGGAGTTTGCCCTGCAGAGGGGGATCACGGTCGTCGTCGACGACCGCTGCGACCTGGCGCTGGCGGCCGGCGCCCCGGGGGTGCACCTGGGACGGGAGGACCTCCCCCCGGAGGCCGGGCGCCGCCTGCTGGGCCCGGGCGCCATCGTGGGATACTCCACCCACACCCTGGGGCAGGTGCGTCAATCACGCTCCCTGCCCGTCGACTACATCGGCTTCGGCCCCGTTTTCCCCACGACCACCAAGGACCGTCCCGGTCCCGCCGTCGGGCTCCGGCGCCTGGCCGCCGCCTGCCGCGAGTCGGCGTTTCCGGTGGTGGCGATCGGGGGGATCGGCCTCGACCGGGTGGCCGGGGCCCTCGACGCGGGGGCCGCGAGCGTTGCGGTCATTTCGGCCCTGATGGGGGCGCCGGATCTGGCGCGGGAGATGGAGCGTTTCCTGAGAGCCACGGGGAGATGATCGACCGGGAGCATTCGGGGTAGGTTTCCAGCACCACGTCCGGGCCCGCGCGCAGGGTGCGCCGGACCCTGAAGCGGAGCGCCTCGGCCGTCGAACCGAACCCCCGCCCCCCCACCGCTGCAACGGCCGTCCGGCCGCCCAGGACCATCGGGGCGATGATGAAATGGAAGACATCCACCTTCCCCGCCGCCAGGAAGGCCCAGTGGATGCGGCTCCCCCCCTCCACGAGCAGGCCCAGGATGTTCCGGGCGCCCAGTTCCCCGAGGACCGCGCCGAGATCGAGCCCCCCGTCGGAACGGGGGACCGCCACGATTTCGGCTCCCGCATTTTCCAGCTTCGACCGCGGGGCCCCGGGCGCATCGGGGGCGCAAAAAACCAGGACGGGGGACTCGGGCGCGACCCGCAGCAGCCTCGAGTCCGGCGGGGTGCGCAACCGGGAATCCAGGACGGCCCGGACCAGGGGGCGCGCGCGCTTCCGGCTCCCCCGGTAGGTCAGTGCCGGATCGTCCGAGAGCACGGTGTCGACGCCGACCAGGACGGCGTCGCACCCGAGGCGCAGCCGCTGTCCGAACTCGAGCCCCTCGGGGGAGGAGATGGCGCGCCCCGCGGCGGTGCCGGTCCCGATCTTCCCGTCCAGCGTCATCCCCACCTTGGAGACGACCAGCGGGACTCCCGTGGTGATGTGGCGGGCGAACGGTTCGATGAGCCGGCCCGCCTCCTCGGCACAGAGCCCCACATCCACCCGGATGCCGGCGGAGCGGAGCCTTTCCACACCGCGCCCGGAAACGGCCGGGTTGGGATCGGTCCGGGCCGCCACGACGCGGCGGACGCCGGCGCGCACGAGCGCGTCGGCGCAGGGGGGGGTGCGCCCCTCGTGGGAGCAGGGCTCGAGCGTGACGTACACCACGGCGCCGGCCGCCCGGCTCCCCGCCATCCTGAGCGCCCCCACCTCGGCGTGGTCCCGGAGCGCGTACTCGTGCCAGCCCCGGCCGACGATCTGCCCGTCCCGGACGATGACGCAGCCGACGCTGGGATTCGGGCTGGACCTGCCGGTCCCCCTCGCCCCGAGCAGGAGCGCCTTCTTCATGTACCTGCGGTCCGCGGCGTCAAACATAAGGCCCCAAAGCGATCATTGCCCGGCGTTGCCCGCGCCGGGAACCCCGGGGAGGTGGAACCGGATCCAGTGCACCCGCTTGCGATCGGCGTCGAGCACCCGCACCCGCAACCCTTCCATCTCGAAGGCTTCGCCCGGCGCCGGTACCCGGCCCAGAAAACCCATCAGCAGGCCCGCAACCGTCGAACATCCCGAGTCCTCGAATTTCTTCCCCGTCAGTTCCTCCAGGCGGAAGATCTCGGTGCTCCCGTGCACCAGGAAGGTGCCGGCGTCCTCCTTCACCACCTGGTTCACCTTGGCCTCGTCCTCGTCCCAGATTTCCCCGACGATTTCCTCGACCAGGTCCTCGATCGTCACCAGTCCGGCCACCCCGCCGAATTCGTCGATCACGATGGCGGTGTGGTCCCCCCGCTCCTGGAGCTCCTTGAGGAGTTTGGAAACCGGCTTGGACCCGGGCACGAACAGGACGGGGTGGACGAGGCCGGCGATGGGATCGGATCCCTCCCCCGTGACGAACCGGGCCATCAGCTGGCGGATGTAGGCGATCCCGACGATGTGATCGAGGTCCCCGCGATAGATCGGGATGCGCGAATGGCGGTGCTCCACCATGATATCGCGCAGCTGCGAAATGGTGGCCCCCTCCTCGCACGCCACGATCCTGGTGCGCGGGGTCATCACCTCCCGGACCAGGGTGTTGCCGAATTCGACGACCGACTGGATCAGGCGGGAATCCTCCTCCTCGAGAATCCCCTCGTCCTCCCCGATTTCCAGGTACGCCTGGATTTCCTCTCCGGTGGCCTCGTCGTCCTCCTCCTTCCCTCCCCCGCGGACCTCCTCGTGCATCCGCTTGTGCAGGCGGAGGACATGCGACAGGGGGAGCGCCACCGGGCCGAGGACCAGGCTGAGCGGCTGGAACACCCGCAGCAGCGCCACCAGCTTCTCCTCCGACTCGTTCTGGGTGAGGAGCCGCGGCAGCAGTTGCCGGAACAGCACCGAGAGGACGATGTTCGCCAGGAAGGCGTATACCCATCCATGACCGGGCCAGAGGCCCAGCCCGAGGTGGGTCGAGAGCACCACGACGGTGATGGCGCAGAACTGGGTCCCGAACTGAAGCGGGACGAAAACCTGGTTGCGGTTTTCCAGGATCGCCGAAAGCAGCGGGGGGGCGGACCCGTCGTCCTGCTCCAGGATCATGCGCAGCAGGAGCGGGCTCGCCTGGGTGATGGCGCTCTCGACCAGGGAAAAGAAGAAGAGGAGCCCCAGGAAAACGACGATGACGGCAAGCTCGAGGTTGAAGAAGTCCATCACCCTTCCTCCGGCCCCACGAGCGGAGGGGGGCTCGGGAAAAACTTCCGGCGCGTCAGGCGCCGTTGTACGCGCATCATCTCGCCGCCGTCCGTTTCATGGTCGTAGCCCGCGAGATGAAGCACCCCGTGCACCAGCAGCAACCGGATCTCCCTCTCCACGCCGGCCGGAGACCCGGACGATTGCCGGGCGGCGATTTCCGGGGCGATCACGACATCTCCCAGGAAGCCCGGTCCGGCCGCCGTGTCCCCGTAGTCGAAACTGAGCACATCCGTCGCGCAGTCCCTGCCGCGCCACCGGCGGTTCAGCCTCCGCATGGTCCGCGTCCCCACGAACACCACGGACAGCGAACCGCCGGGCAGGCCCAGCGTCTCGAGCAGCGCGGCGCAGAAGGCGGCCGCCGCCGCGCGATCGACCCTAACCTTTTTTTGCCTGCTGAGAATCTGGATCTTCGGGCGCCGTCTCCCCGGATCCGTCCTTCGATCGTCTGAAGTCATATCCCGGATAGTCGATTCGATGGTGAAAGATGCCGGCCAGAATCTTGAAAAAACTCTCCTTGATGAGCTCGACGTCCCTGAAGGTGATGTCGCAGTCGTCGAACTGGTGGTCGCCGATGATCGATCCCGCCAGCCGGTCGATCATGCCCCGGATCTGGGCCGGGGCGGGGGCGTCCCCCAGGGTCCGGGAAGCCGCCTCCACGCTGTCGGCCAGCATCATGATCGCGGCCTCCCGGCTTTTCGGCCGGGGCCCGGGATAGCGGAAATCGGCTTCCGCCAGCTTGCTCCGGTCCGCGTCCGCCGCCTCCTTCGCCTTCTGGTAGAAGAAGGTCATGATCCGGGTTCCGTGGTGCTGCGGGATCATGTCGCTGATGCGTTGCGGCAACCCCGCCGCCCGGGCGAAATGGAGCCCATCCTTGACGTGGCTGGAGATGATGAGGCAGCTCATGCTGGGGGAAAGGTCTTCGTGCTTGTTGCCGCCGTAGGCCTGGTTCTCGACGAAATACTCCGGTTTGAGCAGCTTGCCGATATCGTGGTAGTAGGCGCCCACCCGCGCCAGCAGCGGATTGGCTCCGATGGCCTCGGCCGCCGCTTCCGCCAGCGTCGCCACCATCAGGCTGTGATGATAGGTCCCCGGCGCCTCCACGGCCAGCCGCCGCAGGAGCGGGGCGTTGAGGTTCGACAGCTCCAGGAGCCGGATGTCGGTGGTGATCTTGAACAGGGTTTCCAGCGCCGGGAGCAGCATCGAACAGAGGGCGCTCGCCAGCATCCCGCTCGAGAGCGCCAGGACGACGTAATCCAGGGCGTCGGAAAAACGGAGCGGCGCCTGCCGCATGATTCCCAGCGCCGCCAGGCAGGCGATGTTGGCGACCGCGATCGTGAGACCGCTCTTGAGGATCGCGGCCCGGTCCTTGTACTGCCGTATGCTGTAGATCCCGGCCAGGGAACCGATCAGGCAGTAGGCCGACAACTCCACGTGACCGTAAAAGAGCCCGCAGAGGATGGCCAGCACCACCGAGGAAAGGACCCCCAGGTTGACGTCGACGAGCAGGGTGATGAGGAGGGCGCCGAAGGCGAAAGGAATGCCGAAATACAGGACGTAGGGGTCCTGAAATCGCTGGAACCGCTCCCCGAGAATGTCCGCCAGGGAGGTCAGCAGCCGCAGGACCAGGAGTTCGGAGGCGATCACGACCAGGATCAGGACGGCGTGGTTGCGGATCTTCTTGTGCCGCGTCTGGTAGTAGACGAAGTAGCGCCAGAGCGAGTAGACCAGGATCGCCGCGATCAGGAAGTACCCCCCGAACTGCCAGATGAGGGAGCGGGGCCGGCGCAGGTTCTTGAGCGCGCCCAGCTGCACCAGGATCTGCGGGGTGATCTGTTCCCCGCTGCGGACGACGGTCTGGCCCTGCTTGAGCTGCACCTCGACCGGCTTGACCTGGCGCGAGGCCAGGGCGCGGCGGGAATCGGTCTCCTCGCGGTCGCACAAAAGCGTGGGAAAGAGCGCACTCTCCAGGTAGGCCAGCAGCGTCGCCCGGTCACGCGGCGACAGGCCGGGGTATTCGATCGGGGACTGCCGGAGGTACTCCTTCGCCGCCGAAAGGTCGCGGACCCGGTAGGCGTCCGTCAGCGGATGCTCCAGGGTGTAGGAGCCGTCGCGCACGAGGATGCCCGAACGCAGGTCCTTCAGGAACTCCCCCCGGTCGCGGATGATCCCGTCGCGCAGCACCGTGTCGAGCAGTTCCAGCATCCGCGCCTCTACATCGGGGCTGAAATTGTACCGGAGCAGGGCCTCGAGCACCTGGGGCGGGAAAGCGCCCCCCGTGCGGGCCCCGAGCGTTTTCAGGAGTTCCGCGCGGCGCGCCTTCGATTTCAGGGCGGCCGCGCCGGCTTCCGCCAGGATGTCCCGGGCCTCGGAGAAGGCGCCGGCGGTGGATTTCACATGGCTGGAGACGAGATCGGATTCGAGCTGGTACACGGCCGGGACCGCGGCCTCCGCCTCCGCCCGCCGGAGATCGGTGGCCATCCGGTCCTCGTAGAAGACATCCTGCGCCGCGCGCACTTCCTGGTCGGCGATCTGTCCGACCTGGTAATCGGGAATGACCTGGGAACGAAACCCGATGAGGATCAGGGCGATGACGGCGGTGGCGCAGAACCCGGCCAGCGCGTCGACCCACGTCAGGCCGCTGCGCAGATTTTCCAGCAGTTCGAGATACCAGCGCTGCCGGGGTCTCTCCCCCCACTTCTCCAATCCTGCAGAGGTAGCCATTTAGGTCGCCATAGACCTTTCACCGGATCCGGCCGGCCGGATCCCCGGGAACCACCCTATGAAGACTTGAGCTTCCGGATCTCTTCCGTGAGAGCGGGAACCACGGCAAAGAGATCCCCCACGATGCCGTAATCGGCGACGCTGAAAATGGGCGCTTCCGGATCCTTGTTGATCGCGACGACATACTTGGACGACGACATGCCGGCCAGGTGCTGGATGGCGCCGCTGATGCCGCAGGCCACATAGCAGGTGGGCGATACGGTTTTCCCCGTCTGCCCGACCTGATGCTGTTGATCGATCCACCCCGAGTCCACGGCCGAACGCGAGGCGCCGACGGCCCCTCCCAGGACCTCGGCCAGCTGCTCGATCAGGGGGAAATTCTCCGGCCCCTTCATTCCCCGCCCCCCGGAAACGATGATGTTGGCCTCGGTCAGCTCGACCTTCTGCCCCGCGGAGGCCTTGACCTCCCTGACGGCGGCGCGAAACTGCGCGGCGGTCAGTTCGGGGGCGAAGTCGACCGCTTCCGCGCTCCGCCCGGTGTCGGCGTTGCCCAGCGAAAAAACGTTCGGCCGGAGCGTGGCCATGCCCGGGCAGAGCGGCAGCCGGACCCGGGCGTAAGCCTTCCCCGCGTAGATGGGACGCACGCACTCGAGCTGCCCGCCGTCGGCGTGGATTTCGATGCAATCCTGGGCAAGCCCCACCCCCAGCTTGGCCGCCACCCGGGGGAGCAGGTCCCGCCCCATGGCGCTGGCCGAACCGAAAACGAAACGCGGCTGGACGGACCGGATCGCCTGGGCCAGGGCCGTGGCGTAGCCGTCGGTCGAATAGGCCTTGAGCAGATCGTGCCGCACCGTCATGACCCGGTCGGCTCCGTAGGCGGCCAGATTTTCCGAGGGCTCTTCGGTCCCGATGCGCAGGGCGATGACGGCCTCCTGCGGGGCCAACCGGCGCGCCGCGCCCAACGCCTCGAGCGATGGTTTCTTTACCCTGCCGTCCCGTTCCTCGATAAAGACCAGGATTCCCTGAGCCATTTTACCTCCTTACGTCATCATGGCACAAAATGCGTGGTGCACGCGGGTTAAATGATTTTGGCTTCCTCGTGGAGCAGTGTCACCAACTGCGGCACCACCTCGGAAACGTCGCCCTTGAGGATCTTTCCGGGGGGACGCGAGGGGGGCAGGGCGACCCCGACGGTCTCCACCCGCGGCTTGAGATCCTCGGCCGCGAGCCCCAGCGACTGCAGCGTGCGGATCTCGATCTGCTTCTTCTTCGCCGCCATGATCCCCTTCAGGGAGGCGTAGCGGGGGACGTTCAGCCCCTTCTGCGCCGTCAGGACGGCGGGCAGGGTCCCCTCGACGATCTCGTGGGCTCCCTCGATGTCCCGCTCGGCCCGGAAGGTGCCCCCCTCGATCTCCAGCTTGGTGACCACCGAAACCTGGGGGAGATCCAGCGCCTCGGCCACGACCGCGGGCACCTGGCCGTTATCCACGCCGATGGCGTGCTTTCCGAAGAGAATCAGGTCCGGCGCGAGGGTCCGGCAGACTCCGGCCAGGACCGTGCCGACGACATAGCTGTCCGCCTGCTCCAGGGAACCATCGCTGACGAGGACGGCCGCATCCGCACCCATGGCCAGGCAGGTCCGCAACCCGGCAGCGGCCCCCTCGCTTCCCGCCCCGACCACGATCACTTCGCCCCCGTGCTTCTCCCTCAGCTGCAGGGCCTCTTCCACGGCGAATTCATCGTAGGGATTGACGATGAAGGAAACCTCAGCAAGGTCCACTTCGGCCGCATGCGCGGCGATCTTGACCTTGATGGCGGTATCCGGAACGTATTTGACGCATGCGACAATCTTCATGACCGATTCCCCGGTTTGACGTTTTCGAAATGAACGGCGTGCCGCACACCCCCGTGCCGCCGTCCCTTCAGGAAAGACCTGGCGCCCGCCTGCCTATTTGACGTGGGCTTCCACGTATTCGATCGCGTTCTGAACCGTCTTGATCTTCTCGGCATCCTCGTCCGGGATCTCGATTCCGAAGGCCTCCTCGAAGGCCATCACCAGCTCGATCGTATCCAGCGAATCCGCGCCCAGATCGTCGACGAAAGACGCCGCCGGCGTCACCTCCGTCTCGTTGACACCCAACTGATCCACGATGATCGATTTCACTTTTTCTTCTACCGAAGCCATCCCTCTTCCTCCCCTTTGGTTTCGCCCGCCGCAGGGCCCTGAGGCCGCGCCGAACCACTCACATTTTGGCGCCGGCGGCTGAGGCCCGCGGCCCGCCCCCGACGGCCTCATCCGATCCCGCGCGGTCACCCGCCGATGGGGACCGCCCCCTTGGCGCCCTGATCCACCTGGCTGAGTTCCGCTTCGAGCATGGTGTTGACCTGATTGTCGGAAAATTCCTTGGCTACCCGGATCGCGTTCTTGATCGCGTTGGCGCTGGACCTGCCGTGGCAGATGATGGTGGCGCCGCGCAGCCCGAGCAGCGGCGCGCCGCCGTACTCCGAATAGTCGAGCCGCTTTTTCAGCCGCTTGAACGATTGCTGGCTGAGCAGGGCGCCGAGCTTGGCCTGAAGGTTCCGCGAGAGCTCCTCCCGGAGCAGCTTCAGCACCGCCTCGATCAGCCCCTCGCTCGTCTTCAGCGCGACGTTGCCGGTGAACCCGTCGCAGACGATGACATCGGCCCGCCCGTTGTAAAGGTCCCGCCCCTCGACGTTGCCGATGAAGTTCAGCTTGAGCCGCTTCAGTTCCCGGTGGACCTCCTTGGTGAGGTCGTTCCCCTTGCACTCCTCCTCCCCGACCGACATGAGACCGACCCGGGGGGAGGCGACGCCGATGATCTTCTTGCTGAAAAGATGTCCCATGACGGCGAACTGAATCAGGTGGTGCGGCTTGCAGGCGATGTTGGCGCCCACATCGAGCAGCACCGCGTGCCCCTTCAGCGTGGGCAGGACCGTCGACAGCGCCGGGCGGTCCACCCCGGGAACGGTGCCGAACACCATCTTGGAGGTCGCCATCACGGCCCCGGTGTTGCCGGCGCTGACCAGCCCGCTGGCCAGGCCGTCCCGCACCAGGTCCGCGGCGACGCGGATCGAGGAATCCCTCTTCTTGCGGAGGGCGGCGACCGGGGACTCGTCCATGGCCACCACCTCGGTCGCGTTGCGGATCTCGATGGGAAGTCCTCCCCCCCCCGCCTCCTTCAGAAGCGGGGCCAGAAGGGATTCCTTTCCCACGAGGATGACGGCGACCTTGTAGGCACGGGCCGCCATCACGGCCCCTTCCACTTCACTGAAGGGGGCGTTGTCACTCCCCATGCTGTCCACGGCGATCTTAATCATGTGCGCAAGGGAACCCATAATGAACCGTGAGAAACCGCCAAGGCCCTAGAATTCCTCTTCGCCCTTGATTACGGCCTTCCCCTTGTAGAAGCCGCACTTGGCACAGGCCTGGTGTGGCGCCTTGGGCTCCTGGCAGTTGGGGCATTTGCTTGGACTTACAGGCTGCAGGAAATCGTGAGCCCGGCGCTTTCCACGGCGCGACTTGGAATGTCTCCTTTTAGGATTCGGCATGGCGACTCTTCTCCATCATGGGGATAGGATGCCCTCAATCGAGAGTTGCGGCCCTCTCGCCTATTCCTCCTTCCGCTCGTCCTTCTTCCGAAATTCGAGCAGAACGGATAGGCGGGAGTCCGGCTCCTCCCTACTGCAACGGCACGCCCCTTCATTTAAATCGGCCCCGCACTGATCGCAGAGCCCCTGGCAATCTTCGCGACAGACAAACTTCATGGGTATGGCGAGCTCGATCTGCTCGAGGACCATGGCGTTCACGTCAAAGGTGACGCCATCGTAATACCCCACTTCCATCTCTTCGTACTTCAGTTCAATTTCCGCGCCCGTGACGCCCCAATCCGGCTGCGGCGTGTAGAACAGGCCGAAGCGGGCGGAGAAGGGACGGTCGCACTCCCTGGTGCACCGGGAACAGCGGAACGCGATCGCCGTCTCCACCGTCCCGTCGATCTGCAGGTCCCGGTCGTGGTGGGTGAGCACGAAATCGACCGTCACCCCCGCGCTCAACGAAGCGTCCGCGTGGGAAAAACGGATCTCATCGACCGGGAATACGTGATGGACATGAAGCGGTTCCGCTTTCAGATCCTCAATTTCAATGAACACGACCAAACTCCTGCCTTCTTGGGCGAAGGGGGAAATTATATTGACGGTGGGACTTTTGTCAAGGATAAAGCCCGTGCAACTCAAGGACTTACGGCGCCGTGGCGGCGCGCCCGAAGCGGCGTAATCGGGCGCCTTATCACCACTTAGGGCTGCGGCGCGGGGTCCGGGGCCGACGAAGGCCCCTTGCCGAGCCGCTCCATCTCCGCGATCAGCTTCTGCTTGTAGGGCCCGAAGGCGGCGCTTTGTTCGTCGGCCTCGCGCAGCGCCTTCATGGCTTCGTCCCGGCGCCCCTGGGCCTCGAGCGCGCGCGCCAGCTCCAGGCTCAGCTCCTCCCGGGGGAGGTCGCATTTGGGATCCCCCACCATCCGGCTGAGAATTTCCTGCGCGCCCTGGTAGTTGCCCGCCTGGTAGTGGGTGCTGGCCAGCACCCGCTGCGCCAGAAAACCGACGGTGCGGTTGCGGGAGTTGGAAGCCACCGATTCCAGGCTCTTGATCCCCTCCGCCCGCTGCCCCAACCGGAGCTGGGACAGCCCGAGGTAGTAGCGGGCCACGGCCGAGATCTTGCCGTAACCGTGCCCCGAGGCGATGGGCGAAAATTCCCGGGCCGCCGCTTCATACTTCGCCCGCTCGCTGGGGAAGACCGGATTCGGACCCTTGCCGTAGGGGTCGGCGCCGGCGTCGGCCGCGACCGCGGCGTGGAAAAAATCGATCCCCTTCCCCAACTGGACCTGAGCACGGGATTCCCTGGCCCCGAGGGCCAGGGATACTCCGTAGGCGCCCACGGCCAGAACGACGACGGCCGCGGCGGCAATGCCGATCCCGGCCCGGTGGTCCCGGAAAAATCCGACCAGGCGCAGCATGGCCTCGTGAACCGGGTCTTCCGAGAGTATTTCCTTGCGAGTCATCTTGTTAGTGCTCACGGTGCCTTCCTTTGAACGGGGAACGTATGAATAAGCGGGAAAAATAGCACACCCGCCCCCGGGGCGCAATCGAAGGTTTCGCCCCCGGCTCCCCCCGGGCGGGAGGACGCGCACATTTTTGCGCCGGGGACAAAACACCCCCGCTCTCCCCGGCGTATATGGTCCATGAAAGCGCCGGCGGCGCGGCACCCATGAATTGCTGGTGCGCCGCCGCCCGGGAATGCTATCATGACGCTGCATGCGACGGCCCGAAGATCCGCGGGATTGCCGGGGTTCGGTGCCGTCCCGACCCGCAGGAGGTTTGATGAAGAAGACTTTTGGTGTTTTGCTGCTGTTTCTTGGCGCTGCCATCCTTGTATCGACCGCCATCAGCGTGGGCCCCTCGCGCGCCGATGACGCCCCCGGAATCACGGTGGCTTACACGAGCAACCTGCTGGGCTACCTGGAGCCGTGCGGTTGAGTGGAGACAGGCGTACAGCTCGGCGGGCTGTACAAGAAGGCCACCCACCTCAACCAGTACCGCAAGGATCACCCCGGGCTCGTCATCGTGGATTCGGGCGACCTGCTCAACGAGGAAGAGGAACTTCCCGCGTCGGTGATCGAAAGCGCGAAACTCAAGGCGGAACTGATCCTGGAGACCTACAAGACCATCGGGATCGACGCCGTCAACGTCGGGGAGCTCGACCTGGCCCTGGGACTGGACTTTCTCAAGGAACTGGAAAAGAAGCACTCCTTCCCCTTCGTATCCACCAACCTGGTCGATGCCGACGACAAACCGGTCTTCGAGCGCTACGTGCTCAAGAAGGTCAACGGCAAGACGGTGGCCATCATGGGCCTGTACGGCGACACCTCGGAGATGGCGGGCAAGCTCGCCGACATCACGGGCGGCAAACTCAATGTCCAGGATCCCATCAAGGCGGCGGAGGCGGTGGTGGCCGAACTCGCGGGGAAGGCCGACTACGTCATCGCGTTGACGCACCAGATCGCCAACCGCGACTGGGTCGTCGCGCGCCGCGTCAAGGGCATCCACCTGGTCGTCGGCGGCCATGACAAGCTGAAGACCCCGGATCCCCAGGTGGCCGGGGACGCCCTCATCGTCCGGGCGGGAGAGAAGGGGCAGTACCTGGGCATGCTCGAGGTCGCCCTGGACGGTTCGAAGGAGCCGGCCAACACCCTGGTCCCGCTCGGCGACGAAGTCGCCGACGATGCCCGGATCAAGGAGATGATCGCGGCCTACAACGACAAGGTGGCCGAGATGTACGGGGGGAGCGCCGAGGAACGGGCCGCGGCCGCGGACGTGCCGCTGCGGGTCGAGGCCTGCGCCCCCTGTCACAGCAGCCAGGTGGCGCAGTGGAAGACGACGGATCACGCCAAGGCCTACGCCACCCTGGCCGGAAGGTCCAAGCAGTACGATCCCAAGTGCCTCTCCTGCCACACCGTCCGCTTCGAGCAACCGAACGGCTTCAACATGAAGGATCAGCAGATGGCGCTCGTGAACGTGCAGTGCGAATCGTGCCATGGGGACGCGACCGAACACCTGGCCAGCATGAAGCCGATCCCGGTGGCCGATCCGCAGATCGACCTCTGCCTGAAGTGCCACACCGATGACCGTTGCCCGGAGTTCGAAGAGGACAAGGAAATCGTCTTCGACAAGATCAGGCATTAAGTTCCTTCCGCCGGGGGGGCGGACACCGCCCCCCCGGATCACCCTTCCGCTTCCTTTCCCTTCCCGACTTGTGCTATAACTGACCCAACGCTGATTCGAACCCGTTGGTAAATCTTTTTTCCTTTCTCCGCAATGGAGGGATCCCGGCATATGGCCTATCGATCCTCTCTGGTTCCTTCTTTTTTCTCGATCCTTCTCCTGTCGTCCCCCCTCTCCGCCCCCGCCGCGGAGGACGCCGCGACCTGTCTGGCCTGTCACCGGGAC
>CAZWXG010000014.1:25234-28260 GCA_964637825.1 uncultured Acidobacteriota bacterium
CCTCTCCGCCCCCGCCGCGGAGGACGCCGCGACCTGTCTGGCCTGTCACCGGGACCAGGCGGGGGTCATGGATGCCCGGCACGGGGCGGCCGGGGACCCCGAATCCCCGGCCGGGAGCGGACGGGCCTGTTCCGCCTGCCACGGGACGAGCCCCGATCACGCCGGCGATCCCCGGGCCCACCCGTTCCCCGTGCGCTACACCCGCGGCTCCGTACCCGCCCGCGAACAGACCGCGGCCTGCATGGAGTGCCACGGGGGGAACCGGCATCTCGCCTTCTGGGAATCGGGGCGGCACGCGCGCAACGACGTGCGCTGCAACGACTGCCATGCCGTGCACGCGCCGCCCCCCCGCGGCTCGGCCGTCGCCTTCACCCGGCGCGACCCGACCGCCGCCCCGCTGGTGAATACGGACCGGCAACTGGAATACGAGACCTGCATCCGCTGCCACAAGCGGGTGCGCGTCGAGATCGGCAAGCCCTCCCACCATCCGGTGGTGGAGGGGAAGGTCTCCTGCTCCAGCTGCCACAACCCCCACGGCGCCCAGAGCCCGGCGATGATCCGCCACGAAACCCTCAACGTGCAGTGCTGGAGCTGCCACGCCGAAAAGCGCGGCCCCTTCCTGTTCCAGCACCCGGCGGTCGAGGAAAACTGCCTCTCCTGCCACCGCCCCCACGGGTCCTCGCATGCGAAGCTGCTGAACGAACGGGTCCCCAACCTCTGCCAGGACTGCCACGACTGGTCCCGGCACCCGGGAACCGCCTACAGCGCCGACCAGGGATTCGAACGGGTCCCCGGCTCCCCGGCCAAGATCCCGAACACCCGTTTCGTCGCCCGGTCGTGCCTCAACTGCCACAACGCCATCCACGGGAGCAACGCACCCGCCACCCGGGGCAAATACCTCACGCGCTAGGGGAGCCCGATATGAAATCCGCCCTCTGTCTCCTGCTCCTTGCCTTCGCGCCGGTCCCCGGCGCGGCCGCCGACGGGTTCAGCCTTTCCGGGAGCGTCGCCGTCCAAAGGATCGGGGCGGCGGAGGACTCCCGCGACGCGGCCAAACTCATGGAGTACCGCGACCTGTCCGACGGGATCGCCGGGGCCTTCGACCTGCGCGGCCGCGGCAACCGGTTTCATTTCGACGCCTTCGCCGAAAACCTGGGCCGCGACGACATGTTGCTCGACCTGTCGGGGGGCGCCTACGGCCGGATGAAGTTCCGCTTCCGCGCCGACTGGTTGACGCACAACTTCGGCTTCGGGCCGGACGGGGCGCGCACCCCCTACGAAAGTCCGGGGACCGCCCGGCTGACCCTGTTTTCCACCGCTCCCGCCGAACTCCTGGATTCGGGCGTCCCCCCCTGGACCTCATTCCATTTCCTGACCGACCGGCGCAACCTCGAGGGGAGCGTGGAGTTCTCCGGCCGCTCCCCCTGGTACGTCCTGCTCGGCGGCCGGAACGTGTCCCAGTCGGGCATCAACAAGGTGGATGCCGCCGCCCTGGGGACCAGCCCCGGAAACGGGTTCGTCGATCTCCCCTACCCCGTCGACTATTCGACCAGCAGCGGATCGCTGGAAGCCGGGTACCAGACCCGCCGGGGGCACGTTTCGGCGAGCTTTCTGCGGAGCGATTTCGGCAACGAAAACATGCTTCTGGATTTCCAGAACCCCTTCTTCGGTTTCGGCATGGACACCGCGACCTTCGCCCCCGACAACGTCTACAACCGCGTGAGCGCGAGCGGCATGCTGCGCGCACTCCCCTGGGACGCGACGCTCTCCGGGCGCGTCACCTACGACCGGGTCACCGACCGGGTCTCGATGCTGGACGAGGTGCTCAACACCTCGGGCTCCCCCGTATACACGGCCACCGCGCCGAGTGCCGACGCGTTCCGCGGCAAGGTGGAAAATGCGACGGCCCAGGCTTCCTACCGGTTCGCGCCGCTCGACCGGCTGGATGTCCGCGCCTACTACAACTACTACCGGCGCCTGAACGGGTCCACCCACGTCGAATTCCTCGTCCCCCTCGAAACCCGGGGCCTGGTCTGTTCCGAGGAGGGGACGGAGTCCGCGGAGAGCGTGGCGGTTCACTGCAGCGGGACCCGCTATTCCTACACCAAGCAGAATCCGGGGCTGGAAGCGGAATACCGCTTCACCCGCGGGCACCGGGTCAGCGCCGGTTTCGACTGGCTGGACACCAACCGCAACCGTTTCGACACGGAGGAGACCGGGGAAAAGAAGCTGTTCGTGCAGTGGTCCAACGCCTCCTTCGATTCGGTCTCGGCGCGGGTCAAATACCAGTACCTGCGCCGGCGTTCCCGCTTCAGTATCGAAAACGCCGGGTTCGACGCCGGCAGCGTCTATTACCTCGAGCGCTTCAACCGCTCCTTCGATGTCGCCAACCTGAACCAGCACCTCGTCAAGGCCGACGCCGACTGGTCCCCCCTGCCCCTGCTCGATATCGGGTTCGAGGTCTATTACCGGAGGAACAACTACCGGGATCTGGTCCTGGGGCGGTTGGCCGATTCCCGCAGGGAGTTTTACGGCGGCGTCTCCTACGGGGACCCCGAGAAATTCCGCCTCACCCTGTTCGGCGACGTGGAGTTCATCCGCTACGACTCCTACCACCGGACCATCAACGCGGGCGCCTGCCCGGAGGCGTCGCCCGCCTGCTTCGACCCCCGATCGGAGCCCACGGCCACCGCCTTCAACTGGAGCGGCCGGCTCAAGGACAAGAACTGGACCGTGGAATTCGCCGCCGACTGGCCCCTGACCCCCCGCCTGGCGTTCAAACTCTCGGCCATCGTCCAGGAGAGCAGCGGCAACGTCGACTTCCAGGCCCAGACGCTGGAGGACGGGACCCCCGCGGCCCCGCTGTTCCCCATCGGCGCCTACGACAACATCAGGCGGCGTTCGCTTCATCCCCGGGCGGTCTACGCCTTCGCGCCCGAGGCGGAACTGACGCTCGGATACGCCTTCGAAAAATTCGACTACCAGGACGCCCAGTTCGACGGCTACCTCTACACCATCGGTTCGGG
>CAZWXG010000014.1:28360-31782 GCA_964637825.1 uncultured Acidobacteriota bacterium
GAAGGGGAAAAGGAGATCCGCAGATGCCGGAAGAGGTCCAACCAAGCGATGTCACCATGGAGCAATTGCCCGAAGCGCTGCGCGCGGCGGCCGCCCTCGCGGGCTGGACGAACCTGATGCCCGTCCAGGCCCGTGCGATTCCCCTCATGCTCTCCGGCCGGAACCTGATGATCCAGGCCCGCACCGGGAGCGGCAAGACCGGCGCGTACATCCTGCCCATGCTGGAGAGGCTGGACCCGAAGGGACTGTACTGCCAGGCCCTCGTCCTGGTCCCCACCCGTGAACTCGCCCGGCAGGTGGGGGAGGAGTCCGAGCGCCTGTGCGGCGGCAGCGGCTTCCGCGTCGCGGTGGTTTACGGGGGAGTGGGGTACGGCCCGCAGACGGACGCCCTCCAGCAGGGGGCGCAGATCGTCGTGGGCACCCCGGGGCGCCTGCTCGATCTCCTGCTCCGGCGGACCTTCTCCCTCGACCGCCTCAAGATGCTGGTCTACGACGAGGCCGACCGCATGCTGTCGATGGGCTTTTACCCCGACATGCGCCAGATGCAGGGCTACCTGCCCCGGCACCGCGTGCATACCAGCATGTATTCCGCCACCTTCCCCGACTATGTCATGCGTACGGCCCGGGAGTTCATCCAGGAGCCGGAATTCATCTCGCTCAGCCGGGACCACGTGCACGTCACCGACACCGAGCACGTCTTCTACCTCATGCCGGGGATGGAAAAGGACCGCGGCCTCGTGCGCATCATCGAGGTCGAAAATCCCCCCTCCGCCCTCATCTTCTGCAACACCAAGTCCAAGGTCCATTACGTGTCGGCCGTGCTGCAGCGCTTCGGGTACGACGCCGACGAACTGAGCGCCGACCTGTCGCAGAAGGAGCGGGAGCGGGTGCTGGAGAGGGTGCTGAAGGGGAAATTGCGCTTCCTGGTCGCCACCGATGTGGCCGCCCGCGGGCTGGACATCCCCGCACTCTCCCACGTCTTCCAGTACGAACCCCCGGAAGACCCCGAGAGCTACATCCACCGCGCGGGACGCACGGGCCGCGCCGGGGCGGCCGGGGTCGCCGTATCGCTCGTGACGGACCTGGAGAAGATGGAGCTCGACCGCATCGGCCGGCGCTTCGGCATCGACCTGCAGGAACGGCCCATGCCCAAGCCCGCCGACGTGGAGGCGGTGGTGGCGGAGCGGGTCACCGCCCTGCTCGAGGCCCGCCTGCGCGGCCGGGACAAGCTGTTGATCGAACGCAGCCAGCGCTTCGTGCCGCTGGGCCGGGCCCTGGCCGAAAACGAGGACGAGTCGGCCATCATCGCGATGCTGCTCGACGATTATTACCAGCAGACGCTTCATGCGCCGGCGGAGCAACCCGAGGATGCCCCGCCCCCCCGCCGACCTGCCGCGCCGGCCGCGCCGTCCGCGGCGGCCGCGAAAGGCGCCCCGTCGACCGCTCGGCCGCGCAATCGCCGGAGCCGGAGCCGGAGCCGTTGAACCCGCGCCGCAACTGAAGGATCGGTCCCCGGGACCGGGAAGGAATGATGCGATTGATGGAGTCACGCGGGGAACGGGATCCCCTCAGGAGAGTGAGGACGCGGCGCCGCCCGCTCATCCGCGGCAGCGCCCTGGGGACGCTGGGGTTTTGTACCCGCTGGGCCGTGGACCGGCACGGGACCGGCCCCGAATGGCTCGAGGTCACCGAGGTCGACCTCCGCCTGCGCCGCCTGCCGGAGGGGTTGCGGGGCCTGCGCATCGCGCAGATCAGCGACCTGCACTGCGGCAATACCGTGAGCGGCCCCTACCTGTCCCGCTGCATCGAACGGATCAACCGGCTCGATCCCGACCTGGTCGTGCTGACGGGCGATTACATCACCTACGATTTCCGCGGCCGGTACCGCCGCAAGGTAACCTCCCTGCTCGGCCGGCTCACGAGCCGCGGCGGGGTCTACGCCTGCCTGGGCAACCACGACTACGGCATGCAGCTGCCCGCGCGGCAGCGTCCCCTCCTGCTGGGCCGCCTGACGGACGGCATGCGCCACAGCGGCGTCCGCGTCCTCCAGAACCAATCGGCGCGGGTGGAGGTGGGGGGCCAGTCGCTCTGGCTCGTCGGCCTCGGCGACCTCTGGCCCGGCGACTTCCATCCCCGCCGCGCGTTCGCGCAGGTCCCCGCGGGGGAGACGGCGCTGGCCCTGGTGCACAACCCCCGGGGAGCGGACCGGATGCAGGGCTTCGGCGCCGGCGCCGTGCTGAGCGGCCATACCCACGGCAGCCTGGTGGAGCGGATGCCCCGCGCCCCCTGGAGAGCCCGGCGGCGTCCTTACCCCGCGGGACTCTACACGGTGGGGGAAACCCAGCTTTACGTGAACCGCGGCCTGGGGCGCATCGGGAGAGCGCGTCTCGGCGCGCGCCCCGAGATCACCGTATTCACCCTGCGCTGACAATCCGAGCGGGAGGATCTGCGATGTTTCCTTCGAACACCGCCTGCGAACTGCGCGCCGGCGCCGAGGAAGCCTTCGCCCGCACCGCCGGCGCCCGGCTCGTCGGGGGGAACCGCGTCCGGCTGCTCCGGGACGCCCGGGAAAACTACCCCGCCTGGCTCGAGGCCATCGCCGCGGCCCGGCACCACGTCTACTTCGAAAACTACTTCATCCAGGACGACGACACGGGACGGCGGTTCGCGGAGGCATTGACCGCCAGCGCGCGGTCGGGCGTGCGCGTGCGCCTCGTCTACGACTGGCTGGGGGCCTTCGGGAAAGCGTCGCGCGGCTTCTGGAACCGGATGCGCGCGGGCGGGGTCGACGTGCGCGTCTACAACCCCCCGCGCCTGGACAGTCCTTTCGGCTGGCTGTCGCGCGACCACCGCAAGACCCTTTCGGTGGACGGCCGGGTGGGTTTCATTTCGGGGCTGTGCGTCGGAAAGGCGTGGGAGGGGATCCCCGAAAAGAAGATCGAGCCCTGGCGGGACACCGGGATCGAACTGGGCGGCCCCTCCGTGGCCGAAATGGAGCGGGCGTTCGCCCAGGTCTGGGCCATGACGGGCAGGCCGATCCCCGAGGGGGAGCTGTCCGGCGCCCCGGCGCCCGAGGCCGCGGGCCCTACGTCCCTTCGGATCATCGCCAGCGTCCCGGCCACCGCGGGCCTGTTCCGGGTGGACCAGCTGGTCGCCGCGCTGGCCCGGCAACGGCTCTGGCTGACCGACGCCTACTTCGCGGGGACCTCCCTCTACATGCAGTCGCTCAGCGCCGCCGCGCGCGCGGGGGTCGACGTGCGCCTGCTGGTGCCGGACGGGACCGACCTCCCCCTGATCAAGCCGCTGTCCCGCGCCGGTTACCGCCCGCTGCTGGAGGCGGGGGTCCGGATCTTCGAGTGGAAGGGGACGATGCTGCACGCGAAAACGGCCGTGGCCGACGGACTCTGGGCGCGCGTGGGCTC
>CAZWXG010000015.1:0-4790 GCA_964637825.1 uncultured Acidobacteriota bacterium
CCGCGGCCCGCACGCCGCGGCTCGAGAAAGCGCGCGCCGCCGCCGCCGTCATGCTGGGCGTCATCCTCGCCGCCCTGTCGGGGGCGGCCCCCATTTCGATCGCCGCCCTCGCCGGCGCCGCCCTGGTGGTGCTTCTCGGGTGCCTGAGGATGGAGGAGGCTTACCGCGCGATCGAATGGAAGGTCGTCTTCCTCATCGCGGGGATGCTGCCCCTGGGCCTGGCGATCCAGAAGACGGGCCTGGCCGAGATGGCCGCCGGCGCCGTGATCGGGGCCGTGGGCGACCTCGGCCCGCGCGCCATCGTCGCTTCCCTCTTCGCCGTCACGGTCCTCTTCGTGCAGGTGGTGCACCCTTCGGCCATGGCGGTGCTGATGGCCCCCGTCGCCCTCAGCGTGGCCCAGAGCACGGGCATTTCGCCCCACCTGCTGGTGATGACCGTGGCCGTTTCCGCCTCGGCCAGCTACGCCAGCCCCCTGTCCCACCCCGCGCACCAGCTCGTCATGGGACCGGGGGGCTACCGCTTCACCGACTACGTCAAGGTCGGCGTCCCCCTGACCCTCGTCGTGATGACGGTGGCCGTCATGCTCCTCCCCGTGCTCTGGCCCCCATGACCCGCACCGGGTTGTCCTAATTGACATGTGACTACTCACGTGTCAACATGGGTGTCATGGAAAAGGTCAATGCCCTGAAACTTCGCCAGAACCTGGGTGCGGTCGTCGACCGGCTGCACAGGAGCGGGGAGCCGATCCTGCTCGAAAAGGGGCGCGAGCCGGTTGCCGTGCTGATCACCCTCCAGGATTACAAAAAGCGCTTCGTGGACCTCGATGCCGATATCGAACGTCGCAAGCTGGTAGAGAGGATCCGCCGGGCCGACGTCAAGCTGCCTGCCGGAAAGACATCGCTCGACCTGGTGCGGGAGTTGCGCTCGTAGTGCTGACCATCATCGACACCTCCGTGGCCGTAAAGTGGTTTCTCGCCGATAACGAACCCCGGCGGGAGGAAGCGCTGGCGGTGCTCGACGCCGTCCACTCCGAACCGCAGAACTATGCGGTCCCGGAGCTCTTCTTCAACGAGATGCTGGCGGTCCTGTGCCGACTGCTTCATGATGCCGACGTAATCAAAGACCTCATGCGCTCGCTCGAACTGCTCGGGATGGAGCGCCTCGGAAATGGTTCGCAGCTGCTACAAACAGCGGCCGGGCTGGCAAAGCAATACGGAATCACCGGATACGATGCCACGTTCGTCGCCGCAGCCAAGCTCACGGAAGGAGTTTGGCTGACGGCGGATCATGCCGAGGTGCGGAAACTGGCCGGAGCCCGGTTTGTCCGGCTCCTTTAGAAAAGAATATCTGTGGAAGAGCCTGACTCCCCCAGGAGTCAATATAAATTCACATTATTTTATAAGTATTTACACCACTTCTTTTAATTTCTTACATTAAAATTTTTTCGCCGCGATCCGGGGGTAGCCCGAGCTCACCAGCGCTCGCGGCGCACGATCTCCCCGAGGTCTTTTCGCTTCCTCGGTCCGGGGGCGTCTGCGGCGAAACCCAGGGGGGTGAACACCAGCGGCTCGACCCCCTCGGGAAGGGCGAGGACCTCGCGCGCCGCCGCGGGGTCGAAGGCGGCGATCCAGCAGGTGCCCAGCCCCAGTTCCGTCGCGGCCAGGATCAGGTGGTCGAAGGCGATGGCGGCGTCGACGTCGCCGTAACTTTTCGCGTCCTGCCGGCGGCGCCAGGCCGCCTCCCTCTCGACGCAGATGCAGAGGACCAGGGGGGGCTGCAGGAACCAGTCGCGCCCGTAGATGCGGCCGAGTTCCGCCTCCCGCCCTTTCGTGCCGATGACGAGGATCCGGAAGGGCTGCCGGTTCACGGCCGTGGGGGCCGCGGCGGCGGCCTCCAGCACCTTTTGCACCATCTCTTCCGGAACCGGGTCGGGCCGGTAGGACCGGCAACTGTAACGCGCGTGGATCAGTTTTGCGAAATCCATGACAGGGTCTCCTGGTCAATGACCGGTTTGTTGAACGACTCGATCGACGTTGCGATCGGGAATACGCCTCGCGGGTCAGCCCCCCCAAAGCGAGGCCCGGAGCAGGCCGGGGGCCACCCGCCCGGCGGACAGGGTGCGTCCCGACTCGAGGCTGTGGATCTCCACCCGCGCGGGGCTGAACAGCATCGGGTCGATCCCGAAGAAGTCCCCCCCGTGGCGCAGAAACAGGTCGAGAAACGGGGACCCGTAATCGGGCGAGCTTTCGGCCGGCACCGAGCCGATCAGGGCCGCGATCTCCCCCTCCGGGGCGCTCACGCTCAGAAACACCCGGCTGCCGTAGAGAAGGGCGTCGTTGGTCCTTCCGATGGCGCTGACGTCGTCGGCCGCCACGGGGGCGATCGGGCAGAGGCCGGAGGCCGCCGCCACGCGCCGGACGTCGAATCCGAGCCGGTAGAGCTTGTGCAGGGCGGTCTCAACCGACCGCGCGGCGATCTGGACCGAGCCGACGACGGACGCCGTCGGGGCGACGAGCAGCGTCACCCTTTCCGGGGCGACGCCGCACCGGCCGGCCACGTGCGCGGCGACCGCCTCGCCGGGGGGCGTGCGCCCCTCCAGCATGAGGACGGCGACATCGGCCGGGTCGGAGTAGCCGAGGATGTCGAGGATCTCCTCCCCCCCGGCCAGGGCGCGCGCGGGTCCCGAGGCGATGGCGGCATAGTCCCCGAGCCGCAGGGGCCAGCCGGCGTACTGTGCGGCCATGCAGGCCAGGTGCGGCAGCGCGACGTCCACCGACAACGAGGGGAGGATCAGCTCCCCTTCGTCCCCGCCGTAGCGCTCGAGACAGAAGGCCGCACGCCCCAGTCCCCCCATGGAGGCTTCGGCCAGGAGCCGTCCCGCCTCCCGGCTCCCCCTTGCGTCGATGCCGGCATCCACCACCGTTGCGCCGTTAGGCAGGCGGGCGACAGCGAGGCCCAGGGCTTCGGCGTCCCCGGTCATCCGCCCGACGATCCCCGCGGCGCGCTCGTTGAGGCTGATCATGAACCCGCTCTCCCCTTTTCGACCCGCAAAGCGAAGGACCTTGCCATCGCCCCGCCGATTCGATTAAATATCAGGAAAGTCGCAAACGGAAGTGTACACCCTTAAAAAGCGGGAGAGAAAGCCCAATGAAAAACCGATACGATGAGATATTTTCGGGAAAGATCACGCGCCGGCAGGCACTGTTGGGGACAGCGGGCGTGCTTTTGGCCGCCTCCGGGGCCGGGCTCCGTCCCGCCCGGGCCGCCGGGCACTCGCTCCCCCCCCTCCCCTATCCGCAAAATGCGCTGGAGCCCGTGATCTCGGCCCGCACCCTGGAGTTTCATTACGGCAAGCACCACCAGGGCTACGCCACCAACCTCGAACGCCTCGTCGCCGGGACCCCGATGGCGGACCTGCCCCTGGAGGAGATCGTGACCCGCAGCGCGAAGGACCCCGGGCAATCCGGCATCTTCAACAACGCGGCCCAGGTCTGGAACCACACCTTCTTCTGGAAGAGCCTCAAGCCCGGCGGATGCGCCGTACCGGCGGACCTGGTCCAGGTCATCGACCGCAGCTTCGGCAGCCTGGAGGGCCTCAAGAAGGAGCTCGGACAGGCCGCCGCCTCCCAGTTCGGCAGCGGGTGGGCCTGGCTGGTCAGGGACGGGGACCGGCTGAAGGTCACGAAGACGGCCAACGCCCATACCCCGCTCGAGGACGGGTTGACGCCGCTTGTGACCATCGACGTCTGGGAACACGCCTATTATCTCGACTACCAGAACCGCCGCGCGGATTACGCGGCGGCGGTCATGGACAAGCTCCTGAACTGGGAATTCGCCCTGGAGAATTTCCGCCGCAGGTAGCGCCCCGCCCGTTTGACAAAAGGGCGCGCCGGACTTAAAAAATGACCGGATGCTCGGAATAAACGACATCGTATGTGCTATGGAGGTGCAAGCCATGAGTCTCGTTTCTTTCGATGTTTTCGACGAAATGGAGAGGATGCGCAGGGAGATCGACCGGATCCTGGGCGAGGACAGGACCTCCTCATGGACCTTCCCCTACTCCAGAATCTCCTTTCTTCCCGGCCGGGCCCACCGGGCCTACCCGCTGATGAATATCGGCGAGGACCACGACAACTTCTACGTCGACGCCCTGGCGCCGGGTCTCGACCGGGACACCCTGAGCGTGTCGGTGACCGGCGACCAGCTGGCGATTTCGGGGGAGAAGAAGCCGCTGCCCAAAAGCGTGAAGCCGGAACTGGTGCACCGCAGCGAACGCTCGGCGGGTAAATTTTCCCGGACCCTGTCCCTCTCCTCGGGCGTGGACAGCAGCAAGGTCCAGGCAGCATACGTGGACGGGGTCCTCAGGATCGTCCTGCCCAAGATGGAAGCCGCGAAGCCGAAAAAGATCGCCGTAAAGGTGGGCTGAAACAGAGAGTGCAAGTGTAAGGAGGAGTGCAACCATGACCGAAAAAACCGTTGCCTTGACCACTGAGAACCAGGGCGTCCCGGCATCGGCCGGGGAAAAATCCCTCGCCACCAGGGACGACACCCTCTATATCGCCCCTCCCGTGGATATCTTCGAAACGGAGGACACCCTGACCGTCGTAGCGGACCTTCCGGGAGTCCCCAGGGATGCCGTGGATATCCGGGTCGAGGACGGCATTCTCACCATCAAGGGGAGGGCCGATTACGCGCCCCCGGGGCAGACCCTGCGCGAGGAATTCGGGCTGCAGGGCTATTTCCGGCAGTTTCAGCTGAGCGATGCCGTGGACCAGGACCGGATCACGGC
>CAZWXG010000015.1:4890-20955 GCA_964637825.1 uncultured Acidobacteriota bacterium
CGGTCGATCCCTTGTCGATGTCGAACGTATGCCCGGACAGGCTGCTGAGATCGGCCGGGAGGACCGAGACGGTGCGGCTCTGGGCGTTGATGACGAACACCCGCTTCCCGTCGGGGCTCACCGCGACGCCGAAGGGCATCTTCCCGATCGGGACCGTGACCAGCACGCGCAGCAGTTCCGCGTCGATGATCGAAAGGTCGTGGGTGCGGCTGTTGGCGACGAAGAGCCGTTTCCCGTCGGGGGTGATGGCTATGCCGTCCGGCCCTTCCCCGACCGGGATCTTCGCGACCACGGAGGGGCCGGCCGGGTCGAGGGCCCACACTTCGTTGTCCCCCCCCATCAGGACGAACACCATCTCGGAGGTCGGGCTCACCGCGACGCCGAAGGGGCTGACCCCCAGGGCGATGCTGCCCACCATGCGCCGCTGGCGCAGGTCGAGGATGTGCAGCCGGCCCTGCCGGCTCCGCCCGTAATCCACCACATAGGCGTTGTAGCCCCGGGCGCCCACGGCCACCGAATTCGGCTGGGCGCCCGCGGGGACATCCGCCAGCACCTGGAAGGAGTCCAGGTCGATCATGGCCACGGTGCCCGAATCCCTGCAGGCCACCAGGGCCGTCTTCCCGCCATCCGCGAGGGCCAACCCCAGCGGCGCGCCGCCGGCTTCCACCCTGCGGGTCACGATGTTCCGCTCGAGGTCCACTTCGAGCAGCTCGTCCGTGGCGTAGGAGGTTGCGTAGAGCCGCGCGCCGTCGGGGCTGAGGGCGATGAAATTGGGCGCCTTCCCGATCTTTTTGATCCGCGCGACCGGCTCACCGCCGGCGAAAACGGGCAGCGCCAGCAACACAAGCAGCGCCATCCGCAAACACACCGTGCATGGTCTCCTCACACCCGCTCCTCTCCTATTTGGTGGCGGCGATGATGCTGAACGCCCCCGAATGCCGCGACCGGGGAGCGCAGAGCTCCTGGACGATGACCTGGCGGAACCCCGAGCGGAACAGCAGGCCGATGACCTCCTCCCGGTCGGGGTAGACCGCCCGGGCCTCGACGGGGTTTTTCTGGACGAACCGGAGATGCGCCCTGCGCCAGAGGCCGGCGGGGGAGTTCCGCGCGCCCTCCGGCTCCAGGTACTCCGCGAGGATCAGATGCCCTTCCCGGGCCAGGATTCTCATCGCCTCCCCGAAATACCGCTCCAGCGGGTGCCGGTGGAGATCGAACACGGAGACCGCCAGTTCCGCGTGCCCGTCCGGGACCGGGAGGCGGGGTTCCTGGAAGTGGCGGAACTCCACGATCTGCTCGAGATCGAGGTGAGCCGCCCGCTGCTTGGCGCGTTCCAGCAGGGTGATGTTGGTGTCGAAGGAATAGACCCGCCCGTGAAACGATTTTCTCCCGGCCAGTCTCAGCGCGAAGGCGGCGGTGTCGGTCAGGAGGTCGATCACGCGGATCCTCCCGGTCTGAATCACGAAATCGGCGACCTGGTCCAGGGCGAGGTAGTAGTCGAGGCCGGTCCTCCAGCGGAAATGGTGCGCCACCCCCTCCTCGTAGCCGTCGATCTTGCCCGGGAGGCCGGACAGGAGGGGACGGGGCCGGGAGGGGGAGAAATCGAATTTTTTCTGCTTCTCCCCGGCCGGGGCTTCGTTTTTCAAGGGTATCGCTCCACCTTGCCGGTCCGCGCCTTCAGGCGGTACAGCGCCATATGCTCCGTATCCACGGCTACAGTATAGTGAGTGCGCATCCGGGGATCCATCATAATGCGCTCCCAGACGGTGTCCCCCTTCTCCGCGCACAGCCACCCGACCTCCCGCGCGGGATCGGCCACCGCCCGGTGCCACCACCGCCCCCCCCCTTCGTTGTAGACGAATTCGCTCACCCGCAGCCCCGAATCGTAGACCAGCGGCGCCTGCCGCCCCATGTCGACCAGGATCCTCCCTCCGTCGTAATGGCGCCGCAGGTATCGCACGATCTCGTCCCTCTCCGGCTCGATGAACTCGTGTTCCAGCGTCTCCGCCATCATGGGGAGCCGCTCCCGCTCGAGGGGGGGCGCGACCATCCCCGCGACCGAGAGCAGCAGCAGCGCCCAGACATGCCCCCCCCGGAGGCGCGCGACCGCGTACAGCCCGAGTCCCAGGACGGGGAGCGCCGCCGCCCCCGGCCCCGGGGCCAGCATCCGCAGGGGCTCCCGCACGTAGGTGGCCCACGAGACCCAGGGGAGAACGGCGAGCAGCAGGAACAGCAGCGGCAGCGCGCGCCGGCGCGTCCTTTCCGACCGGACGGCCAGCCCGGCGCACACCGCCACGGCGGGGAGCAGGAGGACCGAATAGCGCAGCCGGTAGACATGGCCCCAGTAAAGGGCCGCGACGTTGACGAGCGACGGGATCCAGAGCAGCAGCACGGGCGCCCGGTCCCAACGACGGCCCCGCCCGCGGAGGAAAACCAGGACCCCGAAGCCGGCCAGGACGAGGGGGAGGAGCGTCGCCATCTGCTCGACCTGCGCCAGGTGGTACAGCAGGGAGAGAAAAGGCCGTCCGTGGGTCAGGTAGGGGGTCGGGGTCCCCGCCGCCACCCGGCTGAAAAAGACGTCCCCCAGCCGCACGAGGATGTAGCCGAAATGGGTGAGCGCGGGGAGCGCGAACACCGCTACGGAAACCGCCGCGGCCCGCACCGCTTGCGGGCGCGGAATCCGGCGCGTCCACCCGTCGGCCAAAAGCAGCGCGACGATGCCGAGGAGCAGCCCCCACCCCTCGTAGCGGCACATCCCCGCCAGGGCGGTCGAGACGGCGGCCGCCCACGGCAGGCGGGAGTGGTCGGAGGCGCGCCACTCGAGCAGCCGGTCGAGCGCCAGCAGAAACAGCGCCATGAACACCGGTTCCGTCAGCGGGCAGCTCTGCAGGTAGAGCAGGTTGGGGTTCGCGACGAGCAGCGCGGCCGAGCAGAGCGCCGCCGCCCCGGATCCCGTCACCCGGAGCGAGATCCGGTACACGAGCAGGCCGGAGAACGCGAAGCACAACACCGAGATCAGGCTGGGGAGAAGGCCCGACCGGTACTGGGCGTCGAAAAGGACGAAGGGGAGGTACAGCAGGTGCACCAGGGGGAGCCACTGGGCCCCCATCTGGGAGTAACCCGGTTCGAGCGAATCCACGATCCGCCGCGCCACCAGCAGGTGGGCCTTGGCGTCGTAGTGCGCCAGGGTCAGCCCCCGGGAGTAGTAGAAGGCGAACATGAGGGCGCCGACCGCGAGACCCGCCAGGAACACGCACCTCTGGACGCGCTCGTCGCCGCCCGATAGGGAAAAGCGCCGCAGCATCAGGGATAGATCCGGTAAAGGGTCCGCGGGAAGGCGATGGTCTCGCGCAGGTGCGTCAGGCGGCAGATCCACGCCACGACCCGCTCGATCCCCATCCCGAAACCGGCATGGGGCACCGCGCCGTATTTCCGCAGGTCCAGGTACCAGCCGAACGGCTCAGGCGAAAGCCCGTGCTCGGCCAGCCGCCCGAGGAGCAGGTCGGAATCGTGGATGCGCGCGCCCCCCCCGATGATCTCGCCGTACCCCTCGGGCGCCAGCACGTCGACGCACAGGGCCACCTCGGCCCGCTCCGGGTCCGGCTGCATGTAAAACGCCTTCACCGCGCTGGGATACCGGTGCACCATGACGGGTGCGTCGTACCGCTCCGAAAGCGTCGTCTCGTCCCCCCCGCCGAAATCCCCCCCCCACTCGATCTCCGATCCCGAGGCCTGGAGCATCTTCACCGCCTCGTCGTAGGAGAGGCGCGGGAACGGGGGCCTGACCCGCTCCAGGGCGCCGATGTCGCGTTCCAGGATCTCGAGCTGGGCCCGGCGGCGGGTGAGGACCCGTTCGAGGATGAAACAGATCAGCCCTTCCGCCAGGCCCATCGTCTCCTCCAGCGTGGCGAAGGCGACCTCCGGCTCCACCATCCAGAACTCCATCAGGTGCCGGCGGGTCTTGGACTTCTCCGCCCGGAAGGTCGGCCCGAAACAGTAGACCTTCCCGAACGCGGCCGCGGTGGCTTCGTTGTAGAGCTGGCCGCTCTGGGTCAGGTAGGCGGTCTGGTCGAAATAGCGGGTCTCGAACAGCGTCGTCGTCCCCTCGCACGCGTTGGGGGTGAAGACGGGCGTGTCCACGAGGGTGAACCCCCGGTCGTCGAAATAGTCGCGGCAGGCGCGGATCACCTCGTGCCGGATTTTGAGGATCGCGTGCTGGCGCGCACTCCGGAGCCACAGGTGGCGGTTCTCCATCAGGAAGGCGGTCCCGTGCTCCTTGGGGGTGATGGGGTAGTCCTGTGCCGCCTGGATCACCCGGAACCGCGCGATGTCCACCTCGAACCCGCCCGGGGACCGGGTGTCCCGGCGGACCGCCCCCTGGACCTCCAGGCTCGACTCCTGCCCGAGCGCGTCGAGGAGGGCGAACTCCTCCGCGGAAAAATTCCCCTTGAAGGCGACGCACTGGACGACGCCGGTGCCGTCGCGCAGCAGGAGGAACTGCAGCTTCCCGCTGCTCCGCCGGTTGTAGACCCATCCGCGGAGCGTGACCTCTTTTCCTTCCCATTCCCCGATCTGCTCGACATAGACAACGGGCATGAGGCCCTCCTTGTTTCGATCCCAGGTCAAAAAACCATGCCGTCGGGCGCCGTTCCCGCCCGCCGGCAGAACTCCAGGTAGAGGGAATGGTAGCTCGAGCGGATGAAGCGGTCCTCGGGGAACGAGAGCGCGCGGGCGAGCGCGCGGATCGCCTCCTCGGGCCCTTCCAGTTCCGCGTAATTGCCGATCGGGGTTTCGTCCACGGCGACCAGGACCCCGCCCAGGGCGAATTCCCGGCGGTATTTCTGGTAGCGGAACGCGGGCCGCATCCCGAGCCGCCCGAGGATCTCCAGGGCCGCCGCCCCGTCCCCGAGCCCGGTCTCCAGCTCCTCCCGCACCTTGAAGACCCCCCCGGACCGGGGCGCCCCCTTGAAGGTGAGCGTCGCCCGCCCCCCGGCGATCCTGACCCTGAGGGCGCTCTGCTGCGACCTCAGCCGGTCGTCCGGAAAATCGAAAAGCCGGTTGTCTTCAAAATGCCGCGCGGACGCCGGCGTCGCACCGAGCGCGCCGAGGGCACGGCAGAAGGCCTCCGGCTCCCCGATCTCCACCTTGATTTCGGTCTCCACGCTCACGTCGCTACAGCGGCCCGAAGGCCGCCCCTCAGGCGGTTGGGGAATGGCTTCACACCCGGTACTGGCGCAGGAGGACGCCGCACTCCTTGAGCAGTTTCTGTGCGGATCCGTTCAGCGGATACTCCTGGTTGTAGACCACCTCCACGATGCCGCTGTTGATGATCATCTTCGTGCATTGCAGGCAGGGGGCGAAGGTGGAGTAGAGGGTCGACCCCTTCAGGCCGATGCCGTGATAGGCCGCCTGGGTGATGGCGTTTTCCTCCCCGTGGGAGCAGAGGCATTCGTCCAGGGCCGTGCCGCTCGGGGCCAGGCCGTTGCAGCGGGGGCACCCCCCCTCGTTGCAGTTGCGCGCCCCCCGGGGGGTGCCGTTGTACCCCGTGGAGATGATGCGCCGGTCCTTGACGATGAGGGCGGCCACCTTCCGCTTCATGCAGTTGCTGCGCGTCGCCACCACCTTGGCGATATTCATGAAGTATTCGTCCCAGGACGGGCGGAGGAAGCGGCTCAGAAGCGGGGGGATGACCTCGTCCAGCCGCCGGTGCAGCTCCTCGATCGTCCCGTTGTTCGTCACGCACAGGTCCGCCAGCTTCCGCGTGGCGACGAGCTGCTGGCCCGCGGGGTTGTCGGAACCGAGCTCGCGCGCCTCTTCGGCCAGAAACCGCTCGAGCGTCTCCGGGGCGTTCTCCCTCCCCCGCAACCGGCTGCGTTCGAAGCGGAGCGGGGCGTCGGCCTCGAGCGCCAGGAGCCGGAAATCGGGGCGGCGGCGCAGGACTTCGACTTCGTGCGGACTGCGGATGGAGTCGATCACGTAATTGTGGTCGCTTTCGACCACGGCCAGGATCCGCTCCGCCAGGACGCCGGCCCCGTGCTTTTCCCTGAGCTCGTTGCCGACCTCGATGAGGCGCGAGCGGGAGATCTCCTCCCCCCGCTCCCGGAGTTCCGCGCGGATGGCATCCGAAAGAGAATAGAACTCGAACCCGCGGCTCCGGAGGTAATCCGAGACCACGGTTTTGCCCGCCCCGTTTGTGCCCGTCAGTCCTATGATCATAGGGCTGCTATAGTAGCACATCCATAATCGGGGTTAACCCGCATTATTCATGAGGGTCAATACAGAAGATAGGGCTCCCGGCGGCGGAGAAACCGCTCGACCTCCCCCTGCCAGCTGCGGCGGATCTCCCCGACCGGGGCGCCCTGCATGATCATTTCCGGGACCCGCCCCCCCCCGCACAGGATCTCGATCGGCAGTTTCCCGTACTCGTACTCGTAGGGGGGCTGCCGCCAGGCGAACCGGTCCGGATAGAGCGACCGGGCCGCCGCGATCACGGCGATTCCCGCAAGGTAGGGCTCGAACTCCTCCCGGTCCCGGACATGGATCTGGATGCCGCCGCACATTTCGCCCGCCCACTTCTGGAAGGTGGGCTCGAAGTGCGCGGGACGGAATCGGACCCCGCCCAGGCCCAGCCCGTTGAGCGCGTCGGCGTACTCGCGGCTGTCGATATAGGGGGCGCCGACGAGTTCGAACGGCCGCGTCGTCCCGCGCCCCTCCGACAGGAGGGTCCCCTCGACGAGCACGGTTCCGGGGTAGACGGTGGCGGAATCGAGGGTGGGGAGGTTGGGCGAGGGGAGCACCCAGGGCAGTCCGGTGTCGTCGAACCAGAACTCCCGGCGCCACCCCTCCATCTCCGCCACGGCCAGGTCGCAGCCGAGGTCGAATTCGGCGTTGAGGAACCTCGCCATCTCCCCCGTCGTCATTCCGTGCCGCATCGGGATCGGGTAGAGGCCGACGAAGGAGCGATAGTCCGGGTCGAGCAGGTTCCCCTCGACCCGGACCCCGCCGACAGGGTTCGGGCGGTCGAGCACGATCATGCGCTTGCCCCACCGGGCGCACGCCTCCATGCAGTAGGCCATGGTATGGATGAAGGTGTAGACCCTCGTCCCGGCATCCTGGAGGTCGAACAGCAGCAGGTCGATCTCCCGCATCATCTCTTCCGTGGGGCGGCGGGTTTCGCCGTAGAGGCTGTGCACCGGCAGGAGGGTGACCGGGTCGCGGTAGAAGCCCGATTCCACCATGTTGTCCTGCTTTTCCCCCCGGGCCCCGTGCTGCGGACCGAAGAGTGAGACCAGCCGGAAGTCGCGGCATTCCCGGAGGGCGTCGGCCGAGTGCCGGAGGTCGGACAGGACCGACGCGGGGTGCACCACGGCGCCCACCCGTGCGCCCCGCGCCAGCGCCCGCGCGTTTTTCAAGAAAACCTCGATCCCCGGTTTCACTCCCATGGCTTCCATAATGGAGGAAATATGCGCCCGAACCGTGAAACAGTATCCCCGGCGGTCATTATGAAGGAATCAGCCGGCGATGTCCTGATCAAAAACGCCCTGGAGATCACCCTCCTCCCCGGGGTGGGGGCCGCCGCCCGCGCCCGGATCCGGGACGCGGCCCCCGATGTCGGGGCCCTCTTCCGGATGAACGCGGGAGCGCTCGGGGCCCTGGGGCTGGGGGCGGAGGCGTCGGCGGCTTTGCGCGCGCGCGCCGGCCGGGACCGGGCGCGCGAAATTTATGAGCGGGCGGCCGAAGAGGGGTACCGGTTCCTGGTCCGGGGCGCCGGGGGCTACCCCGAACTGCTGGCGGAAATCTACGACCCGCCGCTGGTGCTCTACGCCCGGGGGAGGCCGGAGACGCTCCTCCGGACATGCGTCGCCGTCGTGGGCACACGCAAACCGAGCCTGTACGGCCTGCGGATGGCCGAAGACCTCGCCTCCGATCTCGCCGCCAGGGGGATCACCGTGATCTCTGGGATGGCGCGGGGGGTGGACGCGGCGGCCCACCGCGGGGCGCTCGCGGCCGGAGGGGCCACCGCGGCCGTGCTCGGCTCGGGCATCGATGTCGTCTACCCGCGCGAGCACGGGGCGCTCGCGCGGGAGATCGCGCGCCGGGGGGCGCTGCTGACGGAGTATCCCCCCGGCACCCCCCCGGCACCCCGCAACTTCCCGGCGCGCAACCGCATCGTGAGCGGACTTGCGCTCGGCGCCCTGATCGTGGAGGCCGCGGGCCAGAGCGGGTCGCTGATCACCGCCCGCCTGGCCGCCGAGCAGGGGCGCGAGGTCTTCGCCGTCCCGGGAAACGTGACCGCCCCGCAGAGTTTCGGGCCGAACTTCCTCATCAAGCAGGGGGCCAAGCTGGTCCAGTCCTGGCGCGACATCGTCGAGGAGTTCCCGCCGCGGATCCGGCGCGAAATCGAACTCCGGGAGGAGGCGCCTCCCCCCGAAGAGGAGGAGGCGCTCCCGGAAGGGGCCGGCGCGCTCCTCGGGCTGCTCGCCCGGGAGGAACCCGTGCTGTTCGACGACCTCCACCGCCGGAGCGGGACCGACATCTCGCGCCTGTCGGCCCTGCTGCTCGACCTGGAGGCGAAAGGACGGGTTCGCCAGCTCCCGGGCAATTATTACCTAAAACTAACCAAATAAACAGGATATGCCTATAGCACAAGGCGGCGCCGAGATTTATCATTGGAATTTCCGGCCCGATTGGTGTAGTTTGCGCCTCCTATGAGCAAGGCACTGGTGGTAGTGGAATCCCCAGCCAAGGCGAAGACCATCGGCAAATACCTTGGCCGGAATTACATCGTCAAAGCGTCGGTCGGCCATATCAAGGACCTGCCCAAGAGCAAGCTGGGCGTGGACGTGGAGAACGAATTCACCCCCCAATACGGCGTGATCCCGGCCAAGGTGAAGGTGGTCAAGGAATTGCGCGCCGCGGCCAAGGGGATCGGCGACATCTATCTCGCGGCCGATCCCGATCGCGAAGGGGAGGCCATCTGCCAGCACCTCTACGAGGAACTGGCGGGCAAGTCCAAAAACATCTACCGGGTGCTCTTTCACGAAATCACCAAAAACGCCATCCTGGAGGCCTTCAAGAATCCGGGGCGCATCAACCAGAGCAAGGTGGACGCGCAACTGGCGCGCCGCATCCTGGACCGGCTGGTGGGCTACAAGATCAGCCCCCTGCTCTGGGAGAAGGTGCGCCGGGGCCTGTCGGCGGGCAGGGTGCAGACCGTGGCCCTGCGCCTGATCGTCGACCGGGAACGGGAAATCCGTGCCTTCGCGTCGGAGGAATACTGGACCCTCGACGCGCAGCTGGCCGGGGAGCATCCCCCGGCGTTCAAGGCCAGGGCCCGGCTCCTGGAGGGGAAGAAGTGGGCCGTCGCCGACCGGGAATCGTCCGACCGGATCGTCGGCGAACTCGGCGGCGCGAGCTTCGTCGTCCGCAAGATCAACCGCCGGGAAAAGAAGAAATACCCCGTCCCCCCCTTCATCACCAGCAAACTGCAGCAGGACGCGGCCCGCAAGCTCGGTTTTTCGGTCAAGCGGACCATGGTGGTGGCCCAGAAGCTCTACGAGGGGATCGAGGTCGGGGACGAAGGCGCGGTGGGGCTGATCACCTACATGCGGACCGATTCGACCCGGGTGGCCGAAAGCGCCCTCGAGGAGGTGCGCGGGCTGATCCGCCAGACTTACGGCGAAGCCTACCTGCCGCACCACCCGATCTACTACAAATCGAAGAAGACGGCCCAGGAGGCGCACGAGGCCATCCGCCCCACTTCGGTCGCGCGCACGCCCGAAAGCCTGAAGGGGACGCTCGAACCGGACCTCTGGAAGCTCTACAACCTGATCTGGAACCGCTTCGTCGCCTCGCAGATGAATCCCGCCCTGTTCGACCAGACCGACATCGATATCGAGGCCGGAAAGGTGGAGTTCCGCGCCACCGGGTCGATCTCCAAGTTCCCCGGGTTTCTGGCCGTCTACCAGGAATCGCGGCCGGAAGACGGCCCGGAAGAGGCCCCGGAAGAGGCGGATTCGGTACTTCCCGAGACCCGAGAGGGAGAGCGGCTGGAGCTCAAGGAACTCCTCCCGGTGCAGCATTTCACCCAGCCGCCGGCAAGGTACAACGAAGCGAGCCTGGTCAAGGCGCTGGAGTCCAAGGGGATCGGGCGCCCCAGCACCTACGCCTCCATCCTGAGCACGATCCAGGACCGCGAATACGTCGACAAGAACGAGGGGCGCTTCCACCCCAGTGAAATCGGGGAGGTCGTGCTCGACCTGCTCGTCGGCAGCTTCCAGGAGCTCTTCGACTACGAATACACCGCCCGGATGGAGGACCACCTCGACCGGATCGAATCGGGGCGCGAATCGTGGAAGGAGACGATCGGGGAGTTCTACCGGAACTTCTCGGGCCGGCTCGCGACGGCGGCGGTCGAAATGAGGGACATCAAGACCGAAGCGGTGGAGACCGACGAGGTCTGCGACAAGTGCGGCAGCATGATGGTCATCAAGTGGGGCAAGTTCGGCCGGTTCCTCGCCTGCTCCGCCTACCCCAACTGCAAGAACACCCGGCAGATCGCCGCGACCGGCACCGAAGGGGGGGGCGAAGGCCCCCGGCCCGAGGAGATCGAGTGCGAGAAATGCGGCAAACCGATGGTGCTCAAGCGCGGGCGCTTCGGGGAATTCATGGCCTGTTCCGGGTATCCCGAATGCCGCAACACGAAGAAGATCGTCAAATCGGCGGACCAGTTCACCGTCAAGCAGGACGTCCTCCTCGACGAGACCTGCCCCGTGTGCGGTCATCGCCTGGCGCAGAAGCACGGGCGCTTCGGCGAGTACACCGCCTGCAGCGACTACCCGGACTGCAAATACATCAAGCTGAAATCCACCGGCGTCCTCTGCGGCCGGGCCGGATGCGCGGGCGAGATCGTCGAGCGGAAATCGCGCCGCGGCAAGACCTTTTACGGCTGCTCCCTTTACCCGGAGTGCGATTTCGTGCTCTGGAACAAGCCCCTGGCCGAACCCTGCCCCCTGTGCGGCGCCCCCTTCACCCTCACCAAGACCACCAAACGGACCGGGACGATCCGCTTCTGCAACAGCGAAGGGTGCGAGTTCAAGGAATCCCTGGACTAGTCCGCAAACCGGCCCCGCACTCCTTAATTGCGGCGGAATCATGCCTGTGGTAGTATGGGCTCCTTTTGTGTTTATTCCTCCCGAAAGGAGAGCTTTATGAGGGTTTTTGAGAGCGATTCCATCCGAAATATCTGCATCATCGGTCACGGCGCAGCCGGCAAAACCTCTCTCACATCCGCAATATTGTTCGACTCCGGTGCCGTCAACCGCCTCGCCCGCGTCGAGGACGGCAACACCGTGACAGACTGGGAAGACGAGGAAATCGAGCGCAGGATCAGCATCAGCTGCGCCCTGGCCCACTGCGAATGGAACAAGAAGAAGATCAACATCCTGGACACCCCGGGGTACCGCCCGTTCCTGGCCGAGACCCGGCTGTCCGTGAGGGCGGCCGACGCGGCCGTCGTCGTCGTCGACGCGGTGGCGGGCGTGGAGGTGCAGACGGAAAAGGTATGGGAGTTCTGCGATGAGCACTCCCTGCCGCGGATGATCGTGATCAACAAGGCGGACCGGGACAATGCCAGCAGCGAACGCACCCTGGCCGCCCTCGAGGAGGCGTTCGGGCGGGGGGCCGTGGCGCTCGAAATCCCCATGGGCATGGAAAAGGAATTCGCCGGCGTCGTCAGCCTCCTCACCGGCAGGGCCTATCGCTACGAACGCGACGGGTCGGGCAAATTCCAGGAAACGGACGTCCCGGCCCAGTACGAGGACGAACTGGCCGAGCGGCGCGAAAAGCTGATCGAGATGGTGGCCGAAGGGAGCGACGCCCTGATGGAGAAGTTTTTCGCCGAAGGGACGCTCGATCAGGCCGAGATGCTGGAGGGGCTCAAGATCGGCGTCAGGCAGGGGACCATCCGCCCCGTCTTCTACGCGAGTTCCACGCTCAACATCGGCATCCCCCAGATCCTCGACGCGGTCACCGAACTCTTCCCCTCCCCGGCCGCGGTGGGGACGACGACGGGGACGGACCCGAAAACGGGCGAGAGCCTCGAGCGGAAGATCTCCATCCAGGAGCCGTACGCCGCCTACGTCTTCAAGACGATCGCGGACCCCTTCGCGGGCCGGATCAGCCTGATCAAGCTCTATTCGGGAACGATGCGTTCCGACACCGTCTACAACAACCACACCAAGGAAAAGAGCGAGAAGCTGGGCCCGCTGCAGATCCTGCAGGGGAAGACGATGGTCCCGATCGGGGAGGTCCACGCCGGCGACTTTTTCGCCGTCACCAAGCTGCGGGAAACCACCACGGGGGACACCCTCTGCGACCCGGCCCACCCCATCCTGTTTTCGAGCGTCGAATTGCCGGAACCCTCGATCACCTTCGCCATCGAGCCGAAGAGCCGCGGGGACGAGGACAAGATCAGCCACGCCATGTCCCGCATCATCGAGGAGGACGGCGCCATTCGCTACACGCGCGACCCGCAGACCAAGCAGCTGCTGCTGGCGGGCTCGGACCAGCTTCATGTCGAGGTCACCGTCTCCAAGCTGCGCAAGCGCTACGGGGTCGAAGTCCTGCTCAAGACGCCCCGGATTCCCTACCGGGAAACCATCCGCGGCAAGGCCGACGTCCAGGGGCGCCACAAGAAGCAGACGGGGGGCCACGGGCAGTTCGGCGACTGCTGGATCCGGATGGAACCGCTCCCGCGCGGCGGCAAATTCGAATTCGTGGACGAGATCTTCGGCGGGTCGATCCCGCGCAATTTCATTCCGGCCGTCGAAAAGGGGATCGTGGAAGCGGCCGAGCGGGGCTATCTCGCCGGGAACCCCGTCGTCGATTTCAAGGTGACGCTCTACGACGGCAGCTTCCACCCCGTGGACTCCTCGGAAATGGCCTTCAAGATCGCGGGCAGGCTCGCCTTCAAGAAGGCCATGGAAACGGCGCGCCCCGTCCTGCTCGAACCGGTGATGAACGTCGAGATCTACGCCCCGCAGGAGTACGCGGGGGCGCTGACGGGCGACCTCAGCAGCCGCCGCGGACGGCTCCAGGGGATGGACATCAAGCGCGACATCCAGATCATCAAGGCCCAGGTACCGATGGCCGAGATGGTCTCCTATTCACCCGTGCTCACCTCGATGACCGGGGGCCGCGGCAGCTACCACATGGAATTCTCGCACTACGACGAGGTCCCGGCCCAGATCGCGCAGAAGATCATCGAGGAATCGAGCAAGGACAAAAAGGAAGAGGAAGAATAGACGCATGTATCCCAAGATCCTGGAAATCGGCCCGTTAACCATCCACACCTACGGCCTGCTGCTGGCCGCCGCCTTCATCGCGGGGATATGGATCGCCAGCCGCAACGCCCGCAGGGAGGGGGTCGATCCGGACGCCATCTGGAACATGGGTCTCGTGGTCATCTTTGCCGCGCTGGTGGGTTCGAAGGTCCTGCTGCTGCTGTCCGATTTCGGCTACTACAGCCGCAACCCGCGCGAAATCTTTTCCCTGTCGACGCTCCGTTCGGCGGGGGTCTACTACGGGGGCCTGCTGCTGGCGCTCGTGTCCGCCGTCTGGTACCTGCGCAGCAAGCGGTTGCCGGCGTGGAAGGTGGCCGACGCGGCGGCCCCCGGCATCGCCCTGGGCCAGGCCATCGGGCGCCTGGGGTGTCTTTCGGCCGGCTGCTGCTACGGCCGCCACACCGACCTGCCGTGGGGCATCACCTTCACGGACACCTATGCCTACGAAAACGTGGGCGTCCCTCTCCACCTGCCGCTGCACCCGACCCAGCTCTACGAATCGGCCGGGACCCTGTGCCTGTTTTTCCTCCTCTCCTGGCGCCTCGGCAAGCGTCACCGCCCGGGGCAGATCATCGTGGAGTACCTCTGCCTGTACGCGCTGCTGCGCTTCGTGATCGAGTTTTTCCGGGACGACGAACGCGGGTACCTCTTTTACGGGCTGTTGTCCACCTCGCAGTTCATCGCCGTCCTCACGCTGCTGGGAGCGGCGGCGGCCTATTACTTCTTCATCCTCCGCGCCCCGGCGCCGGAAAAGTGAGCGCGCCGGCCGGAGCCTGGACCGCCGACGCGGATTCCTCCGGTGTGCGCCTGGACCGCTTTCTGGCCGAGCGGATGCCCGGGCAGAGCCGCTCCCGGATCCAGAACTGGATCCGGCAGGGGTGCGCGATGGTGGACGGTGCCGCGGTCAAGACCGGGCACCGGGTGCGCGAGGGGGAGCGCGTGACACTGGAACTCCCCCTCCCTCCCGAGCCCGGGCTCTTCCCGGAAGCGATCCCGCTCGACATCCTGTTCGAGGACGATGACCTGGTCGTCCTCAACAAGCCGGCCGGCCTCGTCTGTCACGCCGGGGCCGGCGTGCGCTCGGGCACGCTCGTCAACGCGCTGCTCCATCACCTGGGGACCCTGGAAGCCGGGGACCCGGAAAGGCCCGGCATCGTCCATCGCCTGGACAAACTGACGAGCGGCGTCATGCTGGCGGCCAAGAACCCTTGCGCCCATCGTGCCCTGTCGGACCAGTTCAAGAACCGGGAGATCCGCAAGCAGTATGTCGCGCTGGTGCACGGCTCCCCCGGCGCGCCCCGCGCCACCATCACATCGGGCATCGGCCGGGACCCGCGCAACCGGAAGCGGATGTCGTCCCGCGCCCGGCACAGGCGCCCCGCCATCACCCATTACGAGGTCCGGGAGGATTTCGGGTTCGCGGCGCTGCTCGACGTGCGGATCGAGACCGGCCGCACGCACCAGATCCGCGTTCATCTCGCCGAAAGCGGGCACCCCGTGGTCGGGGACGCGGTGTACGGGGGCAACCGGACCGCGGACCTGCCGCCCGCCCTCGTGCCGGCGGCCGCGGGGCTCGGGCGCCCCTTTCTGCACTCCGGCCGGCTCGAGTTCGCCCACCCCCGCTCCGGCGCCCCCCTCTCCTTCGCGGCCCCGCTCCCCGGGGAACTGGAACGGTTCCTGTCCCTGGTCCGCGAGGCACGCCGCCCGGGCAAAGGCCGGTGCGAGATCGCTTGACTCGTTCCCGGCGCCTTCCTATAATCAGTGGGGATTCATGACCGGATCCCTCTAAATTTAGGGAAATAGGATGCTTTTAAGATTTGCCAGGGTATCGGCCCTTCTCCTCCTGGGGTGCCTGCTGACAGTGAACCTCCCGTCCCCGGGGGGCCTGGTGCCGCGGCTCGAGGCGCAAACCCCGCTCCCCGCCGGAATCTCGGACCAGACCTACCGCGTCAGCGTCGATCTGATCAACGTCCTCTGCTCCGTGTTCGACCGGAAGACCGACTCCTTCATGACCAACCTGGCACGCGAGGATTTCACCCTTTACGAGGACGGTCAGCCCCAGGAGATCATCAACTTCGCGCGGGAAACGGACCTGCCGCTGACTTTGGCGATGCTGGTCGACACCAGCGAGAGCGTGACCCCCAAGCTCAAATTCATCCAGGACACGGCCACCAGTTTTTTCCAGACCGTGCTGCGCGACCGGGACCGCGCCATGCTGGTGGAATTCGATTCCTCGGTGACCCTGCTTCAGGACTTCACCAACGACCCGAACAAGATGGCCCGGCAGATCCGCAAGCTCCAGGCGGCCGGGGGAACGGCGCTCTACGACGCCATCGCCATGACGTGCGACGAAAAGCTGATCCGGGAGACCGGGCGCAAGGCCATCATCATCGTTTCGGACGGGGAGGACCTTTCCAGCCGGACCGACCTGCGCCAGGCGCTGGAAATGGCGCTGCGCGCGGAATCGACCATTTTCTCCATCAGCATCAGCAAGGGGGGGCTGTTCGGAACGGGGGACGACACCGAGGCGGGGGACAGGATCCTGCGGCAGCTGGCCCAGGAAACGGGGGGGAAGGTCTTCTTCCCCATCCAGGCGGAAGATCTCGACGAAGCCTTCCGCCAGATCAACCAGGAGCTGCGCAGCCAGTACAACCTGGGGTACCTCTCGACCAGCCCGCGCCGGGACGGGAGCTACCGGAAGATCGAAATCAGGGTCCGGGACAAC
>CAZWXG010000015.1:21055-28749 GCA_964637825.1 uncultured Acidobacteriota bacterium
CAGCCCGCGCCGGGACGGGAGCTACCGGAAGATCGAAATCAGGGTCCGGGACAACAACCTGAAACTGAATTACCGTAGAGGGTACTACGCGCCCTCCAACTGACGCGGGGGGGAGGGCGCGGCAACCGGCGACCGGGGCTCAGGCCACCTGGTTTTCCCTGCCCGCATCCAGAAGACACCGGATGGTTCTCATCTGTTCGGCCCCCTTGACCTCGTTTTCCAGCACATATTCGATCAGCTTTTCGGCATCGCCTTCGAAAAAGCGCGCGAGAACGTCCTCGAGCTGGTTGTGCGTCGCCTGCCAGCGGGAGAGGAGCGGACGATAGACATAGGCGCGCCCGGAGCGCGAATGGGCCAGCGCCCCTTTCTCCTCGAGAATGCTCATCAGGGTCAGGATGGTGGTATAGGCCGTTCGTTTCTCCGCGCACATGGCCGTCTGCACCTCCTTCACCGTCGCGGTCCCCAGTCTCCAGACCACCTTCATGATCTGCAGTTCCTGACGGGTGAGAATAATGGACTCTAAATCCCGTTTCATTTTCCCTCCAAAGCCACATCAGCACTCACATTGCCTGATGACCTGATGATGCCATAGGCGCCCCTGATACCAATACGCCGCAAATCCGCGGGAGGTTACAGCCCCTGAAAGAATTCTTTTCTGCCACGAAGACGGGGGGGCCGGGCACACGCACCGGCCCTGATTTTCAGATGGAGGGGAAAAAGATCGGGTTCAGAATTTTCTTCGATTTACCGGGATGCGGCCGGGTGCCGGAGGAGGCGCTCCAGCCGGGAGGCGTACGCCGCGCTCGGGGCGTCACCGGTGACGAGACGGATCTCCGCGGGCGAACGGGCACCCAGCCCCAGTTCGGCCGCCCGCGCGATCTGTCCCTGCGTGAAAATCCCCTTCTGCGTCCCCGGGATCCAGGCCCCGGAGGCTTGAAGGATCGCCAGACCGACGGCGTCGAGCGCCACCCTGTCGGCCGACGCCGCGATGACGCCGGGATGCGCTTCCTCCCCCGCCTCCGGTCCCCCGGAGACAAAGACCGAACCGGCATCCATGACCACGAGCCTGGGGGCATAGGCCTGATTCGCCTCGGCGATCATGAGGCACTGATCGGGGGAGGCATGGAGTTCCCCCATGTAGTTGTAGCCGTCCTCCGGGCTGGTCTTCGCCAGCAACCCGATGGAGTTCTTCAGGCTCGCGCTGTAGCCCCCGCCGAAACGGTGCGTCTTCAGGTTGCAGAGCTGGACCACACAGGCTTCGTCGTCGAGAAAAGCGGGGGTCTCCACCCCCCGGCTCCAGTGGGACCCCGGAAGCGCGACGCGGCGCCAGTCGGCGCCCCCGGCTTCCTCCAGGGGGAGGAAGCCGAGCCCCAGCCCCCGGATCAGCTCGAGGGCGCCCGACCGGCTCAACACCGCGCGGGTGCGCCCCATGCCGCTCCGTTCCGCCAGCGTCACCCTGCGGGCGCCGAAGCGGAACAGCACCCCGGCCAGGGCGCGCAGGGCCTCCGGGTGGGTGGAAGCCGGAAAGGGATCGGCGCTGTTGTAGCTCGCCTTGAGGTAGACGTCGCACCCCCCGAAGTCGGCCCCCCCCAGCAACTCCACCGCCCGGTGCATGCCGTAGTGGCGATCCCCGGTTTTCACCAGGGCGACGGGCGAGCGTGCCGCGCCCGGTTCGCCGCGGGCGCCGCCGACGAGCGACATCCCCGCCATGGCCGTCAGTCGATGGAATTCCCTGCGCGTCAGCCGCATGGGCGCCATTGTATAACGCCCCTTCTTTTCATGCGGCAAATTTCCGGCGATGCGATAAGATTACGGCCGTGAAACGCGCAATCCTGATCCATTACCACGAAATCAATCTCAAGGGGAATAACCGCGGCTGGTTCGAAACCTGCCTCGAACGCCACGTGGTCCGCATGCTCGGGGGGCTGGCGACGGGTGCGGTCCGGCGCTTCGCCGGACGCCTGCTCGTCGAGCTTGTCGAAGGTTCCCCGGTCGCGGAAATCACGCACCGGCTCGGGATGGTGTTCGGCATCGCCAATTTCACCGTCGCCCGGGAGGTGCCGGCGGAGATCGAGGCCATCGAGGCGGAACTGGCCGCACTGGTTTCCTCCGCCCGTTTTCGCTCCTTCAAGATGGATTGCCGGCGCGGCACGAAGGAGTTCCCGCTCGATTCCCAGCAGCTGAACCGGCGGCTGGGGGCCTTCGTGCAGGAGCGCACCGGGGCCGAGGTCCGGATGGAGGGGCCGGAAGCGGTGTTCGGGCTCGAAATCGTCAAGGGGAGGGCGTTCCTCTTCCTCTCCCGGATTGCGGGGGCGGGGGGGCTCCCTTCCGGGTCGGGGGGAAAGGTGCTGAGCCTGCTCTCGGGCGGGATCGATTCCCCCGTGGCGGCCTGGCGCATGATGCGCCGCGGCTGCCGGGTGCACCACGTTCACTTTCACAGCTATCCCCACACGACGGTGGAATCGCAGGAAAAGGTCCGGCGCCTGCTCGGGATCCTTTCCCGGTTCCAGCTGGAGTCGACCCTCTGGATGGTCCCCTTCGCCGAGGTGCAGCGCGAGATCGTCGCCTATGCCCCCCCCGCACTGCGCGTCATCCTCTACCGGCGCTTCATGGTCCGGATCGCCGAAGCGGTCGCGCACAGGGAAAAGGCGGCCGCGCTGGTCACGGGAGACAGCCTGGGACAGGTGGCGAGCCAGACGCTCGAAAATATCCGGACCATCTCCGCGGTCGCGACCATGCCCGTATTCCGCCCCCTGATCGGAAACGACAAGGAGGAGATCATCCGCATCGCCAGGGCCATCGGAACCTATGAAACCAGCATCCAGGCCGACCAGGACTGCTGTTCCCTGTTCATCCCCAGGCATCCGGAAACCGCGGCCGACCCGGAGAAGGCCGAACGCGCGGAGAGCGTCCTCCACGTGGCGCGCCTCGTGGAGAACGCCCTGGCCGGGGCGACGCGCGAAACCCTCCCCGCCGACTTCGCCCCCCTCCCGGATGAGGGTCGGCGGGACGATTGACGGGGGTAGCGGAGGGGCGGGCGCGGGACTGATCCATCCTGGCAGATCTTCCGTCGACCCTGAGTTGGATGTGACACCATCACGGGAGAAGGGACGAAACATGGACGACGCACAAGCGGGGTACCGGCTGGGAACCCTGGCGCTGCATGCGGGTCAGCGGCCGGATCCGGCGACGCTTTCCTCGGCCGTGCCCATCTACGCGACCAGCAGTTATGTTTTCAAGAGCACCGGGCACGCCGCCGACCTCTTCGCGCTGCGCGAACAGGGGAACATCTACTCACGGCTGACCAATCCCACCACGGAGGTCCTGGAAAAGAGGCTGGCCGCCCTCGACGGGGGGATCGGCGCCCTTGCTTTCAGCAGCGGGCAGGCCGCCATCACGGCGGCCATCCTCACCCTCGCCCATTCGGGCCAGAATTTTCTCTCCTCCACCAGCCTCTACGGCGGCACGTGGACCCTCTTCTCCCAGACCTTCAAAAAGCTGGGGGTCGAGGTCCGCTTTTTCGACCCGGACGAGCCGGAATCCATGGCCCGCCTGATCGACGGCAACACCCGGCTGGTCTACCTGGAGTCGATCGGGAACCCGAAGAACGACATCCCCGATCTCCGGGCCCTATCCGCACTGGCGCACGCGCACGGACTGCCCGTCATCGTCGACAACACCCTGCTCACCCCGGTGCTGCTGCGCCCGATCGAGCTCGGGGCGGACATCGTCCTCTACTCCACGACCAAGTTCCTCGGCGGCCACGGCGTGCACGTCGGGGGCGCCGTCGTCGACAGCGGCCGGTTCCCCTGGGCGGACAACCCCGCCAAATGGCCCGAATTCACCGCCCCCGACGAGGCCTATCACGGGATGGTGTTCACCGAGGCCCTCGAGCCCCTGGGCAACCTGGCCTACATCATGCACGCACGCACCCACTGGCTGCGCGATACCGGCGCCTGCATGAGCCCGTTCGCGGCCTTCCTCTTCCTGTTGGGACTGGAAACGCTCCAGGTGCGCATGGAGCGGCACGTCCGTAACGCGGCGGCCCTGGCCGAATGGCTCGCAAGCCACCCCGACGTAGTGTGGGTCAACTACCCCGGACTCGCGGGGCACCCGTACCACGATCGGGCCCGCGCCCTGCTCCCGAACGGCGCCGGGGCCATCGTCGGGTTCGGCATCCGGGGCGGCCACGCGGCGGGGGTCCGCTTCATCGACGCCGTCAAACTGGCGAGTCACCTCGCCAACATCGGGGACGCGCGCACCCTGGTCATCCACCCCGCGTCCACCACCCACTCCCAGTTGACCGGACAGGAGCAACGGGCGACGGGCGTCACCCCCGAATACATCCGCGTCTCCGTGGGGATCGAGGACATCGAGGATATCCGGGAGGACTTCGCCCAGGCCCTGCGGGCGTCGCGGCCTCAGGGACAGCCGGCGGAGTGACCCATGACCCCAGACCTCTTTGCAAGCAGCGACAGCGTACGCACCGGGCGCCCGCTCAGGCACGCCCGCACCTTTTCGCTCCCGGGCCCGCTCGCCCTGGAGCTGGGCGAGGAACTCCAGGGCGTCACCGTGACGTACGAGACCTACGGCCGGCTCAGCGGCGCGCGGGATAACGCCGTCCTGATCTGCCACGCCCTGAGCGGGGATTCCCACGTGGCCCGCCATTCGGCCGACGACGACCCCGGCTGGTGGGACCTCGTCGTCGGCCCGGGCCTGTCGATCGACACCGACCGCTACTTCGTCATCTGCTCCAACGCCCTCGGCGGCTGCCGGGGCACCACGGGGCCCAACAGCCCGAATCCCGCCACGGGGAGGATTTACGGGGCCGATTTCCCGACCATCACCACGGGCGACATCGTCGAGGTGCAGCGGTTGCTGCTCGACCACCTGGGGATCGACCGCCTGCTGGCGGTGGTCGGCGGCTCCATGGGGGGGCAGCAGGCGCTCACCTGGGCCGTGCGGCACCCGGAGCGGGTCGCGGGGGCCGTGGCCATCGCCACCAGCGCCCGGCTGACGACGCAGGCGCTGGCTTTCGACGTGGTCGGCCGCAACGCGATCCAGCGCGACCCCGACTTCCGGGGCGGCCAGTACCTGAGCGAGAACACGACGCCGGCGGTGGGGCTGGCGCTGGCGCGCATGCTGGGGCACATCACCTACCTGTCCCCCGAGGCGATGCGGCAGAAGTTCGGCGCCGACCGCCTGAAGCCGCGGGAACTGGCCACGACGTTCGAAAAGCGGTTCAGCGTGGGCTCTTACCTGGCCTACCAGGGGGACAAATTCGTGGAACGGTTCGACGCCAACAGCTATATCCGGCTTTCGCTGGCGATGGACCTCTTCGATCTCGGGGAAACCCTGGAGACCCTGTCCGAGAACCTGGGGCGGTCCCGGTGCCGGTGGCTCATCCTCAGTTTCACCAGCGACTGGCTCTTCCCCCCGGGACAGTCGCTGGACCTGGCCCATGCGCTGATCGCGCGGAACAAGCCGGTCAGCTACTGCAACATCGCCAGCTCCTGCGGGCACGACGCTTTCCTGCTGCCGGACGAACTCCCGGTCTACGGGGGGTTCATGCGCGCCTTCCTCCAGAACCTCCGGGGCGCCCCCGGGCGGACCGAGGAGGAGGACGCCCTGGACGCCGATGCGCCCACGAGCATCTTCGGCGCCCTGCGCCGCCCCCGGATCGATTACAACCAGATCGTGCGCCTGATCCCCCCGGACGCCAGCGTGCTCGACCTCGGCTGCGGCCGGGGATCGCTCCTCGTCAGGCTGCGGGAGGAGGGGAACCGGAAGCTCGTGGGGCTGGAGATCAGCGAGGAGGACGTGCTGCACTGCCTGGAGCGGGGGTTCGACGTCATCCAGGCCGACCTGAATTCGGGCCTCGAAATCTTTTCGGACGCCCAGTTCGACTGCGTCGTGCTCTCGCACACCCTCCAGGCGGTCCGGGACGTCGAGCGCCTCATCAGCGAAATGCTGCGGGTGGGCCGGCGCTCCATCGTGAGCTTCCCCAACTTCGCCTACCACAAGCTGCGCCGGATGCTCCAGGAGGAGGGGAAATCGCCCATCTCCTCCGGCCTGCTGCGCCACGAGTGGTACAACACCCCGAACATCCGTTTTTTCTCGATTGCGGATTTCGAGGACTTCTGCCGGGATCACCACATCACCATCCACGAACGGATCGCGCTGGACACCGAGGAAGGGCGGGTGGTGGCCGAAGACGCCAATCGGCTGGCCGATATGGCGCTGTTCGTGATCAGCCGCTGATGATCCTTGGCAATCGTCCGATCTGATACTGCAGGAGATGGGTACTCATGAGCGATGAGGATGGGCGGGGATCCTTGAACGTCACCCTGCGCCGGCTCCGCCGCCTGCGCCCGGCCGACCTGCGGGCGCTCCCCCGCCGCCACCCCCGCCTGTTCCGATGGGCCGTCGTCCTGCTGCTCGTCGCGGGCGCCGCCGCGTACGAGATGCGCACCTCCGCCTTCAGTTCGCGCATCCTGTCCTATTACGCCGGCAAGCTGTCCTACCGGGTGGAGCCGGGCCCGAGCCCCAACATCGTCTTCCCCAGGCACGGGCCGTACGACATCCGCACCGGGTACGCCCTGATCCCCGAGTTCGTACGGCGCCTCGGCCCGGCGGGATACCGGGTCGTCAGCCAGGTCCGGTTCTCGCGCGAACTGGAGCGCGTCGCGGGGTGGGGCATCCTCCCCCCCTACCCCGAACCGACGTCGACCAAGCTCACCATCCACGGCAACGACGGCCAGCCCCTGTTCGCCGCCCCGCTGGCGGAGCACCATTTCGAGAGCTTCGAGGCGATCCCGCCCCTGGTCGTGAAAGGGCTCCTGATCATCGAAAACCGGGAACTCGATCAGCCCGCCGATTCCAGGACGAATCCCGTCGTCGACTGGGACCGGCTCGCCAAGGCCATCTTTCTCTACGCCGGCAACAAGCTGGGGCTCCCCCTGTCCGTCGAGGGGGGGAGCACCCTGGCCACCCAGATGCAGAAGTTCCGGCACTCGGACGAGGGGCGGACCGACTCGGTGCTGGCCAAGCTCCGGCAGATGACGGACGCCAGTTTGCGCGTCTACCAGGGCGGGATGGATACGCGCGAAGAGCGGCGGCGGATCGTACTGAACTACCTCAACTCCATCCCGCTGGCGGCGACCCCCGGGTACGGGGAAATCCACGGCCTCGGCAACGGGCTCTACTCCTGGTTCGGGCTCGACTTTCAGCAGGTCTGCAAGGTCCTGGCGGATCCGGCCGAAACGGACGAGAAGGCCCGGATCTTCAAGCACGTCATGGCGCTGCTCTGCGCCGTCCGGGCCCCGAGCCACTACCTGCTGTCGGGCCGGGCGGCCCTCGACAACCGGGTCGATTTCTACGTCCGCTTCCTGGCCGAGGCGGGGGCGATTTCCGGGGACTTCGCCCGGCGCATCCAGGCCGCGCCCATCTCCTTTTCCGCCCGTCCGCCGAGATACTCCATCCCCTTCTACGCGGAAAACAAGGCCGTCAACGAGATCCGCGCGAACCTGGCCGGAATGCTGGGGGTACCCGGGCTATACGAACTCGACCGGCTGCACCTGGACGTCGAATCGACCATCGACCCCGTGTTCCAGCACCGGGTCGCGACCCTGTTCGCCCAGCTGCGGGACCCCGCCTTCATCGCCGAGCGCGGCCTCGGGGGGGAGCGCCTCCTG
>CAZWXG010000015.1:28849-31619 GCA_964637825.1 uncultured Acidobacteriota bacterium
GCTGCGGGACCCCGCCTTCATCGCCGAGCGCGGCCTCGGGGGGGAGCGCCTCCTGGGCCAGGGGGATCCCTCCCACATCATCTACGGGCTGGTCCTGGTCGAGAAGACCCCCCGGGGGAACCTCGTGCGCGGCATCACCGATAACCTCAACGCCCCGTTCGACATCAACACCGGGATGAAGATGCAGCTGGGGAGCACGGCCAAACTCCGCGTCCTGGCCCATTACCTCGACATCGCCGCGTCGCTCCACGAACAATTCGCCCCCATGAACACCGAAGCCCGGGAGCGGGAAAAGGACAGGGCGCGCGACCCGATCACCCGTTGGGCCCTGGAAACGTTCGGGGGGGACGCCCCCCCGGCGCTCGAGCCCTTCCTGGAACTGGCACTCGACCGGAAGTATTCCGCCGGCACCGGGGAGCAGTTTTTCACCGGGGGGGGGGTCCACACCTTCGGCAATTTCAACCGGGCCGACGGCGGACGCATCGTCACCGTCCGCGAGGCGACGCGCCAGTCCATCAACCTGGCCTACGTGCGCCTGATGCGCGACCTCGTGAGGTTCCACGAGGCCCGCCTCCCCTACGACACCGACAGGATCCTCGCGGAGCCCGATCACCCCACCCGGCTCCGGATGCTGCGGGAGATCGCCGAGGAGGAATCGCGCTATTTCCTCCGCGAAGCCTGGCGCGCCTTCCGGAAGCGGGAGGCGAACGCCGTCCTGGAGGCGTTGCTGGGGGAGAAGGCGCAGTCCCCCCGCCACCTGGCGATCACCTTCTACGCCTGGCACCGCGGCGGGGACGCCGCCGCCCTGGCCGCCTGGATGGAGCGCTTCGGGGCCGACGGCTCCCCCGAGGCGGTGGAGCAATGGGTCAAGGCCTACGGGAACCCCCGGCTGAACCTTTCCGATTACGGGTACCTTCTCGGCGTTCACCCCCTGAGGGTGTGGACCGCAGGCGCCCTGTTCCGGGAACCGGAACTCGCCTGGGAGGAGCTCTGGGCCCGAAGCGGCGCAGCCCGCCAGGTGACGGCCGTCTGGCTCCTGAAGGCGGGCAACCTCGCCCCCCAGGAGCGCAGGCTGCGCATCCGTTTCGAGCAGGACGCCTTCCGGCGGATGACCCCCGCCTGGCGGCGGCTCCGGTTCCCGTTCGACAGCCTGGTGCCGTCGCTGGCCACCGCCCTGGGCAGCTCAGGGGACCGGCCCGAAGCCCTGGCCGAACTGATGGGGATCCTGCTCAACGACGGGGAGTACCGGCCCGCCATGCGTGTCAAGCGGCTCCGTTTCGCCGAAAACACCCCCTATGAAACCACCCTGGAGCCGGATGAAGCGGAAGGGCGGCGCGTGTTGCCCCGCGCCGCGGCCCGGGCGATGCTCCCCGTTCTGGCCGGCGTGGTCGAGTCGGGAACGGCCGCAAGACTGTCGGGCGTCTTCGTGCTGGAGGGAAATCCGCTCGTGGCGGGGGGGAAAACGGGCTCGGGGGACAACCGGATCAACACCGTGGACCGGCGCGGCCGGGTGCTCTCTTCGCGCGCCATGGACCGCACGGCCACCTTCGTCTTCTACATCGGGGACCGCTATTTCGGCGTCCTCACGGCGTTCGTGCCGGGGGACCGCGCCGAGGAGTACCGCTTCACCAGTTCGCTCCCCGTCTCGATCCTGAGGATCCTGGCCCCGGACATCCAGGCGCTGCGGACGCGTTCGGACAAAATCGAAGCCCCACAGGATCGCTAGCACCCTGTCCCGAAGCCCCGATTTCAAATCCCCTACCGCCGCCGTGCCGGGGCAACACACTGTCGCCGCACAAATAGGGGGCATTTCGACCTAAACTCCCGCCCGGTGTCCGCCGATCTGAATGGGTGCCGGGATCCGGCGCCGGTCCGCATCGGGCAGCGATGCCGGCCGCGCGCGATCGCGCGACGGGAAGAGTGGACACCATGAAACAAAGGAAAAGATCGTTTGACGGCGCCGACCGGAGACAGTGGCGGCGCCTGGCGCCGAAAGACATCCCCTCGCTGAAGGGGGTGTCCATCAACCAGGGAACCGAGGCCCGGGTGATCGATATCTCCAGGGGGGGGATGCTGCTCCACACGGTGTTCCGCCTGCGCCCGGACATGAAGATCCTTCTGAAAATCCTGACGACCAAAGGCATTTTCAAGATCTCCGGCATCGTGCTGCGCTCGAGCATCCAGTCGATCTCGGGCCCCCCCTTGTACGAATCCGCCATCGCCTTCGAGAGCCCCCTGACCGTCCTGGACGACCTGGTGGCCGAAACCGCGCCCGCGCCCGCGCGCGATCCGGGCCGGGTTCCGGGTCCCGACATCCTGGAGGATTTCGGCGATCTCGGGCCTTCCGCTTCCATGCGGGGGGATACCCCCCGGGAGGACCCCGCCATTTTGACGGTCCTGGCGGCGGCCGGTTTCGAGGCGGACCTGGACAAGATGCTCCAGATGAACGACTGGTAAACCCTTGAGGACTTCGGGCGCAGGGTGCATATTCAGAGGATGAACGCCCCCTGCCCTTCGGCATCGGGCTTGGGACGCAAACGCAGGCCGGGATCGATATGAACCTACTCTATGTCAGCAGCGATTCTCGTGAAGAGGCCGCGCTCCGGCGCGAACTCGAGCCCTTCTCCCCCGCCGTGGCGATCCACCCTTCTCCGGGAGTCGCGGATGCGGAGAAGCGCGTGCGCGTCGCCGGCGCTTTCGACGCGCTGCTGATCGACGGCTCCGTCCCTCCCCCGGAAGCCGCCGCCATGGCCGAGGGGCTGAAACGCGA
>CAZWXG010000016.1:0-1844 GCA_964637825.1 uncultured Acidobacteriota bacterium
AGCACCACCTCGAGTTCGAGGAAATCGCCCAGGTTCTCGACGCGGTCCAGGTGGATGCGCGTCCGCCCGGCGTGGAAGAGGAGGCGCCGCTTGTGCACGCGCCCCGCCTCCCCGCATGCGGAGGCGAGGGCCGAGCGCAGGGTCGCCGGGTCGCCGGTGGGCGAAACGACGTAAGACGACTCCCTGGGCCCCGGCCCGTCGGCCCGCCGGTAGAAGATGAGTTCGCCCCGGTCCGGGGCGAAGACGCGAAGCTTCAACCGCCCGTTCGGGCAGGCGAAAAAGACGTCGTCCTGGAGGATCTCGACCGGCCCCCGGTCGGCCACCGCCTCCACCAGGGGCAGCACCGCCTCGACGCTCTCGATCCGGGCCTTGATCTCGATATTCCTGGTCATCCTCATCGGGAAGATCCCTGTTCGGCGAACGGGTCGCCCCCCCGCCACTTCCCGCCCCCGGCGAGCACCGTGTAGAGCGCGTCGTAGTGCATCGTCTCGAAGATCGTGAACTCGTTGAAGGAGATGATCTCCCGGTCGTCCACGTAGCGCCGCTCCAGGGGGAGGCGGTCGACGGGGGGAATGACCCGGATGTCCCGGCTCCAGCCGGTGACCCCCGGCCCGAACACGGTGATGCCCGGTTTCGACCCCCGGCCCTCGGCCGCCCAGTAGGCGCTTTCCCGGTCGTGGACGTTATGGACCTGGTCAAAACCGAGCCCCGTCACGTAACTGATGCCGACCGGGTTGAGCCCGAGCTTGTAGTCCATCAGCTCCGAGGCCGCGTCGAAATAATCGGGGTCTCCCGTCAGCACCCAGTGGAGGAGCGGGGCGGCCGCGTATTGCGGCTGCCGGACGTTGTGGCCCCACGCCTTGCCGTCGGGGTCGTTCCCGACCGGGTAGGGGTGGCGCCGGAGTTCGGCGATATTGGCGTCGGCCGCGTCCTTGAGCGCCTGGCGGAAGAAACGGACGATCTCCGGGTCGGTTTTGGCCTTCCGGTCCAGGACGTAGGAGAGGATGTAGGCCGGGTTGTCCAGCCGCTCGTCGTTGAGCGAATAGCCCGGCGTCAGGTAGAGGTGGTCCTTCAGCCCGCCGGCGATCCGGTACAGCTCCCGGATCTTCGCGTGGTCGGCCTCCTCCCCGTAGAGGAGGAAGCGCTGGATGTGGTAGTAGAGCCTTTCCGGCGCGGCCATGGCCCCGCCGCCGAAGCGCATGGCCCGCTCCCCCCGCCGCACCAGTTCCTTCGACCTCGCGGGATCGTACGGGGCGAGGACGCGGGCCAGGTGCAGGAACAGTCCGGCCCCGGTGCAGGTGGCGCGGTCGTCGATCTTCACCGTACCGTACTTCTTGCCGTCCCGGTCCATGGGCGCCGCGAAGGGCTCCGGGTACCCGCGGGTTTCGGTCCCGAAATGGATGCTGCCGTCCTCGTTCTGCAGGTACTCCCACGCCAGGCTCCCCCAGGCGGCCTCGTCGACGATGTCGGGAATGCCGTTTTCATAGCCGGTGATGTCGTAGCTTTCATCGAACTTCCCCGGGAGGTCGAACTGCCCGTCGGTGAACAGGCGCGGGAAGGCCTCGTAGATCATCAGGTTGATGATCGGGTTGGCCATGTGATAGGCCCGCCGGTCGGCGTCCCCCGCGTCGTGGTACCCTCCGTAAACGCGGAAGGTCCGCTCGTCCCCTTTCACGTCGATGTTGGCCTCGCCGATCGGGCCGTCCACGTCGTAAATCAGGGTGTGGCACGGCTTCTGGCGGATGCCGGGCCGGGCGATCGGGCAGCCGCAGCGCTGCAGGTACTGGGCCCGGAAGAGGGTGTAGGCCAGCCGCGCGGAAAACTCCCCCCCCACTCCGAAGGGG
>CAZWXG010000016.1:1944-4788 GCA_964637825.1 uncultured Acidobacteriota bacterium
GCCTGGTTGGTCTTGATCGCCTCGCAGAAGATCTCCCTTTCCCGGAACTCGATCTCCCGGTCCCCGTAGGGGGTCTCCACCCGGTAGCGCGCCCCCTCCTCGAGCTTCGAGGTTTCGAGATAGATGTGGTGATCGAAGGGGTCGGCCGCTGTGGAGTATTGGAACACCGCCGTCGCCGGGCGGCCGTTGATCTTCCACCGCGAAGGGTCCCCGATGGCGACGGCGTCGATCTCGGGCGAGTCGCCGGCGATGAAGGCCACCAGCACGTTGTGGGAAGCGGAGCGGATCTCCTTCAGGGACGGCCGGGCCTCGAGGCCCGGGAAGGCGCAAAGGAGGGTGAGGACGATGCCAACCGAAATTTTCTGGGTCATGGGGGATCCTCAGATACCGGGACGCAAGCCTGTTCATACCCCACCGGGGGGGACGGAGCGGGCCGGTTCCGCTCCGATTCAGACCTCGATTTTACTACAGCAGGGGGAAAGAGGAGCCATTTATCGGGCCCTTCCGTCGCGCCGGTTCCCTTCCCCGAGTCCAAGGAGAATCACTGCGGCAGTCGGCGGGGTCCGTCCCCGTTTCGGGGCCCCTGATGGTATAATGGGCGCACGAGGGCAACCATGATTGACGAGAAGAGCATCCGGGATCTGGGGGATCGCATAGCTGCGGAATTCAATCCGGAAAAAATCATTCTTTTCGGTTCGCATGCCTATGGCCATCCGGGAGCGGATTCCGATGTGGATATTCTGGTAATCGTCGAGGATGGCGGCTCGGGACCGAAGAAGGCAGCCGAGATCCTCACCAGGATCAACCCCGGCATTCCCGTCGACCTTCTGGTGCGCACCGAGGAGGAGATCAACAGCAGACTGCGAGCCGATGATTATTTTCTTGCCGATATCATGAACCATGGAAGGGTGCTTTATGAAGCCCCTGGCTCGTGAATGGGTCGAGAAGGCGGAAGGCGACTTTGCCACCGCATCAAGAGAAATGCGGGCGCGCCTTTCGCCAAATTATGACGCGGCTTGTTTCCATGCCCAGCAATGCGTCGAGAAATACTTCAAGGCCCTTCTGCAGGAAGCCGCGATTCCGTTCGGAAAGACACATCACCTGGTTTCGCTGCTGGAGCTCCTCGTCCGCAACGAACCCTCACTGGAAATGCACAGACCTCAACTGCAAAGCCTGAACGCCTACTCCGTTTCCGTCCGCTATCCCGGCGAATCTGCCGACAGGGCATTGGCCCGCGAGGCCTTGCGGATAGCAAAGACCCTCCGGGGACAATGCCGACAGAAGCTTCGGTTGGATCCATAGGCCGGCCCTGCTGCAATCCCCGGCCTTTTACACTCGATGATTGCGGTGACGGTGTGATTCGTCCCCGTTACGGGGTGGGGGGAAAAAGTGGCGGAGGTGCATGGGAATCGAACCCACCCAGCCCACCTTCCGGTGAACCACAACTGGATTTGAAGTCCAGGCCGGCCACCAGGCCAGATTCACCTCCGCGCTGCGATGATTGTAACAGAAACCGGCCCGGCACCCACTTGAAATCCGAGGTTTTCCTCCAATAATCGGAAAATTTGGATCATAATGTCTGCGCCGGTTTTTTGAATCAGGCGGCGGACGCCCGTGGGGCCGCCGCCGCGGAAGCGAGTGGAGAGCGTCATGAACGAATACACCAGGCACCCGAAGGGACACCGGGACACCATGGCCGTGCACTACGGCGAGAACCGCTGGATGGGGAGCATCACCACCCCCATCGACTACGCCAGCACCTTCGTCTTCAAGAACGTCGCGGAGATGGTGGCGTTCGCCGAGGGCCGGATCCGGCACTACGAGTACGGGCGGTACGGGAACCCCACGCGCGAGGCGGCCGAAAAGAAGCTGGCGGCCCTGGAAGGGGCGGAGCGCTGCGTCCTTTTCGACTGCGGCATGAGCGCCGTCTCCTCCACCATTCTCTCCACCTGCAGCCAGGGGCAGCACATCATCATCACCGACGACGCCTACAAGCAGACGCTGCGGTTCGTCACCACCGTGATGCCCCGCTTCGGCATCCACTCCACGGTGGTCCCCATGGGGGACTACGAGGCCATGGAACGGGCGGTGACGCCGGAAACGGTCATGATCATCTCCGAGTCCCCCACCAACCCCTACCTGAACATCGCCGACGTGGAGGAGGTGGTGCGGATCGCGCGCCGGCACAAGGTCCTCAGCGTCATCGACAGCACCTTCGCCACCCCCTTCAACGCCCGGCCGCTCGAGCAGGGGGTGGACATCGTCATCCAGAGCACCACCAAATACCTGGCGGGGCACAACGACGTGCTCGGGGGGGCGGTCCTCGGGTCGGAGTCCGCCACCGAACCGATGTTGCAGTGGCGCCGCATGACGGGGGGCGTCATCGACCCGATGAGCAGCTACCTGCTGATCCGGGGGGTGAAGACGTTCGGGGTGCGGATGGAGCGGCTCAACCGCACTGCGCAGGAGATCGCCGAATTCCTGGAGCATCAGCCCAAGGTGCGCCGCGTCTACTATCCCGGCCTCCCCGGGCACCCGCACCACGCCATCGCCAAAAAACAGATGCGGGGGTTCGGCGCCGTCGTCACCTTCGAGCTCGACGCCGACCTGGCCCGGACCCTGAAGTTCCTGGACGGGCTCAAGCTGTGCATGCTCGGCCCCAGCCTGGGAGGGCCCGAGACGCTGGTCACCCACCCGGCCCTGAACAGCTACTACAACATCACCCGCGAGGAGCGCTACAAGCTGGGCATCATCGACGAGCTCATCCGCCTTTCGGTCGGGCTCGAAGACCCCCGCGACATCATGGGCGACCTCGAGCTCGGGTTCGCCCACATGGACGCCTAG
>CAZWXG010000016.1:4888-6468 GCA_964637825.1 uncultured Acidobacteriota bacterium
CTTCCCCATGGTAGAGTGAAGAGTCAGGTTTTTCAGAGGATCCATGGCTATGGCCTGCGCTTACGGCGATTACGTGCTCCAACCGCTCCCCGACGAACTGGAGATCCTCCGCTCCACCCTCTACCACCTCTCCGAGGGGGTGGTGGTGGCCGACGCCGGGGGCCGGTTCCTGATCTGCAACGAGGCCGCACAGAAGGTGCTGGGGAGCGCCGGGCAGGAGAACACCCCCCGGGCCTGGTCCGAAATCAGGGGCTGCTACCGGCCGGACGGGGTCACCCCCCACCGCCGGGAGGAGCTCCCCGACGCGCGCGCGCTGGCGGGCGAGACCGTGGCCGAGACGGAGATCTTCATCCGCAACGAGCACTGCCCCTCCGGGCTCTGGCTCTCGGTGCAGGCGAGCCCTCTGCGCGACGAGGGGGGAGAGATCCGCGGCAGCGTCGTGGTCTTCCACGACATGACCGAAAAGAAGGAAGGGAGCACCCAGATCCAGATTCTGCAGAACGCCGTCGAGCAGACGGCCGACAGCATCATCATCACCGACCGCAGCGGCATCATCGAGTACGTCAACCCGGCCTTCGAGCAGACGACGGGCTACACCCGGGAGGAGGTCCGGGGGATCACCCCCCGCATCATCAACTCGGGGGTCCACGACTCGGCGTTCTATGAAAACCTGTGGGCCACCATCCTTTCCGGCAACGTATTCCGGGCCACGATGGCCAACCGCAGGAAAAACGGCGAGATCTTCTACGCCGAGCAGACCATCACCCCGATGTGGGGGCCGACGGGCGTCATCACCCATTTCGTCACGGTGATCAAGGACGTCACCGAGCAGCGCAAACTCCAGGAGCAGCAGTTCCAGATGAGCCTGGCCCGCGCCGTCCAGCAGCAGTTTTACGAGATCCCCCCCCCGAGCATCGAGGGGTACGACTTCGCCGCTGCCGCCTTCCCCGCGGACGCTATCGGGGGGGACTACTTCGATTTCATCCCCCTGAGGGACGGCGCCCTCGGCATCGTCATGGGGGACGTCTGCGGCCACGGCATCGGGTCGGCCCTGCTGATGGCCGAACTCCGGGCTTTCCTGAGGGCGTTCGCCCCCGGGAGCCGGGACGTGGCGGAGATCATGTCGCTGACCAACGACGCCCTGGCCAACGACCTGAGGCAGGACCACTACGCCACCCTGATCTTCTGCCGCCTCGACCCCCGGTCCCGGACCCTGGTTTACGCCAGCGCCGGGCACACCCCCGGGTTCATCTTCAACGCCGCCGGGGAGGTCAAGCAGTCGCTCGACAGCATCGACATCCCGCTGGGACTGATGCCGGGCCACGTCTTCGGGTCGAGCGGCGAGATCCGGCTGGAGCCGGGCGACATCCTCACGCTCCTGACCGACGGGATCACCGACGCCGAGCGCCCCGACCAGAGCTACTTCGGGGTGGAGCGCGCCCTCGATTTCATCCGCGCCTACCGGCGCGAAAGCGCCAAGGACATGGTACACGGGCTTTACGGGGCGGTGCGGGAGTTTTCCGACGGCCTGCCCCAGGTCGACGACATCACCACCGTGGTCTGCAAGGTCCTGAATCCCC
>CAZWXG010000016.1:6568-11406 GCA_964637825.1 uncultured Acidobacteriota bacterium
GGAAAGATAGTCGGGATCATCGGCACGGGCAACATGGGGGAGGTTCTGATCCGGGGGCTGGTCCATTCGGGCCGGGTGAAGAAATCGGACATCCTCGCGAGCGACGTCAACCTCGAGCGCCTGGCCGCGGTCGAGAAAGCCTACGGGATCCGGACGACGTCGTCGAACGCGGAACTGGTGAAAAAGGCCTCCATCGTCATCCTCGCCGTCAAGCCCCAGAACGTCGACCCGCTGCTGGAGGAACTGGCCGGATCGAGCCACGAACACCATGTCTTCGTCTCGATCGTGGCCGGGGTGACGACCGAAAGGCTGGCCGAAAAGATGCACCACCAGTCGGGCGTCATCCGCGTGATGCCGAACGCCCCGGCTTCCGTCCAGGCCGGGATCACGGCCCTCTGCCCGGGCCGGAACGTGTCTCCCGAAGACCTCGGGCGGGCGGAGGCCATTTTCGGGTGCATCGGCAAGACCGTGATCCTGCAGAACGAAGCGCTGATGGACGTGGTCACCGGCCTGAGCGGAAGCGGCCCCGCCTACGTCTTCATGTTCATCGAATCGCTCAGCGACGCCGGCGTGCAGCTGGGGATCTCCCGGAAGGAGGCGTCCCTGCTCGCGGCCCAGACCGTCTACGGGGCGGCCAAAATGCTCCTGGAGACCGGCAAGCACCCGAGCGAACTCAAGGACATCGTCGCCACCCCGGGGGGGACCACCTTCGCCGGGCTGAAGATGCTGGAAAAATGCAATTTCCGTTCGACCCTGATGGAGGCCGTGGAAGCGGCCACCCGGCGGTCCCGGGAGCTGGGGGCACTCCAGCGCAAATAGCGTCACGTGCCGGCCCGGCCGCGCTGATACCGGCGGGGACGGATGGTTGGCTTTGCATTCACCGATCTGTTCATCATAAAATCAGGCCTTGTCATCTGGAAAGGAGGCGCTTGCCATGACGAATGGAAACGCAAGAACGATCGAGGGCATTCGCGCCCTGCTGGGGCCGGAGGCCTCGTACTTTCTCGACCACCGGAGCGGGACGTGGAGCAGGGACCGGCTGCACCTGCCGGGGCCGGACTTCATCGACCGGGCCTGGGGCGCCAGCGACCGGCCGGCGCAGGTATTGCGCAGTCTGCAGTCGCTCCTGGACCACGGGAGGCTCGCGGGGACGGGTTATCTCTCCATCCTCCCGGTCGACCAGGGAATCGAGCATTCCGGCGGGGCCTCCTTCGCCCCCAACCCGATCTATTTCGACGGCGAAAACATCGTCCGGCTGGCCATCGAAGGGGGGTGCAACGCCGTGGCGTCCACTCTCGGCGTTCTCGGCTCCGTGTGCCGCAGATACGCCCACAAGATCCCCTTCATCGTGAAACTCAACCACAACGAGTTCATCTCCTACCCGAATGCCTACGACCAGATCATGTTCGCCAATGTCCGGCAGGCGTTCGACCTGGGGGCCACCGCCGTCGGCGCCACCATCTATTTCGGGTCCGAGGAATCCCGCCGGCAGATCCAGGAGGTCGCCGAGGCGTTCCACGAGGCGCACCAGATGGGGATGGCCACCATCCTCTGGTGTTACCTGCGCAACCCCGCCTTCAACCAGACCGGGGAAGGGGGGCCCGATTACCACGTCGCGGCCGACCTGACCGGCCAGGCCAACCATCTCGGCGTCACCATCGAGGCCGACATCATCAAGCAGAAGCTCCCGGAGTGCAACGGCGGCTACAACGCGCTCAAGTTCGGCAAGACCCACAAGAAGGTCTATTCCGACCTGTCCTCCGACCACCCGATCGACCTCGCCCGTTACCAGGTCCTCAACTGCTACCTGGGGCGCGCCGGGTTGATCAACTCCGGCGGCGCCAGCTCCGGCGCCGGCGACCTGGCCGAGGCGGTGAAGACGGCGGTGATCAACAAGCGGGCCGGGGGGATGGGGCTGATTTCGGGACGCAAGGCGTTCCAGCGCCCGATGGACGAAGGGATCGCGCTGCTGAACGCCATCCAGGACGTCTACCTCTGCCGCGAAGTGACGGTAGCCTAGAGAGAATCGTCCGCCCCATGATGCATGACTCGGCTCCTCGGCTTTCGGTGGTCATCCCGGCGTTTAACGAAGAGCTGCGCCTGCCCGCGACCCTGGAGCAGTCGATCGCCTACCTGCGCGCCCAAGCCTACGGCTCCGAGATCCTCGTGGTCGACGACGGGTCGGCGGACCGGACCGTCGACATCGCGCGGCGGCACCAGTCCGGTCCGGTCCCGGTCCGGCTCCTGGCACACCCCGACGGGCTCAACCACGGCAAGGGGGCTTCCGTCCGGCTGGGGATGCTCGCGGCGGGCGGGACCCACCTCCTGTTCATGGACGCCGACAATTCGACCACCCTCGGGCACGTGGAGCGTTTCTGGCCCTATTTCGACAAGGGGTACGACGTGGTCATCGGCTCCCGAGCCCTGGAGGGCTCCGTGATCCCCGTCCGCCAGGCGCGCTGCAAGGAACTGGCGGGGCGGATGGGGAACTGGTTCATCCAGACCTTCGCCGTCCCCGGCATCGCCGACACGCAGGCCGGGTTCAAGATGTTCACCCGGAGGGCGGCGGACATCATCTTCCCCCGGCAGACGCTGACCCGCTGGGGCTACGATATCGAACTGCTGGCCATCGCCCAGGCCCACGGCTGCCTGATCGCCGAGGCCCCCATCACCTGGCACAACGCCCCCGGGAGCAAGGTGACCGCCGGGTCCTACCTCGAGGTGCTGGGCGAGGTCTGGCGCATCCGGCGGAACCTGCGGGCGGGCGTGTATCGATAAGCGCGCCGGGGACCGCCCCGGGCACCCGGGCTCATAGGGCGGCGGACGGGAAGGCGGGAGAAGGCCCCATGCACGACATCGGAATGCTGGCCGACCTGGTGGTGGTCTTCGGATGCGCCGCGGCCGTCGTCTATGCCTGCCACCGCCTCAACCAGTCCCCCATCGTCGGGTTCATGATCACCGGGACCCTCATCGGCCCCTACGGCTTCAGCCTGGTGCACGACCTGGACAGCATCCACACCCTGGCGACGGTCGGGCTGATGATCCTCCTCTTCTCGCTGGGGCTGGAATACTCCCTGAAGAAGCTGATGGAAACGAGGATCGCCGTGCTGCTCGCCGGCCCGCTGCAGACGCTCGGGACCGGGGCGGTGGTGATGCTCATCGCCCGCCAGGCCGGCGCCTCCGACCGGGCCGCCATCGTCTACGGCATGCTCGTCGCGCTCAGCAGCACCGCCGTCTTCATGAAGATGCTGTCCGACCGCGGCGAGATCGATTCCGTTCACGGGCGCATCGGCCTCGGCATCGCCATCTTCCAGGACCTGGCCACCATCCCCTTCATGGTGGCCATCCCGCTGATGGCGGCGGAGGAAGCGGTATTCGGCTCCATAGCGGTCTCGGTGGCGAAGGCCGCCCTGCTCATCCTGGGCGTACTGGTCGTGGCGCGCTACGTGTTTCCCCTGATCCTCCGCGGCATCCTGAAAACCCACAGCAAGGAGCTGTTCCTGATCGCCGCCATCTTCCTTTTCCTGGGAACGGCCCTGGCGTCGGCCAAGGCGGGCGTCTCGCTCGCCCTGGGCTCCTTCCTGGCCGGGCTGGTCCTGTCGGAATCGGATTACGGCCAGCACCTCTTCGCCGAGGTGCGCCCCTTTCGCGACGGGCTCAACAGCCTTTTCTTCATCTCGCTCGGGATGCTCGTGGACCCCGCCTTCATCGCGCGGAACGTCGGGAGCGTCCTTCTCATCACGGCCGCGGTGATCCTGGGCAAGACCCTCCTCACCACGGCCGCCGTCGCCGCCAGCCGCATTCCGCTCCATCCCGCCCTTTTCGCGGGGGCGGCGCTGGCCCAGGTCGGGGAGTTCTCCTTCGTCCTCCTGCAGGCGGCGGCCGCCGCCGGCATCGTGGGCGCGGGCCCCTACCAGATCCTCCTGGCCTGCTCCGTGGTCAGCATGGTCCTCTCCCCCCTCTTTTTCCGGCTGACGCGCACCCTGGTCCTGCGCTTCGCCCGGGACTGGGACCCCGGGCTCAGGATCGGCCGCTCCGAAAACCGTCTGCGGGAACTGGAGGCCCTCAAGGATCACGTGATCATCTGCGGCAACGGCCTGGGGGGGCAGAATATCGCCCGGGCGCTGAAGGCGAACCGGATCCCCTACATCATCGTCGACCTGAACGAACAGGCGGTGCGCGAGGCCAGGCGGGAGGGGGAGTCGATCCTGTTCGGGGATTGCACCAACGCGCATACCCTCGAACAGGCGGGCATCCACCGCTCCCGCGTCATCGTCTTCGTCGTCTCCGACCCCTTCGCCGCCCGCCTGGGCATCAAGCTGGCGCGGGAGCGCGCGCCCGAAATCGTGGTGCTCACCCGGACGAAGTATGTCGCGGACATGGACGCGCTGTGGGACCAGGGCTCCACGGAAGTCATCGCCGAGGAATTCGAGGCCTCCCTGGAGCTCATGACCCGGATCCTGCGCGTTTACAACGCCCCCCGCTCGATGGTGGCGGCCGAAATCAAGTCGATCCGCGACCAGCGCTTCGGCTTTTTCCGGGAACGGAAGATCACCGTACCCCGCATCCGGCTGAGCGACGAGCTCGACATCTACACCGAAACGTGGCAGGCTCCCCGGGAATGGGGGTGGGAAGGGTCCCGGGTCAGCGAGACCCGGATCCGGGAGGAGACCGGGAGCCTGATCCTGGGGATCATCCGGGAGCATCGCACGATGAACAACCCGGAACCGAACGAGACGCTCATGGGCGGCGACCGCCTGGTGCTCAGCGGGACCAAGGACCAGCTGAACCGGGCCCTCACGCTGCTGTCCCGCGACATCGGGGCGCCGAAAGAATAG
>CAZWXG010000016.1:11506-12816 GCA_964637825.1 uncultured Acidobacteriota bacterium
CGGCGGAATCTGGAGAGGGGGATGGCATGAACCTGCAGAGGACCGGCGCCGCGGCGCGCAAGGAGTTTCTCCACATCCTGCGCGACCCCATCAGCCTGGTCATGGCCCTGGCCCTGCCGATCCTGATGATCCTGCTCTTCGGGTACGCGCTGACGCTCGATGTCGACCGGATTCCCGCGCTCGTTTACGACGCCGACCGCACCCCCGCGAGCCGCGACCTGGTCTCGCGTTTCGAGGGGTCGCGCTATTTCCACATCCTGGGGGGGGTGGACGGCTACCGCGAGATCGAACGGGCCATCGACCGCAACGAGTGCATGCTCGGCATCGTCGTCCCCCGGGACTACGCCCGCGACCTGGCCTCCGGCCGCAACCCCCAGGTCCAGCTCCTGTTCGACGGCAGCGATTCCAACACCGCCTCCATCGCCCTGGGCTACGCCACCGGCATCATCCAACCCCTGGCGGCGGCGCTGCGCAACCCCGCGGCCGGGGTCGCCGCCCGGGCCCGGCCGGCGGTGAACGCGCAGCTGCGCGTCTGGTACAACAGCGACCTGAAATCGAAAAATTATATCGTCCCGGGGCTGATCGGGCTGATCCTCATGATCATCGGGGCGCTCATGACGTCCCTGACGCTGGCGCGCGAATGGGAGATGGGGACGATGGAACAGCTGCTCTCCACGCCGCTGCGGCCGGCCGAGATCGCGCTCGGGAAGATGAGCGCCTATTTCGTGCTCGGGGTCGTGGATATGGTCCTGACCGTGGTGGTCGGGGTGATCCTCTTCGACGTGCCCCTGCGGGGGAGCACCCTGTTCCTGGCCTTTTCGGGGTGCCTGTTCCTGGTCGGGGCCCTGTTCTGGGGAATCCTGGTGTCGGCGCTGACCCGGTCGCAGCTGGTGGCCTACCAGCTGGCGATGCTCTCCTCCTTCCTCCCCGCGTTCCTCCTGTCGGGATTCGTGTTCGCCATCGAAAACATGCCGCTCCCGGTCCAGGTGGTCAGCCACCTCTTCCCGACCCGCTATTTCGTCACGATCCTCAAGGGCATCTTCCTGCGCGGGGTCGGCATCGAAGTCCTCTTCCTGGAGGTGGGGCTCCTCGCGGCCTACGCGGGGCTGATCTACCTGGTCGTGCTCAAGAAGCTCAAACAGAAGGTGGCCTGAAACCATGTGGCAGCGCATCGCGGCGATCATCCGGAAGGAATTCATCCAGACGCTCAAGGACCCCCGGTCCCTGGCGCTGCTCGTCGGCCCCCCCATTCTCCAGCTGATTCTCTTCGGCTACGCCGTCAACCTGGACGTGGAAAGGGCGCGGCTGGC